>JAZONP010000001.1:0-2729 GCA_045654565.1 Bacteroidaceae bacterium
CCACCCCCACAGGCGCTGCCAACCAAGCCCTCTTCGAGCAATACGCCCAACTCAAGAACACCCTCGCCGAGGCCGAAGCCGAGTGGGAAGAAGCCATGATGGCACTCGAAGAGTGATATGTACCTTAAGCATACAGCAATCACCCGTCTATACCAAGGCGGGCAATTGCTCTTTTATTATACGTGTCAGTTAGTTATAATCACCTGAAACAGACGGTCTTTAGTGAAGTCAATCAGTATTAAACTATCAGTACGTGCAGTGAGTTTATAGTACATATAGCTGCAGCATCATCCAAGTAGCAATCATGTGGCAAATGTCGCCGAGGATGACGAAGACATGGAACACGGAGTGTATGTAGGGCACCTTCTTGAAACTATAGAGCACGGCTCCTACGATGTAGGCTACGCCCTCGCCCACGACCCATAGCACGATGGGGAGCCCGCAGGTGTCGTAGAAGGGCTTGAAGGCCACGAGGATGGTGAGCCCCATGAGCACGTAGCAGGTGGTCTCGAGGTAGCTCTGCGTCTTCATCTTGCGGAAGCTGAGTGCCGTGCCCACGATGGCGCAGAGCCAAACGAAAGCGCATATCGTCACGCCCCACACGGGCGAGCCGCCATCGCGCATGGCGATGAGCGTCAAGGGGGTGTAGCTGCCTGCGATGTGCCAGTAGATGGCGGCGTGGTCCAGCTTGCGAGCTAGCGCCTTGGCTTTCACCCGAGAGGCGGGGATGGCATGGTAGACTACCGAGGCGGCATAGGAGCTGGCTACACCAAACAGGTACATCGCCAGGCTGTGGGGCACCAGCCACGAGCCCGAGCCGCTACATCGCACAAGGAAATAGATGCACACGGCCAGCGCCATGGCGAGCCCCACACCGTGGGTGCTCATGTTGACAATCTCTTCGGGAAGGGAATAGGTGTCTTGCTTTTTCATAGTGTTTTTGTCATAGGTCGTTGTGTCGGCAAAGGTAGGGATTTTTGGGCTATAGAGCAATACTTTTAACTCCTTATCTCCATCCCGTATACCTTGCTGCGTAGCCAGGTGCCAAACTCCTCGATGGTGTGCGTGGCGAGATAATCCTGCTGCTCCTCGACGCTGATGAGGGGTGCTAGCCCTATGCGCACGGGACGTCCTGCCTTGTTGAACACCTCGGCTGGGAGGCGCAGGAGGCGCACACGCCAATCGATGAGGCCGAGCGCGTAGTAGAACGATGAGTTGCGGTCGAAGAAGCGTACGGGCATGATGGGCACCCTGGCCTTGGCGATGAGGCTGATGATGGCCGGTTGCCACGGACGGTCGCGCACGCAACCCTCGCGCAGGCTGAGGTCGCTCACGGCTCCCGAGGGGAACAGTCCCAGGCCGCCACCCGAGCGCAGCTGTCCGAGGGCACGCCGCACGCCCATGATGCTCTCCTTGGTGGCTGCCGTGCGCTCCACTCCCGTGGGCGTGACCGATATGAACGACGAGGCCAATGACTCCACGCGGCTCAGTATCTTGTTCACCATGATCTTGTAACTCGCGCATCGATGCCCGAAAAAATCGGCCAGGATGACTCCGTCGATGCTGCCATAGGGGTGGTTGCTGATGGTGATGAAGGGGGTCTCGTCCAAGGTGTGCAGCTGAGACTCCGCCTCGGCACTCTCGACAAACACCTCGTAGTCTATGCCTAAGTCCTCGAGCACGCTGTGGGCAAAGTCTGCCCCACGGAGGTGGGCATGGCGGTCGTAGAGGGCATTGAGCCTGTCTACCGACAACAGACGCATCGTGCCGCGGGCGAGGGAACTCCCCACCCGTCCGCGGAAGAGCGGGGTCAGCTGTTCCAGTTCTTGCAGGGTAAGGAGGGGCATGGGTGAGAGAGTTCAAGAAATAGGGAAGTTCAGGAGTCAGGAGTTCAGACGAATGTGATGAACACAGAAAAACACCCAACTAAGCACATCAGTCAAAAACTATTGTCTTCACTCCTGCACTCCTGACTCCTGAACTTCTAAATATAAATCATCATTCAATATGGCTTCACCGGATCCATCTTCTCATACCCCTTGAGGTCGCGGCTGAAGTTGCTCAGGTGGATGATGACGAGCACCACGAGGATGATGAGCCCCACGATATCCAGTGCACCGAAGGCGATGGGCGTACCAAACACATCGAAACATACGGCCCATTCGCGCAGCGGTGCTATGGTGGCAAACAGCGTGTTCACCACGATCATGATCAGTCGGAACTCCGTGGGCCCCATCCCTGCATAGGTCAGCTTGAATTCCCCCTTGAGGTGCGCATTGATATATACCGAGATGGAGAGCATCAGATATACGGCCAGCACGGCCATGGCGATGTAGAGGTTGAGCATACCGCTCAGCCCCGCACCGATACACATGATGGCCATCGTGATGCCGTCGATATTGTGGTCGAGATAGAACCCATAGATGGGTCGTTGCGTGCCGCGCACGCGTGCCAGCGTGCCATCGAGCGAGTCGCCATACCAGTTGATGACAAAGCCCATCGAGGCCAGCCATAGCCACCCGATGTGAAAGTTTGAGAGGGCATAGCCCACAGCCACCACCAAGGCTCCCACCACACCGATGGCGGTGAGCATGTCCGAGGTCATCCAGCGCGGCTGTCGCTGGGCGAGCCACACAAGCACCTTCTTCTCCACGCCATTCAGCACCGAGGTCTGGATGCGTACCGATTGTTCCTGTTTCATACGTGTTACGATTTGTTATGATTGTTTT
>JAZONP010000002.1:0-3736 GCA_045654565.1 Bacteroidaceae bacterium
GGCCGAGTAGACGAGCAGGCTCTTCCAGTCGCAACGCAAGTCATACGACGACATCTTCTTCCATCCTATCCATAGCAGCAGTACCACCACCACGAGTATCACACCCATCTGCCATTGCATACCTATCATCGCTATCTGCAAAGGTATCATCAACAGTATAGTGTCGAGGTCATCGAAGATGGCCAATACCTGAATCTTCTTGTATATCCAACTTTTCTGCAGACCTATAGCCGCCAGCATCGTAAACAAGATACCAGCCGATGTGGGTGCTGCAAAGCGGCTCAAGAGGAGCGACTCCTTCCACACCGCACCCTGTGACCACCACTCCGAGGGCATCAGCACAAAGATATAATACATCGCAATCAAGAGCCACGGCATAGCAGCAGCCAGCATAGCCACAAGGTAGTCCTTGGCATATGACTTGATGTTACTCTTATCGACCTCGAACTCGCGTCCTACATTGATCATGATAAAGGCCAAACATACCCCGAGGAGTATCTCTATACCATGTCGTGTGTGTTCATAGTGTGTTTCGGTCATGAGGCCCGGCATCAGTTGCGATAGCAACAGTCCAAGCATCAACATCGCGGAGAATGACAAAACTTTCTTCATTGAGATTCTTCGTTCTTACTTATTTAATTAATCTATAATATCTTCAACACGCAAAGATAATATAAAATACTATAATCTGCAAAACCTATCTTTATGGTAGCAGATCACAAACTATTACATTTATACCTTTTCGGAGGTAAAGATAATGAGTTATTTCTACTTTACACCTTTTCGGGTATAAAATAACAAAGAATTTAAAGTTAAGGGGATTTTGTCTGAGGTGTCGGTAATTGCTTGTAATACGCTGTAGTATTGATAAATAAAGACCCACACCCCGGTTGTGGGGTGTCGGTCATGGAAAATGATTGTTTTTGATTGGGAATCCCTTTTTCTCTGCAGATAAGAAGCTTTGTAGCAACAGAAACTTACCTAATACTACCCTATAAGAAACCTTCCAATCCTTGTTCTCAATATAATCTTAGTAGCTATGTAAGAAAGCATAAGGGAAGTCAAGAAAAATAAGAAGGGAAATAGGATGAGATGATTTGCTGCAAATGTGTCAATATGTAGCAAACGCTTCGCAGTAGAGGATATTATAAATGGTTGTAGCCAATAATGCAATACATATATGCCATAACTTGTACGATTCAACTCTTTAAAGACAATATTTTCATACCATGGTTTAGAGGAATTATTTATAGCCCAATTAGTGAAATACCATATCAGCAGAACGATGGCAAGGTGAGCGAATCTCATAAAGAAACCTCGCTCTTCTGCACTTTCAACGAACATTATAGTATGGGAGAGCTCTATAATGTACACTAATGCTAACGCAAATAAAACGAATTTTCGTCTACTCAAATAATTAAATATTGGGCTTCTGTAAGGAGATAATATGTGTCCGAGATAGAACCAAAAGAACCATTTTAGAAAGGATCCTATACCAAAGAATGAAATAGTTGGAATATCTATAAATAAAAGAATGAAACTAACAATAAGTAACGATAGTTGAAGAATTAAACGATGTCTGCAAGGTATGAGGCCAAATAGCCTTGTGCAAATAAAACACCAAAATAGCATCGTAATGAACCATAAATGCGCACAGGAACCTGATATTAGAACCTTAATATCAAACCCCATCCCTGTTGTTAGCATATAAATACTGGCAAAGACAAGATATGGGATAATAAGTCGCTTAAACTTATTCTTTAACAGATCTATAAATGTCGGGTATTTACCTCTCTCTCGTTCTAAGTACGAGAATAAATATCCTGAAATGAATATAAATAGAGGCATGCGGAAATTAACGACATATTGATTAAAGTTATAGTACAGATCCTTGTATCTCTCTGTTAAATCAGGGAAATGTCCCCAATACATCATTCCATAAGCATGAAATGCTACAACCATAACAATAGCCAAAGAGCGCAAAACAACCACATCGTATAACTTTTTCATAAAAAGCCCTACCTCCTTGTCCCTACAGTCGGCTTATAAATAAAAAAATAAGGTGCAGGAACATATTGTCTCACCCTAAGAACAGGCCTTCGCATTGCCTTTGAAACGGATAAGACAATAGCCCACACCATACGATATATCACAACCCTATGCATTTTATGCACAGGATGATAACCAACGATGTGGCGCTACTGCCATTATCTTCGTTTCAAGAATCAAAGTTGCGAAGTTCGTTCTTAGAAGATAATCTCAATAACACCTTTTTTACCAAAAAGTCCTCCCCTTGCGGACTACGCTATAATCCTACGGAAAGTGGGACAAAAGTACTAAAACTTTTCAATACTCCGCATACTATCATCAGATTATTTGCTTTTCCTCCATAAAAGTGGTATATTTGTAGTGTTAAACAACCACTTAAATCGAATACACTATGACACAAGAATCTGCAACAAAGACCAGCGAGAAAGTCCCCAATAACTATACCCTCTGCATCAAGGGCGATTGCCCGAGGGCGGCAAACTGCTTGCGCCATGTGGCGGTGGCGATGATGCCTGCCGAAGTGCAGAAGTGGAGCATCCTGAGTCCTGCGTATCTGGCACAGATGGAGGGGGAGTGCCCCATGTATCGTTCGGCCGAGAAAGTACAGTATGCTCGCGGCTTTGTGAGGATGGTGCGTACGTTGCCAGTGAACGTGTCAGAAATGGTGATGCATAAACTGATTGCACGCTTCGGGCGCAATGGCTATTATGATATGCGTAAGGGGAAACTCACAATCGCACCTGCCGAGCAGGAGGTTATCCGCACTGTTGTTGCCGAATGCGGTGCACAGCAAGAGGTGGAGTTCGATGGTTACGAAATGGATTATCAGTGGTAATCTGAAAATTATTCATTGCACTTGTCATGCTGAGTAGAACCGAGCATTTCGCATGATACTGCGCGAGATTCTTCCTCCCTTTAGGTCGTCAGAATGACAAAAGGTGGCTTGGAGTAGTTTGACTATATCCAAACTATAGTTTCTCTTAATAAAAACTCTAATTTGGAGCCCTGCAAACTCTAGTTTGGAGCTGAACAAATTGCAGTTTGTAACTGCTAAAACTGATACTTCAAGCCTTTCTTGCGACTTCGTCACAGGCTCCTCCCCGACAAATCTCTTCAATGAGCAGCGAAAATGGGTAGAAAGTGGACGTAAAATTAAGCTGTGAACGAAATCATTCACTTCACATAACAGATACAGTAGTAGTCGTTAACTCGCAAAAAGTCACTTAACGGATACTATAGTGGTTCTTATCTATCTGTATTAGTCATGGACTCAATGAAGGAATAGAAGGGGGTTGCAAACAGAAACGTTTGAGTCTATTTCTTCTTAGCCCAAGTGTTGGCCAAGATTATGGTCATAATAACCAGCAATAGCGTGGCGGCCATAAATAGGCCGAGGCCGATGGTATCCATGAAGACCAAGAGAGCACCCAATAAGATAAAGCAAGACCCCATGATTAGGCGTAAGCGCTTGATGTTGCATTTCTCCTTCTCCTCTTTGCTGGCGGTGTTGTAGCCAGCTATCAAGAAGTCTCCTTTACCTATAAAAAGGACAATCGCCACAAATAGGCTCGCCAAAGCCTGACCCGCTGCACCGCCGATAAGTGTATTTAGAAGGGCGATAACGACAATCAAGAGTAGTATCACAAGGAAGTTTTTCATAGAATAGGAGATTTATTGGGCAAAGATA
>JAZONP010000003.1:0-5083 GCA_045654565.1 Bacteroidaceae bacterium
GAGGAGCACAAGAAGACTGAGCGTCCCAAAGTGGTGCTCACATGGGCTCCCCACCCCAAAGCATTGCCCCAAGCGGTGCCCAACTCATTCGCCGAGTGGATGAACGAGACGGACTACGACTTCGTCATCGCCAACCCCGAAGGCTATGACCTCGCACCCGAGTTCGTGGGCAAGGCCAAGGTAACCCACGACCAGGATGAGGCATTGCGTGGAGCCGACTTCGTGTACGCCAAGAACTGGAGCGCCTACGAGGACCCCAACTATGGCCAGGTGCTCTCCAAGGACCGCTCATGGACCATCACCGAGGAGAAGATGGCGCTCACCAATAACGCCTTCTTCATGCACTGCCTCCCCGTGCGCCGCGGCATGATCGTCACCGACGAGGTCATCGAAGCACCCACCAGCCTTGTCATCCCCGAGGCTGCCAACCGCGAGATCTCAGCAACAGTAGTACTTAAGCGTTTGCTGGAAGGGTTAAATAGTTGAAAATTGAAAGATGAAAGATGAAAGTTTGGCTCCGCGATATTTCCCTAGCCATTTCTCATCTCTCATCTTTCAACTTAAATATTCTTTCAACTTTCATCTTAATATTATGAGTAAAGGTGCGACGTTAGATAAAAGCAAGTTGTTTGCCTTAAGGATTATACGCTTCTACTCTTATCTTCAAAAGGAGAAAGGGGAGTATGTCATCTCGAAACAACTACTGCGTAGCGGAACTAGTATTGGTGCCAATGCTAGAGAAAGCAACAATGCTCAAAGTTCTGCCGATTTCGTCAACAAACTATCCATAGCACTGAAAGAGGCTGATGAAACGGCTTATTGGCTAGAATTACTCTATGAGAGTGAGATTATCGAACAAGCACATTATGATTCCTTATATGGAGATCTTAAAGAGATTATAGCTCTATTGACAGCAAGTATTAAAACAAGTAAACAAAACCAAAACCAGAGAATAAAGTTAGAGAGTTGAAATTTGAATGATGAAAGTTTGGCTCCGCAACGCCTCTCTCATCTCTTCATCTTTCATCTTTCATCTTTCATCTTTCCACTTTCAACTAGATAAACATGATTCAAGTAGTAAAAATCGGCGGTAACGTCATTGACGATGCGGTGGCATTGGAGCGCTTCTTGACAAAGTTTGCCGCTATGGAGGGACCCAAGATGCTCATCCATGGAGGCGGCAAGCTGGCCACACGCCTCAGTGCACAACTCGGCATAGAGACACAGATGATTGACGGACGCCGCGTGACCGACCGCGAGACACTCGACGTGGTCACCATGGTGTATGCCGGACTCGTAAACAAACAGATCGTAGCGCGCCTCTGTGCCCTTGGCACCAAGGCCATCGGACTCTCGGGAGCCGACGCCAACGTCATCCCTGCCGTGCGACGTGCCCCCAAGCCCATCGACTATGGCTACGTGGGCGACATCGTACCCGAGAGGATGAACATCCCCTTCCTCGCCTCACTCGTGGAGCAGGGTATCGTGCCTGTCTTCTGCGCCATCACACACGACGAGCAGGGCTCACTGCTCAACAGCAATGCCGACAGCGTGGCCTCGGCCGTAGCGGTAGCCGCATCAAAGATAGAGCCTACGAACCTCATCTTCTGCCTTGAGAAGAACGGTGTGCTCACCGATGTGGACGACGACAACAGCGTGATCCCCACCATCACCCGAGAGAGCTTTGCCGCTCTACGTGCCGATGGCACCATCAACAAGGGCATGATCCCCAAGATCGAGGGAGCCTTCCGCGCTATCGACGGCGGTGTACATTGTGTTGTCATCAAGCATGCCGACAACCTCGACAACGCGCTGGAGACTCGTATCGTGGAGTAAAAACGGCAATAATATAGATGTTGTCCAAAACGACTCGTGTCATTTCGAGCAAAGCGAGAGATCTCACCAACGTCTCATGTTAAGTCCCGGAGCGAGATCCCTCGGCGCTTCGCTTTGTCGGGATGACACTATCGCTGAGATTTTAATATTATTGGACAACTGCTATATTATCTCCAATTAAAACGGCAGATTAAGAAAATATCTTAAAAATCTTTCGGAATTGTTTGGTAATACCAAAAGAAAGCGCTACCTTTGCACCGCAATTCCGAAAGGGAATGGCGGGATAGCTCAGCTGGTTAGAGCGCATGATTCATAATCATGAGGTCCCCGGTTCAATCCCGGGTCCCGCTACAAAAGAAGAGACGACACTGAGTCGCCTCTTTTTTTTATGCAATAATATAGATGCTTACCCAATCTATGTATTTCCGCGTTAGTAACTCTTAGTTTTCCTCATTACGACTTTCGTTTCCTCCTCCTTACTCGGAATAATCAAAGTGAACTTTGCTTCTACCCTCGCTCGTTCATCGGTTCGCACCTCAGCAGAGATTAAGCAAGCTTATCTTTGCTCTCGGTTTGGCGTCGGTTGTCATCCAGAACCTTTAGGTCGCTGGCCGAAGGGAAAAGCAAGGATCTCACAAACGTCTCATGGTGAAAAAGGACTCCTCGGGAAAACCAAAGTTAATGGTGCTAAAGCACGCTCCTCTGGGGGAGATAAACCTCCCCTTTGTCGCAAGCAGCGCTAATGCTCCGCGCTGCCGTCGCAACCGACGCTCATTGCTTTCAGCGACCTAAAGGTTCCGCGTCGGCCCAGCGCGGGATCCTTCACATACGTTCAGGATGACAAGATCCTTTGGGAAAACTGCTATATTATCTCTTTTTTTGGTAATGATATAGCAGTTGTCCAAAACGCAGTTCGTGTCATGTTGAACGAAGTGAAACATCTCGCAAGGTGTCCTGAAAAAGTCCCTGCGCGAGATCCCTCGGCGCTTTGCTTTGTCGGGATGACACCATCGATGAGATTTTAGTGTTGCTGGACAACACCTATATCATTGCCTTTTTTTGTTTCAGAAGATATGCATTAGAAGCTGAAAGGGTTGATGATGAGGAGACAGAGTGCGTTATCGGCATTTCATCTCCATTCATCGCACCCTACCCTTACTCCTCAACAATATTGAGCATCTTTATCGTCGCCTTGATGGCAGCCTCCGTCTGGTCAGCATCGAGACCTCGGGTCTTGAAGGTCCTCCCTTCAAATTCCCAAGAGATGATGGTCTGCACGAAAGCATCGGTGCGTCCGCCAGGAGGAATAGATACGGCATAATTCGTGAGCATGGGGAACTTACGGCCAAGCGTTTCCTTATATATCTTGCGCAGCGCACGCACGAAGGCATCATACTGACCATCACCACTGGCATTCTGCTCATACACCTGATCGCCGATGCTGAGCTTGAGCGAAGCCATCGGCTTGAGTCCCTGCGAGAGGGTGACATAGTAGCTGAGGAGCTTGACGCGGGCATCCTCGACCGAATGTTTGAGCACGTCGGAAATGATATAGGGAAGGTCCTCTTGGGTGACCACCTCCTTCTTGTCGCCCAGCTCGATGATGCGGGCTGTGACCTTACGCATGGCCTCATCGTCGAGTTCGAGCCCGAGGGCTTCGAGATTCTTGCGTATATTGGCCTTACCGCTGGTCTTGCCAAGCGCATACTCGCGCTTGCGACCGAAGCGTTCGGGAAGGAGTTCATTGCAGTAGAGGTTGTTCTTGTTGTCGCCATCGGCATGTACGCCAGCTACCTGAGTGAAGACATTCTCTCCCACGATGGGCTTGTTGGCAGGAATGGTGATGCCCGAGTAGGACTCCACGAGACGGCTCACATCGTTGAGACGCTCCTCATTGATGGTGGTATCGGCTCCGAAGTGGTCGCGCAAGATAGCCTGCACGCTGGCCAAGGGGGCATTGCCTGCACGCTCACCGAGTCCATTGATTGTGGTGTGCAAGCCTTTGGCACCGGCCAACACGGCAGCATATACATTGCTCACGGCAAGGTCGTAGTCGTTGTGGGCATGAAAGTCGAAGTGCGTGTCGGGATAGCGCTGCACCATGACACCCATAAACTCCTGTACCTGCATGGGGTTGAGGATGCCGAGCGTATCGGGCAACATGAAACGACGGATGCCGCAGTCTTTCAGCCCGTCCATAAGCTGGAACACATAGTCGGGAGAGTTCTTCATGCCGTTGCTCCAGTCCTCGAGATATACGTTGACCGAGACACCCCTCTCCGTTGCGTAGGCTACCGAACGACGTATGTCGGCTATATGCTCCTCGGGCGTACGCTTGAGTTGTTCGGTGCAGTGCTTGAGCGAACCCTTAGTGAGGAGGTTCATCACACGCGCTCCACACCCGAGGATCCAGTCCACCGAAGTGGTGCCATCGACAAAGCCGAGAATCTCGACCTTATCTATGTGACCCGCACGCTGTGCCCAGTCGCAAATGGCCTTCACCGACTCTGCCTCACCAGCTGACACACGTGCCGAGGCCACCTCGATGCGGTTCACGCGGAGGTCGTCAAGCAAGCAACGTGCTATGGATAGCTTTTCTTGAGGTACGAACGATACGCCGCTAGTCTGCTCACCATCACGCAGCGTAGTATCCATTATTTCAATCTTACGATTTGTCATAGCCAATCAATCTTTTACCTAAAGGATTGCAAAATTAATGATTATATCTCGTTGTTGCTAATGATTTGATACTTTTCTCATTGCAGCAATGCATTTCCACAATGTATATATAAAGGAGATCATATAGTTGTTGGCCTATCTGTAGTTACCCCCTCCGATACGCTACATTACATTACGCTCCTATAACCCCTTCGGGGACTCCTTCGTGAAACAGGAGTTAAAGGCGCTGAAGAGCGCTCCTCTGAGACGTTTTCGCACAACATCTATATTATTGCCATAAAAAAGTAAAGGCCGACCTTACGGTCAGCCTTTACGGTTGGAGTATATAGAAGTGAATGAATTACTTCTTACCCTCGAGCTGCTCCTTAAGAGCTGCAAGTGCGTCGATGTCACCAAGTGTGGTAGCAGCAGCCTTGTTCTCGATAGCGGGAGCTGACTCCTCCTTCTTGGTAGCCTTCTTAGCGGCAGCAGCAGCCTTCTTCTCAGCACGCTCAGCAGCCTTAGCTACATCTTCGAAGATGCGGCTGTGAGAGAGGATGATGCGCTTAGCCTCCTTGTTGAACTCGAT
>JAZONP010000004.1:0-17611 GCA_045654565.1 Bacteroidaceae bacterium
CACCGCGAAGGCTGGTGAGTTCTCAGCTACCTGTGAGGTGACCGTGGCTATCGCTGTTACTGAGGTTAAGCTCGACAAGTCTGAGGCTACCTTGACAGCTAAGGATGCTACTCTCGAGCTGAACGTAACTGTTCTCCCCGAGGATGCACTCGACAAGACCGTAACATGGACAAGCTCTGATGAGGCTGTTGCTACTGTAGACGCTAACGGTGTCGTTACTGCTGTTGGCAATGGTACTGCTACCATCACCGCGAAGGCTGGTGAGTTCTCTGCTACCTGTGAGGTGACTGTGGCTATCGCTGTTACTGAGGTTAAGCTCGACAAGTCTGAGGCAACCTTGACAGCTAAGGATGCTACTCTCGCGCTGAACGTAACTGTTCTCCCCGAGGATGCACTCGACAAGACCGTAACATGGACAAGCTCTGATGAGACTGTCGCTACCGTAGACGCTAATGGTGTCGTTACTGCTGTTGGCAATGGTACTGCTACCATCACCGCTACTGCAGGTGGCTTCTCTGCTACCTGCGAGGTGACTGTGGCTATTAAGGTTGAGATGATCACACTCAACACAACTTGGGGCGAACTCACAGGTCTCGGTGCTACCATGCAGCTTGTCGCTACTGTTGCTCCTGAGAGCGCAGCTGATAAGACCATCACTTGGAGCAGCAGCACAGAGGCTGTAACTGTGGACGAAACAGGTTTGGTAACCGTTGTGGCTCCCTATGACGGAACTGTTACGATTACAGCGACTGCAGTTAATGGCGTGACAGCAACATGTATGCTCACTGTTACAGCGATGCAGGTTACTCTCGATAAGACTGAAGCAGAACTCACTGCATGGGGTGCAACCGTAGAACTCGTGGCTACTGTAGCTCCTGAGGATGCTTGGGATACAAGCGTGACTTGGACCTCTTCTGACGAGACCATTGCTACTGTCGATGCAAATGGTGTTGTTACTGCCGTTGCAAATGGTGTTGTTACCATCACCGCTACCGCAATTGACGGTGCAAAGGCCGAGTGTGTTGTTACAGTGAAGGATATTCCTGTTGGTATCGAGAATATCGACGTTGACGCTGATGCTGTTATCTACGATCTCTCTGGCCGTCGCGTAACTGAGATGACTGAGGGTATCTATATCGTTAACGGTAAGAAAGTTGTGATTAAGTGAGAGCAGAGATAAGCTTGCTTGATCTATGCCGAGCGATAACAACTAAAACGAAGTTAAAGTTGTGATTAAGTGAGAGCAGAGGCAAACTTAGCTTGACTATGCCGAGCGTGAACAACTAAAACAAAGTTAGGGTAATCAAGAAGTAGTCTTCTGTATTACGATAATCAACGACAAGGGGTGCGCATGCGTACCCCTTGTTTTTTGTACCTATTATAATATTATAGCGATGATAGCGAGAGGCCTTTGATTTATTTTAGACAAAAGAACATAAGGACAGGTTTACGTTTAATCCCAGCCTACGGGAAACGAAGAGGGCTGGCCTTTGAATTTATGTTCTTTTGTTCTTATGTCAAAAAGAAAATCCCTAGCCAACCCTATGAGAGGCGCTAATCGTTGAAGAACCTGAAAACATGTTATGCAACATGTTCTCGAACTTTCTAAATGTAAAAAGTTGTTGAATAACATAAAAATGTCTACTTTCGCTCGTTATTTAGTGCTTGCTGAGGCCATCTGTGCGGCTTTCGTAGGTACTTAGTGTTATGCTTAGAGATGAATAACTAACTATAAACTAACTTATTATTAACTAAAAACTAGTATTTATGAAAAGAAGTTTTACTCTTCTCATGTCATTGTTCCTAGTGATAGGTTCAATGTGGGCGCAGGTGTTCCCCGAGACATCAAGCGCTGAAGCTCCTAAGTACTATACGATTGCTAGCTTCAATCGTGGTGGCTACTTGACTAATGTAGGTCAGGGCAAGGCTGTGGAGCACGTTGCTGCTACTAAGGGTAGCATCTGGTACTTTACCAAAGCCGACGACAATGGCGGTCTTCACTTCTGTAACTTTGATGGCGGCTACCTCGCTGCTGATAAGACAGTTTCAGAGACCGCAGGCACTTGGTACGTGTTGGCTAATGGAGTGAACACCGAGGGTGTTTCCATCTCATCAACCAACCCCATTTCTGGCAGTTCTTGCATTGATGCCAACAATCACAATTCTGGCGTAGGCTCATGGGCTCCTAATGCAGGCGACTGGGAAGGAACAACATGGGTATTTGCTGAGGTAACTGACTTCTCTGCAATCTTCAATGTTGATGAGGCCAAGGCTGCTGCCAAGGCTGAGATTGACGTGTTGGCTTCAGAGTCTGCAATCTATTCTGGTGATGCAGCTGCGGCTAAGGCCAACGTTGATGCAGTGCAGGCAGAGGGTACAAGTGCAGCACAACTCGTTGCGGCTATTGAAGCTGTTAACCAATGTGTTGTGGATTACAAGAATGCTGCTTACGAGGCTTTGGAGGGTAAGTATTTCACCTTCTCTACTCCTGCTCGTACTAACGGCTTTATGAAGCTCGACGGCAATCGTGTAGTTGGTCTTGCTGAGGCAAGTTCACCTGCTGCCGTTTGGCAGTTTGTGCATGCTGATAATGCTGTGAAGGTGTTCAACCCCTACACTGGCAAGTATCTTGGTGAGCCTGGAGACAATAGCACTGATGTTCCCGTTACTGCAAATGCTGAAGATGCAGCTGCTTATCAGTTGGTTATCAATGATAAGGCAGAAAAAGCTGAGGCTAAGGTTAAGTTTACCTCTAACGGTAAGTCTGTGCACATGGCTGGTGGCTCAGTTTTGGTTCGCTGGAATGATGGTGGCGCTTCTGAATGGACTGTAGCAGAGATTTCTGAGTTCTCAGGCATTGTAAGCCTTCACAAGGCTGCTGCTGTAGCAGCTGTAGATGCATATAGTGCACTTCCTGAAATCTTCGAGGTTGCTGCTGCTAAGGAGGCAATCGATGCAGTGTCAGCTACAGACTGGAGCGCATTCGCAGCTATCGATGAGGCTGCAAGTCAGGCTATCCCCACAGGAACTTTTGCATTCCAGGTAACCTCTGGCGATAACCATCGCGACAGCGTATGGGTATCTGCTAACATGGAGACCTCAAAGGCTATTGGCGCTGTAGAGCAGGATGAAAATGCTCATTGGACATTGAAGCCTGCAAATGGTGGTGCCTTCTATATTTATAATGTGAAGAACGGACTTTACATGGGTAACCCTGGTGGCAACTGTGCTCTTACCGAGTCGCCCGTTGCTGCATATACCATAGAGGTTATCGATGCAGAAAAGAACGTTGTAGAGTTCAAGTGCAGCGGTCAGACCCTCCACGCTTCTAACCACGATGACGACAAGTTGATGAACTACGATGGTGATGAAGCTGCTTCACGTTGGACTATCGTTGCTATTGTAGAAGAGCCCGTGGTAGATCCTAACGACTACACCTCTTATATTATAAATGCTGACCTCTCTACAGGTGATGCTTGGAATACTGAAGGTACTAAGGGTATCTCTGGCGGTATGGTTAAGGTGGCTTCTGAGTCTGCCTTCGATTTCAGCCAGACCATCACACTCCCCGCTGGTCAGTACAAGATGACAGCTAAGGCCGTTTACCGCTATACTGGTAGCGAGGCTGATGAGTTTGCAGCTATCGAGGCTGGTACCAACACTCGTTTGGTTAACCTCTATGCCGAGACTGCTACCTATAAGTATGAGGCAGGCGTGGTGAACCGCTACGACGGCGCTTCTGACACCGACTATGCTGCAGGTAATGGTTCTGTTACCGTAAACGGCAAGTTTGTCCCCAACTCTTCTGCTGCCGTTCAGGCATGGTTCGACAACGGTCAGTACGTAAATGAACTCGTGTTCAACGTACAGGAAGAGGGTCAGATTAAGATTGGTCTTACCAGAACTGGTAGCATTTCGGGTGACTACACCAACATCGGCGCATGGACTCTCACACGTCTTGGTGACGCAGAGGCTGATCCCGAAGTGGAAGAGCCTACTCCTGATCCCGAGCCCGAGCCTACTCCCGATCCTGAGGAGACTGTAGCCCTTGACATGACTCACTTGGTTGGTACAAGCAAGGACGCTTGGATTGGTAATAATGGTGGCCCCGTGAATATTGACGGCATCTCAATGCCTGAGAAGTATGAGACAACTACTGCTACTTTGGGTGATGTGATGTGGCAGACTGTCGAAGGTCTCTACAATGGAACTTATACCGTAGAACTTTGGGCCAACGCACGCTATACCTCTGGCCGTGGATTTGAATCTAAAGCAAAAGATGGAGATGAGAACTTTACCTATTTGTTTGCAAATAATGTAGAGAAGTCTATCGCTGTATATCACAATGGAGGTCTCAACAGCAACAAGTCTTATACTTTGGAAGGTGTTGAGGTTACCGATGGTACCTTGAAGATGGGTATGACCAAGAAGGACGAAGGTTCTAACTGGCATACTATCCAGATCAAGTCATTGACCTTGCATGCAACAAACGAAGTGATCGTTAACATTGCTAAGGCTGATTTGAAGGTTGCTCTTGATGCTGCTAATGCAGTGTCACCTGCTACAGAGGCGCTTACTACAGCAATCGCTGCTGCTCAGGCCGTATATGACAATTCGAACGATAAGGATGAGGTGGTTGCCACTACAACTGCATTGAAGAATGCTACCGCATTGGCAAACAACACCAACGCAGTTGCTGGCGCTTCTGAGGAGAACCCCGTATTGACAACCTTCGTTGTTAACGGTACCTTCGACTCAACTATTGCTCCTTGGAAGAGCACCACGGGTGCTGCAAACCAGGCTTTGGCAAGCAACCAGCAGGGTGCTTTCACAGGCAACTTCTTCGAGAACTGGAACGGTAGCAACTATACCGGTAAGCTCTATCAGGTAATCGAGAATATCCCCAACGGTGTATATGAGCTCTCTATCGCTGCATTCGTTGAGACATTCGATGGCTCTGCACAGTTCGTATATGCTAACGCAGACAAGGTAGCTCTCACAACCGGTGCTCCCACCGCTTACACCGTACGTACCATAGTAGATAACAACACTATCGAGGTTGGTTTCGAGCAGACAGCTGCCGTTAACCGCTGGAGTGGTATCGACAACATCTCATTGAAGTACTTTGGTGAGGCTTCAAATGAAGCTCTTGTCAATGCGGCGAAGGAGGTCTTCACAGCTGCATACGAGGAGTTCGGAGCTGCCTTGGCTGCTTGTCAGGCTATGATGCTCAAAATGTCGTTCTACGAGATCGACGATGCGGCATACCAGTTGAACGAACAGCTCGCAACCACCACAGACGTTGACGCGCTGAACGCAATGGCTGAGACCTTGGCTGAAGCTACTGCTTCTTTGAAGGAGATCAATGAGGTATATGCTGACTACGATGTATTTGTTCAGAAGTTCAAGGCAGCTGCCGAAATCTCTGAGCCTACAACAGCCGAAGCAGCCGAGTTGCTCGAGTTCAACATGTATGGCGGTGCCGGTATGCAGGCTTCTTCTCTCGATGCTCTCAAGCAGGCTGTTGAGACAATCAAGGCTGACTACTTCACTTACATTGCCAATGCGAAACTCTTGGACGGCAATAAGTTTGACCTCACCTTTATGATCCAGAATCCCGGCTTCGAAATGAACTTGGACGGCTGGACAGGCGTTAAGGCCAACCGTATCGGTGGCGAAGGTTACGACGGTGTAGGCGGTATCGCTGAAATCGGTGAGTGGGGTGCTTCTTCATGGGATGCAAGCATGTCACAGGCTATCACTAACCTCCCCAACGGTAAGTATGTCGTTAAGGCTGCCTGGATGGCTGCTTCTGGCATCGAGATGACCTTCGCAGCTAACGCTGGCGAGACAACAGTAACTGGTATCGGTGACATGGGCGGTAACATCGCCAAGGACGGCTCAGTTGTTGAGATGGGTCAGGGCCACCGCGGCTGGCAGTATGTAGAGGTTGAGGGCCTCGTAGAGGATGGTACACTCACCATCTCTGTAAGCTCTTCTTCTGCAGCTCAGTACATGTGGTCAAATGCTGATGCATTCGAGCTCTACTATGCCGGTGTTCCTGCACCTGCTGAGCCTGAATACCTCACCGTTGTTGGTGCTAAGGTAGGTGATGTTGCTATCGTTGAAGGTGCAGCTACAGTAGAGTCAATCTCAAGCTTCGATATCACCTTCGACCGTCCCGTAGCACTGGCCGAGGATGCTGAATGGGCTGTATTGACAGACAGTTGGGGAGACAACGCTCTCAAGGCAGAGGTTCTTGAAGATAATAATAGCGTTGTTCGCTTCTCTCTCCAGTGGGAACAGGTGTTTACCGATGCTGGCGAGTTCTACTTGTATGTTCCTGAGGGAGTCGTTGTAGGTGCTGATGATGCTAACTTTATCAATGCTGCAATTGAAGCCGTTATCACTATCGAGGCTGCTCCTGTAGAACCTGCTACTCCGCTTGCAGTTGTTAACGTAACCGTGGGTGAGGATGTAATGGAAGGCCTTACCGCTGTTGCTACTACAGAGGATATGATTAAGATTAACTTCGATGGTAAGTTCTACTTCCAGGGTTCACCTGTCATCGTTGATGCTGAAGGTCAGGAAGCTCCTATGGCATTCGAATATATGAATGGCCTTGACATGGATGGCAGCAACTCATATATCCTTATGGGTAAGACTGAAGGCATCTACACCATCACCTTGCCTAAGTCTCAGTTTAATGAATTAGAGATGATGGGTTGGAAGGCTCCCGCTGAGGATATCGTGCTGACTGTACAGATTACCTTACCCCAGGGTATCGACAACCTCAACGCTGACGCTGAGCTCGTAATCTATGACATCCACGGTCGTCGCGTAACAGAGATGACTAAGGGTCTCTACATTGTAAATGGTAAAAAGGTTATTGTAAAGTAATTCTCTAATACCATAATAAACATCGAGGGGTGCGCCAGTTGGTGCACCCCTTGATTCTTTTTGATATATCATATCGCAGTTTGCCAAAATGTTCTTTATCTCCGTGGCGCTGTCATTGCTTTTCCTCTGATTTCGGCCTCTATGGGCGGTGGTTTATCGACAACACTTTGTCTGTTACCCAAAAAACCTTTCTGCGATTTTCAAAAAACCTTAAGGCTTTTTCAGAAAAACCTTTCTGCAATTTTTCTATTGCAGGCCTGCGATAGAATTATTGCCTTTGTCTGATTCGAAAAAAGTCTTTGTCCAATTCTGATAGTCTCTTAAGGGATTTTTTTCGTCTAGCCCTACATCAGCGCTCGTCTAGGGCTAGACGAGATTTTATCTAGCCCTACAAAAAATCCCGTCTAGGGCTAGAAAAAAACTTCTGTAGCCTGCTATATTATCTCCACAAAATATGTTTAGGCCTTTTGGGTTGCGGGTATCGGTAGTTGCTTGTAAACTATTGAATCAACGTGTGTTATCGACCGACACCCCTGCTGCGGGGGTATCGGTCATCGACCTCGTGCCCACCGATACCCCAAGATGAGGGTGTCGGTCGTCAAGACTCTATAAATCAGGGTTATATATCAAAATACCGACACCTCAGCTAAAAAAGGGGAACTTATGGTTCTTCGTCAATTTAGAGGCAAGTTATAGCCCATCATGCCTCTAAAATCCGCATGCTGTGTCATCCTGAGCGCTGTGAAGGATCCCGCGCAGGGACAGAGAATTATACTGCAAGAGATTTTGCGAGATTGCCTTTAGCCCGTAGGGGCTAAGGTAATGACACGGGACGTTTGGGACAACATCTATATTATTACCTTCGTTTTATGTTCTTTAACATATAGTGGATGATTATAGGATGTAAAAGTTGCTTGTTGTCACGGAAATACCTAATTTCGCTCGCTGGTCGGTGTATACCGAAGATTCGGTAACGCTCACCTTTGTTGTTGAAAGCTATTAACTTTTTATACATTTATTATTAACTAAAAATCTAAAACTTATGAAAAGGACATTTACTTTTCTCATGACGTCATTGCTCATGGTAAGTGCTATTTTTGCACAAGCTGGTGACGTAACAAGTCAGTATCTGAAAGATGCCGACTTCGCGTCTTTGGGCAGTTGGACCAAAGTGGCAGACAGCGGTTTTAATGACTCAGGTGTAGGCCTGATTGGTACTTATGCCGTACGTAATGATGTCGGCACAGCTGCAACGGTTGATGCCACGCACTTGGCTTCAGAGTACTGCTTGGGCCTTGAGTTCAGATGGGGCGCTTATGTGTCATACACTCAAGAGACCATGGCAGAACTTCCCAATGGTATTTACACGCTCACATACGATGTGGAGAATACCAATGCAAACACAGTAGCGGATAATTATGCAAGCATGTTCTTCGTACAGGTTGGCGACACGAAGTATGAAGATACAGCTGTAGAATGGAAGAACGGCGGAGCTACCGGTTGGACTACACATACAATTTCATTTGTTGTAAACTCACCGGCAAAGGCGACAATCTCGCTTGGTATCGGTGCTGGTGGAACTAATAGACCTCATGCCCAGACACCGGTCATCTACGTTAGCCATCTTAAGTTGGAGCAGACTGGTGATATTCAAAACGCAACAGAAGAGCAGAAGCAGGCATTGAAGGATGCCATTGCTGAAGCTGAAGGTCATATGCTTGGTTTCGAGGCTGGAGAGTATGCACCATATAACAATGTGGACGCAGTGAAGGCGCTTGCTGCAGCTCAGGCAATTGATGTAGAGGCAGAACTGGCAGAAGTTGTAGCCGAGGCTCTTGCAGCCCTTGAAGATGCCGTATGGACAGCGAATGAGGAGGAGGTAAATGCAATCTTCGACGGTTCGTTCGAATATGCGTACAGCACCGAGGGTAATGTACAGCCTATCGCATGGCGCGGTATCAATGGTCATGACAATGCTACAGACATCCGTTATATGTGGAACGCAGGAAAGGATGCTGGATTGACAGCGACCTCTACCGACAAGGCGCTCTTTACAAAGTTCAATGCCTTCTACGGTACTGAGGTTGGTTACACCATGCCCTTGAAGGAGAATACTGACTATACACTGACCTTTATCTATGGTGGTTGGAGTGACTGCCAAAAGGATGGCTACGTGACTATCACAGGTCCCAATGACGAGGTAATAACACTCAGCGCAGACAGACTCCCCTTGGATGCTGTCGATGGCCATGCCAACCCCGCATCTTGGAAGACCTATACCGTAACATTCACCACTGGTGCAGCAGGTAACTATGTCCTCGGATTGCGCAAGGATCGTGAGGCTGACGGTAAGCAGAGCCAATATGTATATGGCGACTTTAAGCTCTATACAGCAGTGCCCGAAAAGACTGACTATACCGATGCTATCAAGAATGCTGCGGTAACTTCGAAGGACGATTGGACTATTGAGGCTGATGGAGATGTTAAGTTTGGAGATGATCATATTAAGACAAGTGTGAAAAACTTGAACTTCTACCAAACAGTAGTGCTTCCTGCTGGCCAATATAAGATGACAGCAAAGGCTGCTTATCGTTACGGTAGCGGTAATGTGAACGAAGCAGAACAGGCCGAGTATGATGCAATCAAGGCTGGAACTGAAACCCACTTGGCAAAGCTCTATGCAGAAACCTCTTCTTACAAGTATGAAGCAAACGTGCAGAACCGTTGGGAAGGTGCTTCTGATGAGGATTACTTCAAGACCGAGGGTAAGGTTTCAATAGTAGAGGGTAAATTCGTACCCAATTCTTCTGCTGCTGTTAAGGCTTGGTTTGATGCTGGTAAGTATGTAAATGAACTCGTGTTCAATGTACAGGAAGACGGTGAGGTAATTATTGGTATCGCAAAGTCTTCTACAATTAATGACTACACCAACATCAGCGCATGGACTCTCACACGTCTTGGTGACGCAGAGGCTGATCCCGAAGTAGAAGAGCCCACTCCTGACCCCGATCCTACTCCCGAGCCTGATCCTACTCCCGATCCCGAAAAGCCCGAAATCGGTGATGTTACAAGCAAGTATCTTGTGAATGCTGACTTCGAAACACCTTCTGCTCAGAATGGTGGCGCCATCAACACACCTCCAGGTTGGACAATGACCTATGACCTTGGCGGATGGCTGGATGGCTCAACAAGAAAGAGCGAGAATCCCGGCAATGATGCTTCTCAGTGCTTCAATGTATGGGCAGGTGAATTTAGAAATGCGGATATCTATCAGAAGCCCGTATTGCCCGCTGGTAAGTATAAGTTGACCGTAGGGTTCTACTCGGATGGCGATGCTGAAAGATATGCGTATGCAACCGTAGGTGGCAATACCGTTAAGTCTGAAAGACCCGATTTCGGTAGCTGGGACTTTGTTAGTGTAGAGTTCTCGAATCCGACCGAAGGCGAAGTGACCTTGGGTGCTGTGTCAAAGGGTTGGTTCCAGATTGACAACGTGACCTTGGAGTATCTGGGCGAAGTAAGTAAGGACGATTTCGTCAATGCATACAACCTGGCTCTCAGTGAGGCTCAGGCATTGGTTGGCCAAATGATGTCAGCGGCAGCTGCTGCACAGCTTGAGGCTGCTATCGCCGCGTATGGTTCGCTCACCGCAGACAACAGCACTGAAGAATTGGAGGCTGCTACTGATGCTATTCTTGCAGGGATTGCACCTGTCAAGGCCAGTGTGAACAGCTATAAGGTGTTGGCTGCAGGTGCTCTGCCCGATAATAGCTTAGAGGGTTGGACTTGTACCAATGGCAATACGTTCCATATCAACACATGGTCTACTGAGGGTAACTCGGATGGTACTAACATGGTGACTCCGTTCATTGAGAACTGGGTAGGCAAGGAAAGTCTCTTGGGTAATGGTAAGATCACTTATAAACTTCCTGGAGTGGAGGCTGGTTACTACAAGGTGTCTGCACTGATCCGTGTATACAGCGAGGCTAATAATGATATCACAGGTGCTTCATTCTACGCGAATGAGGTGAAGACTGATCTCGCTACAGGCAAGCCTTTTACCTATAATAATATGAAGGGTATCTATGACGCCTACACAGCCGTTGTAAATGTTGGCGAAGAGGGTGTTCTGGAGTTTGGTGTGGAAATCGAGAATCCTACCTTCAACTGGGTGGCAATCAAGAATGTCAAGGTTGAGTACATCGGTGTTATCGACCAGGCTGCAGCAGAAGTGCTGAAGTCTAAGATTCCTACCACCAAGTATGATGCTGCGCTCACCGCAGAGATCGAAGCTCTCGTCGCTGCTATTGATGCTGGTGTGACTTATGAGAACTACTTGGCCCTTTCTGAGAAGGTGGCTTTGGCTGAGTCTTCTGCTGCTGCATATGCAGCCAATAAGACTGCTATCGACGGTATGTTCACATTGTTGTCTAGCACTAACGTATACACAGTTGAAGCATACAATGCATATAAGGCTAAGGCTGAGGATTTCCTCACACAGTATGACGCTGGTACACTGAACGCAACAGTGGACAATCCCGTTGCTATCCATGGCTGGCATGCATCTGTAGATTATGATGACTTGTTGCTCTCTGCCTTCGGTGTTAAGGACTTTGATGATGCACTTCATATCAACACATGGTCAACAGAAGGTGAGACAGACGGCTCTGAGTTCAAGGTGCCCTTCTACGAGTACTGGACAGGTGATGGCGAGTCTCTCGGTGTAGCAACCAAGACGGCTACAGTTGCTGGTCTTACTCCGGGTCAGTACTACGCTGTAGAGGCTTGGGTACGTGTACGTGCTAAGAATGGTGTTGCTGCAGCTGACGCTACAGGTATCACACTTACTGTAGGCACTGGTGAAGCCGCAGACCTGACCGAGGGTGATGTTATTGGAACTTCTCAGTTCTCACACGCTGTATATACCGCTTATGGCTATGCTGATGCCGAGGGTAACTTGACCATCAACTTTAACGTGCTCGATGGCAACAACGTAAGCTGGCTGTCATTCAAGAATCTGAAGTATGCAGAAGCAGAGGCTCCTGTTGTAGAGCCCCAATACCTCACTGTTGTAGGTGCTATGGCAGGTGACGTGGCTATCGTTGAAGGTGCAGCTACAGTAGAGTCAATCTCAAGCTTCGATATCACCTTCGACCGTCCCGTAGCACTGGCCGAGGATGCTGAATGGGCTACATTGACAGACCAGTGGGGTGACAACTCTCTCAAGGCAGAGGTTCTTGCAGATAACAATTGTGTAGTTCGTTTCTCTCTCCAGTGGGAGCAGGTGTTTACCGATGCCGGCGACTTCTACTTGTACATTCCAGAGGGAGTCGTTGTAGATGCTGAGGATGCCAACTGCATCAATGCTGCAATTGAGGCTCTTATCACTATCGAGGCTGCTCCTGCAACTCCGCTCACCGTTACCAGCGTGACCGTAAATGACGTTGAGGTAACCGACCTCTCTGCTATCGTAGCTGCACCTGATGATGTGATTAAGGTTAACTTCGAGGGTGAGTTCTACTTCCAGGGTACACCTTCTATCGTAGATGCTGAGGGTAACGATGCTTCTATGTCATTCGATTATATGTCAGGTATTGATTATGATGAAAGCAATTCATATGTTATCATTGGTAAGACTGCAGGTACCTACACCATCACCTTGGCTAAGGCTTCGTTCTTGGAATACTTAATGTACAAGGCTCCTGCTGAGGATATCGTACTGACTGTAGAGATTGCCGTACCCGATGGTATCCAGAATGTCAACGTTGATGCTGATGCTGTCATCTATGACATCCACGGTCGTCGCGTAACAGAGATGACTAAGGGTCTCTACATTGTAAATGGTAAAAAGGTTATTGTAAAGTAATTCTCTAATACCATAATAAATATTGAGGGGTGCGCCAGTTGGTGCACCCCCCTTTGTTTATTTCCTCCTTTTTATTACTTTTGCATTCATTATAATAAGGATTTTGCAATGGACAACGAACAAAGAATACTTCGCGCTGTTGAACTATTTAAGATGGGTTACAACTGCGCACAATCAGTGACGGCGGCTTTTGCCGATGAGTATGGATACACCGAAGAGCAGGCTCTGAAGATGTCGGCCTCGTTTGGAGGGGGTATAGGACGTATGCGTGAGACTTGCGGTGCCGCGTGTGGCATGTTTATCCTTGCAGGGTTGGAGACGGGTAGCACCGACCCCAATGACCGTGAGGGCAAGGCGGCCAACTATGCCTTTGTGCAGGAGCTGGCCGAGGAGTTCCGTCGTGAGAACGGCTCGCTTATCTGTGCCGAGCTGCTCGGGCTGCGCGAACGTAAGCCCCAGGAACCCAATCCCGAGGAGCGCACAACAGCGTATTACGCCAAGCGCCCCTGTGCAAAAATGGTCGAAACTGCTGCTCGTATTTGGGCCAACAGGAAGAAAAATGCATAAAATCAAGCAAAAAAGTGAGAAAAATTAATTAAAATTATGTTGTATAACATATAATTACTATCTTTGTGCCCGATTTCGTGCGGTTGAAAGTAAAAGAAGTAAAACAATTTAATAGTAAAAAGATTATGTTGACAGAGAAAGCTGGTGCAAATGCAGGTCTCATCTGGAATGCACTCGATGGTAAGGAAGGTTTGACCTTCAAGGAAATTAAGAAGGAAACAAAGCAGAAGAAGGATGATTTCCTCCTTGGCTTGGGTTGGTTGCTCCGTGAGGGCAAGATCGCTGCCGTAGAGGTAGAAGAGGATGTTGTTTACTCACTGAAGTAATCAAACTTGGTTTGATATGAAAAGGGGGATGGCGCAGGCTTATCCTCCTTTTTATTTGTTTATTCATTTGCTTTTTGTAATTTTGCAATCATTGCAAGTATCGTGTCTATGAATGTATATCAATATACCCCCGATGAGGTGATGCAGGAACTGAACTACCTGCAACTGCTATCGCGTAGTTTTCGTAATGCTGCTGAGGTGAGCACCGAGATTATCAATCTTGAAGCCATCTTGGGCTTGCCCAAGGGTACTGAACACTTCCTTGCCGACATCCACGGCGAGCATGAGGCTTTCCAGCATGTGCTGAAGAATGCGTCGGGTGACATCAAACGTAAGGTGCGCGAGGTGCTGGGTGACGAACTCAACGATAAGGAGATACGAGCACTCTGCACGCTCATCTATTATCCTGCCGAGAAGTTGCAACTCATCAAGGCAGAGCATGAAGGGGAGGATATGCACGATTGGTATGCCTTGACACTACGGAGGCTCATCTCGGTGTGTCAGAACATCTCATCCAAATATACTCGTTCGAAGGTGCGCAAGGCGCTACCTAAGGAGTTCTCCTATATCATACAGGAGTTGTTGCACGAATCGACGGGTATGACTAATAAGAACCGCTATGTAAAGGGTATCATAGAGGCCATCATTAACACGGACCAGGCGGACAACTTCATCGAGGCGATCTGTAATCTCATCCAGCGCTTGGCGATTGACCGTCTACACATAGTGGGAGACCTCTTTGACCGTGGCACGGGATCTCACCTTGTGATGGATACCTTGTGTCAATATCAGAACTTCGACGTTCAATTTGGTAATCACGATGTGCTGTGGATGGGTGCTGCTGCGGGCAATCGCGCTTGTATGGCCAATGTGTTACGCCTTTGTATGCGCTATGGCAATCTCTCGGTACTCGAGGATGGCTATGGCATCAACCTCTTGCACCTAGCTATCTTTGCAATGGATGTATATAAGGATGACCCCTGCGAAGAGTTTGGTCCCAAACTAGACGATGGCGTCACCTGCAGCGAGAAGACGCGTCGGCTCATGGCGCAGATGCATAAGGCGGTGAGCGTGCTGCAGTTCAAGCTTGAAGCTGAAATCATACGTCGTCATCCTGAATATGAGATGGATGACCGACTCTTGCTTGATAAGATTGACTACGAGAAGGGTATTTGTACTATTGATGGCAAACGCTATAGTATGCGTGAGTGCTACTTCCCTACGATTGATCCAGCTGATCCCTATAAGTTGAGCATCGAGGAGAGCGAGGTGATAGAACGCATCGCCCACTCGTTTACTACAAGCGAGAAGTTGCAACGTCATATTCGCTGCTTACTTGATAAGGGTAGTATGTATCTTGTGTACAATGGCAATCTGCTCTTCCATGCCTCTATCCCCATGAATGCGGATGGTACACTCAAGGAGGTGTATCTGCATGATGGATATTATAAAGGACGCGCCTTGCTCGATAAGGTGGACAGCCTTATCCGTGTGGCTTGCTCTACAGATAGTGATGCGGTGTTGCGTGGCTTTGCTGTGGATTACCTTTGGTACTTGTGGTGTGGAAAGAATGCGCCCACCTTTGACAAGGATCGCATGGCGACCTTTGAACGCTACTTCCTCAAGGACAAGACGGTGATGAAGGAGACCAAGGGACATTACTACACTTTGCGTAATGAGGATGCGACTGTAGATCTCCTGCTTGAGGAGTTTTGCGTAGAGGGTGACCATCGTCACATCATCAACGGTCACATTCCTGTAAAAACTCTCAAAGGTGAAAATCCAATGAAGGCCAGTGGGCGGCTCATCGTTATCGATGGAGGCTTTTCGAAACCTTATCAGTCGACCACGGGTATCGCGGGTTATACGCTCGTGTATCACTCTCGCGGTATGCAGCTTGTGGAACATCAGCCCTTTACCTCTACGGAAGAGGCTATTCGTGGTGGTGCTGATATCAAGAGCACAAGACACTTGGTGGAGAAGCACTCAGAACGCATCCATGTAGGCGATACCGACAAAGGACGCGACATTCGCAATCGTATCGAGTCGCTACGTAAGCTGCTCTATGCCTATCGCACAGGAATCATACGCGAGGCACAGAAATAAGCGGATGAAAAGGTGTGAAAAGTGAAAAAAAAACGCTAATTTTGTAGCCTAATTGATTAAGTAGACAAATCATAAATCACAAATCATAAATCAACATGATTCTTTTCTTCAAATCACAGGCCGGTAGCATCATTGCTGCAGAAACCATGCAGCAGGCCGGCGAGGAAACTATCAAGAAACTTAGTTGGCTGTTCGGCAATGCCGAGCTTGTACAGGGTGACGCTATGGAGGGATTCTTCATTGGCCCGCGTCGTGAAATGATTACTCCTTGGAGTACCAATGCTGTGGAGATTACACAGAACATGGGTATTGAGGGCATTACACGTATTGAGGAGTACTATCCCGTAGCAAGCGAGGATGCTGAGTACGATCCCATGCTCCAGCGCATGTACAAGGGTATGGATCAGAAATTGTTCTTCGTGAACATCGAGCCGCAGCCCATCGTATACATTGATAACTTGGCTGAGTATAACGAGAAGGAGGGTCTTGCCCTCTCAAGCGAGGAAATGGAATATTTGGCAAAGGTGGAGAAGGACCTTGGCCGTCGCTTGACCGACTCTGAGGTTTTCGGCTTCGCACAGATCAACTCTGAGCACTGCCGTCACAAAATCTTCGGTGGTACCTTCGTTATCGATGGCGAGGAGCGTCCCTCGTCACTCTTCCAGATGATCAAGAAGACCACCAAGGAGAACCCTAACAAGATTCTCTCTGCCTACAAGGACAACGTAGCCTTCTCTGAGGGCCCCGTAGCTGAGCAGTTTGCTCCCGCCGACCACGCTACTTCTGACTATTTCGTCATCAAGGATATCAAGACCGTGCTCTCGCTCAAGGCCGAGACACATAACTTCCCCACCACTGTAGAACCCTTCAACGGCGCTTCTACCGGTACTGGTGGTGAGATTCGCGACCGTATGGGTGGCGGTAAGGGTTCATGGCCTATTGCTGGTACTGCCGTTTACATCACCTCTTATCCCCGCAGCAACGAGAGCCACACTTGGGAGCAGAAGTATCCCGAGCGTCCCTGGCTCTACCAGACTCCCGAGCAGATCCTCATCAAGGCATCAAACGGTGCTTCGGACTTCGGTAACAAGTTTGGTCAGCCCCTCATCTGCGGCTCTGTGCTCACCTTCGAGCATCAGGAGAACGAGGCCGACACGATGTATGGCTACGACAAGGTGATCATGCTTGCCGGTGGTGTGGGCTACGGCACACAGCGCGACTGCCTCAAGGGTGCTCCCGAGGCTGGCAACAAGGTGGTAGTGCTCGGTGGTGACAACTACCGCATCGGTCTGGGTGGTGGCTCAGTATCATCTGTTGATACCGGTCGTTACTCTTCAGGTATCGAACTTAACGCCGTACAGCGTGCCAATGCCGAGATGCAGAAGCGTGCCTACAACGTTATCCGCGCACTTTGCGAAGAGGATACCAACCCCATCGTGTCTATCCATGACCACGGCTCGGCAGGTCACGTAAACTGCTTGTCTGAGTTGGTTGAGGAGTGCGGTGGTCTTATCCATATGGACAAGTTGCCTATCGGCGACTCTACCCTTTCTGCCAAGGAAATCATCGCCAACGAGTCACAGGAGCGTATGGGCTTGCTCATCCGTGAGGAGGCTATCGAGCATGTGAAGCAGATTGCCGAGCGTGAGCGTGCTCCGATGTATGTAGTTGGTGAGACTACTGGCGATGCCCGTTTCGCCTTCGAGCAGAAGGATGGCGTACGTCCCTTCGACCTCGCTGTAGACCAGATGTTCGGCTCTTCGCCCAAGACCATCATGGTGGACAAGACCGTAGAGCGCAACTATAGCGATGCTGAATATTCAGAGAATAACCTCACACAATACGT
>JAZONP010000005.1:0-9910 GCA_045654565.1 Bacteroidaceae bacterium
TGAAGAAAAGAAGAGAAAGATGCAGCAGGCCAATGCTAAGTAAGAAAAAATAACCTTTTTTGCGACTTTCTCCCGTAAAGATTTGCATATTAGCTCAGTTTGCAGTAATTTTGCACCCGCATTTGCAAATAAACCATTTTAAATCATTAAATTATGTATTTAAACCCAGAGAAAAAGCAAGAAATCTTTGGACAATACGGAAAGTCTAACACTGATACTGGCTCACCTGAAGCTCAGATTGCATTGTTTTCATACCGTATTTCCCACTTGACGGAACACTTGAAAAAGAACCGTAAAGATTATAGTACAGCAAGAGCATTGACCAAGTTGGTAGGTAAGCGTCGCGCTCTCCTCGATTATTTGAAGGATCGCGATATCGAGCGTTACCGCGCTATCGTTAAAGCTCTCGGATTGCGTAAGTAATCCTCTACTAATGAAAAAGAAGAAAGGCTGCACATCTGCAGCCTTTTTTCTTTTATTAATGATTAGACAATCTCATGTTGAGATTAATTTAATCATTAATCATTCCAATCCACATTCCAAGACTCTGTAATAGAAGCATCTGCTGATTCTTCTACGAGTATGCCCACCTTACGTACACCTAAAAGTTTAGTGTCTTTCATCCCATGGACAAGAGTAATCATCGTAGACAACGTATCACAGAGCACAATATCATCCACAGGCAGTTTATAGTCACAACGACGGCCAATACCTCTAATAGAAGGCATCTCATCGAGCAAGTAGCTGATTTGCCTATTATAGCATTGACTGCTATCTTGCATGACAGCTACATCAATAGCAATATTCCTATATTCATACCCCTCTGTATGAAACAGCAGATGGATCCCATTATTGCCAATTCCCGCTAAGGGAGGGATGCTATAGGTAAGGGTATCAGTATGGTCCCACCCATCTTTCTCTATGGGGATAAAGGATAGGCACCTCGGATCTGTCATGCAACCATATAGAAGCACGAGCATGACCGACACAAGAAGGCGCCGAGAAGCTTTAATCTTGCTTCTCATTGTCGTGATTAAACGAACGTCTTTTCTCTCTATTTGCATTCTCCCCGCCACGACCTGTAGTTTTTTTCTTCTTCTTTTTCTTTTTCAGATTGTCAAAGCGGGTCACACTATCCTGATCAAGCAGGTCAACGCGTTGTGGCTCTTCTCTATCACCATCCTCGAGCAGCGACTCGGGTTTCACTCCCTTCTTGTTGAGATTGATTACATCAAAAGCACGACGCGTACTGATAGTGACAAGATTAGCCGCAAAACTTTTGTCGGTCGAATAGGTGATTTCCCGTTTGAGGATATCTGACTTGAAATGGTAATACGTGCTATCTTGTGTTTCGAGTGTTATGTCACGAGCAGGGAATCGCTTCATGGCCTCTACGTAGACGTCCACCTCATAGTTCATGCAGCACTTCAATTTTGCACATTGTCCTGCAAGTTTCTGTGGGTTCATTGAGATATCTTGAAAGCGGGCAGCACCTGTAGACACAGAGACAAAGTTGGTCATCCAAGTGGCGCAGCAGAGTTCGCGGCCACAAGGACCGATTCCACCTATGCGGCCAGCCTCTTGGCGAGCACCTATCTGCTTCATCTCGATACGCACTTTGAAGACATCAGCCAAGACCTTGATGAGTTGGCGAAAATCAACTCGGCCATCAGCTATGTAGTAAAAGATTGCTTTATTGCCATCACCTTGATACTCCACGTCGCCAATCTTCATATTAAGGCCAAGATCCTTGGCTATCTGGCGCGAGCGTATCATGGTGTCCTGTTCCTTAGCTTTAGCCTCATTGTATTTTTCCATATCCACCTCACGTGCCTTGCGATATACACGACGCACCTCGGCATCACTTTTGATACGCGCCTTCTTCATCTGCAGCAACACGAGACTTCCGGTTAGAGTAACCGTACCGATATCGTGTCCAGGGCTTGCCTCCACAGCCACTATATCATCCTTCTGTAGGGGGATTTTATTGCTATTGAGGTAATATCCCTTACGCGTATTCTTGAATTGCACCTCAACGAAATCCGTTTCGTCGAGGTTCCCTGGCACATCGACCAGCCAGTCAAATACGTTGAGTTTTTTATCTTGTCGGCCGCAAGCTTGGCAACTAAGCCCGTCACAACCGTTGGGTTTGTAGTCGTTCATATATTATTGTTTTAACAGCATAATCATCTTTAATGCAAGGTCAAAAAACACCATCTTAGCATTGACATTCTGTTCGATATGGCGTTGCGCTTCGCTCAGCTCATCCATGATGCCGAAGATATTTTTCTCATTCACGAATGGGGCAAAGCGGGTAGTGAAGTTGGCCTCGTCAACATTCATATAATTTATCTCCGGACGATGAAAATTACAGATGAAGCTCTCACGTATCATACGCTGACAATAGATGAGAAAGTTCTTCTGTGGTTCTCGTCCCATACCCGCTACGGTATCAGCCCACTGACGCATACCCTTGAGGTCGCGGGCATATGAGCGGCGCATAAGTGCCATGAATAGTTCGATATATTCTTTCGAACGGCTTCCTAGGTGTATGGTCTCTACAGCTTGCAGCCAATTGCCAGCCGATGCATGCGCAATCTGTCGTGCATCAGAGTCAGAGAGTCCGTACCTGTCACATAAAGCATGGGCTATGACCTCTTCTTCAACAGGTCTGAGTGGTAGGCGTTGCACTCGGCTCTGTATGGTAGGCAACAACAAATCTGGATTCTCGGCTATGAGCAGAAATACGGTTTGGGCAGGCGGCTCCTCAATCATCTTGAGAAGTTTGTTCGAACATTCCCCATTCATCTTTTCTGCCATCCAGATGATCATCACCTTATAGCTTCCTTCGCTCGACTTGAGAGTCAGTTTTCTGATTATCTCCTCGCTTTGCGAAGCATAGATGAGTCCCTGCTGATTCTCCGTGCCGATATGACTCATCCACTGATTCAAGTTCAAGTAGGGATTATCTGTGATTGCTTGGCGCCATTTATCAATAAAATCATCGCTATAGGCCGGCTTCGTCGATTCTTTCTTATATATAGGAAAAGCAAAGTGAAGGTCGGGATGAACCAATTTGTCAAACTTCTTGCACGAGGGGCACTCTCCGCATGCATCTTCGCCATTACGGTGTGTACAGCACAAATAACGGGCATATGCGATGGCGACGGCCAACTTGCCCGTCCCCTCACCACCGCAGATGAGTTGCGCATGTGGCACACGCCCTTCAGCTACTGCCGATCGTAGTTGCGCGATGGTGCTTTCTTGACCTATAACATCCTTGAAGTACACTTCTTATCTATCTTTGATTGTTTAATAGACTTTGTACCCCTCGTTTTGAACGGGCTTTACAGCCATACATTCCATCTCAACGAGCCATCCTGGTCGGCATACGGGTGCTTGCAGATACACCTTGGGAATATTAGGGAAGCGTTCTTCAAACATCTCCTGCACTACAGTATAGTCAGCAATATCACGCAAGTAGACAATCAGATGCCCAACATGCTCGAAAGTGCACTCGGCTTCGGCAAGCAGTGTCTCAACATTCTCCCACATGCGTAATGTTTGCTTTCTGATGTCACCAGGATACATTATCTCTCCACGATTGTTGATACTGGCCGTACCAGAAATGAACACCTGGCGTCGGTCTCCATAGTCTATGTATGTTCCCCGCTCAAAACTTACGCCATACTCATATGTGGGATTGAGGTGTGTGGGAGCATACAAGTAGTGAATCTGCTCAGGTTGCACACCATCAATGGCATAGGCATCCATCTGCACCAAGACCTCATGGTCTGCATGGCGCCCTGCAATGCCCGTACTAGCGATGAAATGGGTCTTTTCTGTTAGGTTCTGTGTTAGGAACACTTCGTTTCTAGCCTTCACTACGCCTGCGTAATTCACATCAACGTTCTGCACGAAGAACCAAGTGCGTATGCAGTTGTTAGCCAATGAGCATCCCTGACCTGCAAGTCGCATCACGTAGTCGTTGAGCAGCAAACGGGTTTGATATTCCGACTTTGAGGCCTTATTAAAGTTCGATGCGCTCCATATGTGGCGGTATCCTCCGTGGCTCACCTCATAGTCACCATGAGGAAGAGTACGGGTCTGCACCCCGGTCTGCAGGTACACCCACAAGGCTATCTTCGTGCCATCGAGCGGAGGTTGTTCCACAATGGACAAGGCGCAATCTGAATTTTCAATCTGTGTAGCCAGCAGTTGATGCGACTGATTGGCCGCATCACTCAAGAAGTAACGCTTCAATACGGCCACAGCCCCTGGGATTTCCTCCTTGACTAAACGCTCATAGGCAGACTGTATACTATCCACTTGCTCGGCATAGGTAAGGCGGGGATTGGTGATACGGAATATGGCATGATATTCCGCCACGCCGGCTGTAGGCTCGTATCTGAATAGTTGTATCGATGTGTGCTTATGCATATATGTGTATCTTTCTACTTTCTTTCTACTTCAGCGCTATACTCCTTACATGAATATCTTCATTGAAGAAGATAGTGGCATATTGCTTGAATATATCACCCGACTCTGTGGTAAGGAATCGGCATGTACCCTGTTTGGTGCACAATTCATCCATCTCGGGATGACGTTTCATGTAGTTCATCAAGCTCTTGCCCACATACTCACCTTGCTTGATGACTTTTATGTGTGCGGGAGTATATTTGCGTATCTTATCGTAAAGGATAGGGTAATGAGTACACCCGAGGATGAGTGTGTCTATCTTGTCATCCTTGGCCAATAGGTTGTCGATATGACGACGGATGAAATAATCCGCACCTTCACTCTCAGCTTCCCCTGTTTCAACCAAGGGGACCCAAATGGGGCATGCCTCACCACTGACGGTGATATCAGGAAAAAGTTTCTTGATTTCCAGTGGGTATGACTGCGATTTGATTGTACCCGAGGTGGCGAGTATACCTACGTGACGTGTTTGGGTGATTTCGTCCAAATACTCCACTGTGGGGCGTATGATGCCCAGTACACGTTTGTTCGGATCTATTTTAGGTAAGTCAATTTGCTGTATGGTGCGCAAGGCCTTGGCCGAAGCTGTATTGCAAGCCAATATGACCATCGGGCAACCCATGTCAAACAATGTCCTCACTGCCTGTGAAGTGAACTCATACACCACCTCGAAGGAGCGTGTGCCGTAAGGTGTTCGCGCGTTATCGCCCAAATACAAGAAATCGTATTCGGGCATCTGCTCACGTATCTGTTTCAAGATGGTGAGTCCTCCGTAGCCGGAGTCAAAGATTCCTATAGGACCGGGTGACATGGCTGATTCTTATCCATTAATTACATTTGTTAGAGATGCCCGTTCATTTTGAAGCATAGTATCTCCACTGCAAAGGTAATAAATTATTGGTAATAATATAGATGTTACCCAAAACTTTATTTTGTCATTCTGAACGCAGTGAAGAATCTCGCAAATGTCTCTTGCCAAGTCCTTGCGCGGGATTCTTCGCGTTACTCAGAATGACAGGACCTCTGGGTAAACTGCTATATTATCTCCAAATTATTTTCAATTTATACAAATTGACGCAGTCATGTTTGTCAGGGCCGATTCTACAGCAATGAAGGCCCTATGCTTCTGCCCGATTATCCGAAGAAGAGATAGCAGATAAAGATGGCCGAGATGATGCCTGCGAGGTCAGCCAAAAGGCCACACGTGACAGCGTGGCGGGTCTTGCGTATGCCTACACTGCCGAAGTATACGGCAAGGATATAGAAGGTGGTATCCGTTGCTCCCTGGAAGAGGCAGGCCAGACGCCCCACGAACGAGTCGGCGCCATAGGTCGTCATGGCATCGACCATGAGTCCACGCGCCCCACTACCACTGAGCGGCTTCATCAAGGCGGTGGGCAGAGCACCCACAAACTCGGTGTCGCCACCTACGAGAGCCACCACCCAGGCGATGCCGTCGATGAGGAAGTCCATGGCTCCTGAGGCACGAAATACACCGATGGCTACGAGGATAGCCACAAGATAGGGGATGATGCGCACGGCCGTCTGGAATCCCTCCTTGGCTCCCTCGATAAAGGTGTCATACACATTGATCCTCTTGCGCATGCCAGCGATGATGAAGCAGGCAATAATAGCGCAGAGAAACACGTTGGCAAAGGTCGACGACACCACATCCATCTGCTCGCGCGGCATGGCGCTGAAGCCCCATATGATGAGTGCCACCAAGCTACACAAGACACCGAGGAAGAGCAGCAACGTACGGTTCAGCAGGTTGATGCGTTGGTAGAGGCAGGTGACGATGAGCCCCACCACGGTAGAGAAGAAGGTGGCGAGCAGGATGGGTACAAACACATCGGTAGGCTGCGCAGCACCCAGCTGGGCACGATACACCATGACGCTGATGGGCACGAGCGTGAGTCCCGAGGTGTTGAGCACGAGGAACATGATCATCGGGTTGGTGGCAGTATCCTTCTTCGTGTTCAACTCCTGCAACTGCTCCATCGCCTTGAGCCCCATGGGCGTAGCGGCATTGTCGAGCCCCAGCATATTGGCGGCAAAGTTCATGAAGATGGTACCCGTCACGGGATGTCCCTTGGGGATATCTGGGAATATCTTGGAGAACACCGGGGCCAGCCATCGCGCCACGACATTGACCACCCCACCCTTCTCACCGATGCGCATGATGCCAAGCCATAGCGAGAGCACTCCAGTGAGTCCGAGCGATATCTCGAAGGCCGACTTGGCCGACGCGAAGGTCGAATTCATGATGGCAGGGAACACCTCGGTGTCGCCCATGAAGATGAGGCGCACGAGTGCCACCGCAAAGGCGACGAGGAAGAAAGCTATCCAGATATAATTGAGTACCATGGGTTACTATTAACAATTCACAATTGACAATTGACACATTCACCTAACCTTGTGAGTCGACGTCATCTCCGTTTCGTTCTTATTGTTTTATCTTGCGGATGGTATCGGGACTCTTCTTAGATTTCTTCTCCGGCTTCCTTTCCTCGGTGAGCTCACCTATCTTCCCGTCCAACTCATCACCATAGAGCGATATGGCCTGGATGCGTCGCGAGGGGTTGAGCAGCACGTTGGTCGGGATATGGGTAATCTGCATGCGCTTCACCGCTGCAGTGTTCCATCCTCCGAGATCGCAAGCTTGGCGCCAGGTGAGCGAGTCCTCACCGATAGCCTGTAGCCATGCCCCACGGTCAGTGTCGAGCGATATGCTAAGGATGTCAAAGTTGCGATTCTTATATTTCTCTTTGAGAGCGATGAGCTCGCGCTGGCGTTGGCGGCTCTCCTCATCCCACGAAGCCCAGAAGGAGATGAGCAGATACGTATCCTTATAGTCCGACGTACTGACCGTCTTGCCCTCGATGTCCCGCACGCTATAGTTGTTGACTACATTGTTCTTGCCCAAAGGCTTGTAGACATTGAGCTCCTGCTGCAGTGACCTGATATAGTTGTTATCCTGCAGGTTACCGCTCATGGACCCAATGAGGGTTCTTATCTTTGTAAGATTAGGTTGTGGTTGGTGCACAAAATACTCGCGCAACAGGTGCACACTTACCTCAGCGTAGGGATTGGCACGGATAAACGAGTCGGCCAGTTGCGCCACACGGTCACCATCCTCAATCGTGTCGGTCAGTTGGTGAAACTGGTCAAGCAAGGCATTCTGTTCACCTCCGAGGATACGGATATGCCCTACAGCCGCCGTATCACCTTGCATAGTAGCAGTAAGCCCCTTATCGGCAAACACCATCTCCCTGTGCATGTTGGGGAAGAGCACCCACAGCGGAGTCACCGTGTCGACGGTTGCAGTGAAGCGAAATGTCCCGTCCATTGCCACCACCGTATCGAAATGCTCATAGAGAGCGTCGGCACCATATATATATAAGGTGTCGTCCATGAGACATCTCACGTTACCTTCGAGCACAAAAACATTTGCTTTGTCCTTGCACGAACAAAGACAAAGCAAAATTACCACCAAAGAGAACAGTCGTCTCATCTCATTGTCAATTTTCAATTCTCAGAGTTCGTGCCAGCGAGTGAAATGCAAGCGTGCTTGCAATTTCTCAACGAGAGCAGCCGAACTAAAAACAGTGTTTAATTGTCCATTATCAAGAGCGGTTGGCACGTTTACGCTCAATCTCATCGAGGATGATCTTGCGCATACGCATCGACTTGGGTGTCACCTCCACGTACTCGTCCTCCTTGATATACTCGAGTGCCTCCTCCAGTGAGAAGATGATGGGCGGTACGATGCGGGCCTTGTCGTCAGAGCCGCTGGCACGCATGTTGGTGAGCTTCTTGCTCTTGGTCACGTTGATCACGAGGTCGTTGTCATGCACGTGCTCTCCCACTACCTGACCTGCGTATACCTCATCCTGCGGGTTGATGAAGAACTTGCCGCGGTCCTGCAACTTATCGATAGCATAGGCAAATGCCGTGCCCGACTCCATGGCAATCATCGAACCATTGGTGCGGCGGTCGATGTCGCCCTTGTAGGGCTCGTATCCCTTGAAGCGGTGTGCCATGATGGCCTCACCCGCCGATGCGGTGAGCACGTTGGTGCGCAAGCCGATGATGCCGCGCGAGGGGATGTTGAAGGCGATGTTCACGCGGTCGCCCTGCGTCTCCATCGAGGTGAGCTCACCCTTGCGGCGGGTCACCATATCGATCATCTTGCTTGAGTATTCCTCGGGGACGCTGATGGTGAGCTCCTCGATAGGCTCGCACTTCTGTCCGTCGATGTTCTTGTATATTACCTGAGGCTGACCCACCTGCAGCTCGTAGCCCTCGCGACGCATCGTCTCGATGAGCACCGAGAGGTGCAGCACGCCACGGCCGAAGACGCTCCACTTATCGCTTTCCTCATCCTTCACCACGCGCAGGGCGAGGTTCTTGTCGAGCTCCTTCATCAGGCGGTCGTGGATGTGGCGCGAGGTCACAAACTTACCCTCCTTACCGAAGAAGGGCGAGTCGTTGATGGCAAAGAGCATGCTCATCGTGGGCTCGTCGATGGCGATGGTAGGCAGGGGCTCGGGGTTCTCGGCATCACACACCGTGTCGCCGATCTCGAAATTCTCCAGTCCTACGATGGCGCATATGTCTCCTGAGCCCACCTCCTCGGCACGTGCACGTCCGAGACCCTCGAAGGTGTGCAGCTCCTTGATCTTGGCCTTCTCCGTAGAGCCATTGCGGTGAGCGAGCGTGATGGCCATGCCCTCCTTCAGTGTGCCACGGTGTACGCGGCCCACGGCGATACGACCCGTGTAGGCCGAGAAGTCGAGCGAGGTGATGAGCATCTGCGGCGTTCCCTCCAAGCGCTTGGGCGCGGGGATATGCTCAAGGATTACGTCGAGGAGATAGTTGATATTGTCGGTCGGAGTCTTCCAGTCGGCACCCATCCAGTTGTTCTTGGCCGAGCCATACACGACGGGGAAGTCGAGCTGGTCCTCCGTTGCCTCAAGGGCAAACATAAGGTCGAAGACCATCTCATACACCTCCTCGGGACGGCAGTTGGGCTTGTCCACCTTGTTCACCACCACCACGGGCTTCAGTCCCAGTTGCAAGGCCTTCTGCAACACGAAGCGTGTCTGCGGCATGGGACCCTCAAAGGCGTCGACCAGCAAGATACATCCATCGGCCATGTTGGGCACGCGCTCCACCTCGCCACCGAAGTCCGAGTGACCCGGGGTGTCGATGACATTGATTTTCGTACCCTTGTAGTTGATAGACACGTTCTTCGAGAGAATGGTTATTCCTCGCTCACGCTCCAAGTCATTGTTGTCGAGTACCAACTCCCCACCGTTCTGGTTCTCACGAAACAGGTTTCCGGCGAGCATCATCTTGTCCACCAAGGTCGTCTTACCATGGTCAACGTGCGCAATAATGGCAATGTTTCTGATGTCTTGCATATGTA
>JAZONP010000006.1:0-2916 GCA_045654565.1 Bacteroidaceae bacterium
CACTATGCCATGGGCTTAGGCATCGAGCAAGATCATGTGCAAGCCTTTCATTGGGGTCACCAAGCCGCCGAGCGAGGACACTCCTTGGCGCAGAGTTTTCTTGGAATGCGCTACAAGAAGGGCTTAGGCGTTGAACGAGACATCGAGAAAGCTATCTACTGGTACACCAAGGCCGCCGAACAGGGCGACACGAGTGCCCAGTTCATCCTCGGCTACTTCTACGAATATGGCGACGGCATCGAACCTGACGGTGCAAAAGCCATCTATTGGTACACCAAGGCCGCCGAGCAGGGCGACTCAAGTGCCCAGTTCAGCTTAGCCTCCGCATACGAGCTTGGAGTGATTATCACACAAGACATCGAGAAAGCTATCTACTGGTACACCAAGTCTGCCGAGCAGGGCGACGAAGATGCCAAGATTGCACTTGAGAACCTGCTTGAAGAGTAACATGAAGGGTGGGGAGCTCATGGCTCCCCGCTCATCGCTCATACCCCACAAAGACATAAACCTCTGCGTCAACTTCACTCTTTACGCCCCCACTAAACCCGAAGGTGAGGTCTGTACCACCCAAGTATTTATCCATCAAGGACAGCAACCTGTCCGTCTGCTCTACTGTAATTGTATTGTTCTCACACACATACACTATACAGGCGTTTGCCTTGCTTGTGTTTATATCCTTTACAGCCTCTTCAACGGAGTCGATAGACTCATCAGTCAGCTTTGGGATATCCATCTTTATCACCTCTATCGCTGCCGACGACTCCTTCAGATGATTATACTCAGCAAGGTCCAATGAAAGCAGATGATCGGTACGACCAAACACCCGACGCGCAATCTCATCTATTTCTTTAATATCCTTAATCACCATATCGTTTAAGTATTGTTGGTTTAATGTGACTCCTGACTGTTCTGCAAGTCTTCGTCGATTAAAAGATTATTTTTGGCAATAATATAGATGTTTACCCAATCCATGTATTTCCGCGTTAGTGTCATCCAGAACGAAGTGAAGGATCTCTCAAACGTCTCATGAGAAGTCCCTGCGCGGGATCCTTCACGCTGTTCAGGATGACAGAGATCTCTGGGTAAACTGCTATATTATTGCCTTATTTTTAGTATTACTCCTCAGGAAATTCAGCACTTCATCTCTACTCATCGTCTTCTTCGTCTCAGGGTCGTAAAGGGTGGTATTTAATATATCCAATGCCGACACAAACAACTCGCCAACATCACCGTGCTCGTCTTGCAACTCATCCACCTCTCTCAATGGATAGGCATGCCCCATGCGTAGTTTGGCCGATACGCCATCTGCCTTGTGTATCAACTCACGGAGCCTGCAGCTTAGCGCATCGTCGTAGCGGGGATGGCCCACCTTATTCCTGAGGCTCATGTGAAAGCGCACTGCAAGGAACTCCTCCTGTGTCAGCTTCAGTCCCAGCCTCTTCAGCATCCCTGCCGATCGCCTGCCGTGTCCGGTGATATCCCGCATACCTGCACAGTCGCAAAAGTCGTGCAGCAATGCCGCTATTGCGATGCTATCTTCACTCATCACCTCTGCGTTCGGCTGTTTGGTCCTACGCTCTTCGTTCATGCTCAATGCCACTTGGTATGTCTGCCAAGCGTGCTCGGCCAACCCACCGGCATAGTGATGATGGTGATGACAGTGGCGGGCGAAGAAGCCGCTCCTGCTCATGTAATTGACAACGGCCTCAATGTTCTCGCGTTTTGTTGCGCGCAGTCTTCCGATGATGGTTTGCTTTATATCCATATTTATATATTTATAAATTCTTTATCCTTAGGTTCTTAGCTGTTTGATATCGCCTCCCCGAAGATGTGCATGTCCTCGGGCAACGAGTAGGGGAGTGCCTCCCCCTCACTACACAGCCTGGGAGTAGCTTGCCCAGCATATGTGATAGATTTATAAGTTATCTGCAGCAAAGGTACGGATATTCTTATAGATGTCTTGTGAATCTTGTACACGCGTGTACGACTAAGACATCCCAAAACCTGCAGCCCCTCCTGGCAGGTTTTTCGAGTTGAAAGATGAAAGTTGAAAGATGAAAATTGGCTGAGTCCATCGCGAGATCCTTCGATTCTCTCAGGATGACACGAACTCTAAACTTCAAACACTAAACTTTTCCCTCTTCACAGCAGTTTCATTGCAAAATATCGCTTATTCTCGCGGGTGCCCCGCGGCCTGCTGCAAGGCGTATAGCAGGTAGCCATCATCATCTTCTTCTTGGGCAAACCGTGAGCGTTTCTCTCTTCAATCAGCGCCAGCGCTCTCTTTAATCAAAAAAACGGCTCTCTTCAATCAAAAAGCCGACCCTTAAAATGCAAAAACCGACCCCTAAAATGCAAAAAACAGCATACAAAATTCAAAAAAGCACCCTAAAATAACGCCCCATACACCACTGTGGACAACGCAATATTCACAATATCAGTCGTATAGCGCCATTTGATTAGCCAAGATGAGCCTTTTCAAGCCTAAAATATCGGTACACACAACGACAATACACACTATATAATAGATATATATAGATAAATATATAGATATACCTCTATCTATACCTTTTGTACACATATATTTCACTGCATCCAGCTCCATACTCAACTGACGAGATAAGGTAGAATGTTATATATCAACGACTTAATACCGCACGCCCATGCTCGACCCCCGATTTTTACCCCCGATTTTCAGCATTTTATCCCCCTATTTTTGCATTTTACGACCTCATTTTTGCATTTTACGGCCTTAATTTTGCATTTTACGGCCTTAATTTTTACATTTTATGCACTCCCCCCTCTTTAAGGGTGAATACTCGAAGGAGGAGAGTGTAGTGTAGTGTAGTGTAGTGTAGTGTAGTGGCTTTCCCCATGCACTGTCTTCGTTAACGTCAACGTTATCGTACACGCCCC
>JAZONP010000007.1:0-26028 GCA_045654565.1 Bacteroidaceae bacterium
CCAACAACCTGCATTTTCTGCTCCAACTTTCGGGGTAATTTAGTCCCCATTGTACTCTTTACCATAACCGTAACACATCATATAATATGCAAATATAATACTTTTTCTTTATTTTATGATAGGTTGGGGATGAATTTGCGCGTCTGATTATTTTTTTGTCGTAGCTCTTGTTTAAAAAAGTGAGACATGTCCTACATTTTTGAGGAATCAAATATATCCGCAATTGAACTGTAAAGAAATTCTTGATAGTTTAACCTACCTATAAGCGTAGCGAAAAATCTCTGTAGCATCGCTTAATTGCGCCTACTCTTCGAAAACCTTCTGTGGATTTTGTGGGTATTGAGATGTTCTTTTGGCTAAGTCTTGTACGAAACGCTCGGAAATTCCGTATAAAAATTTTGTAGCATATTGATAGGCAAACCCTGCGGTTTACTTACACGGTGTTGAAATTGGAAGTATAGAATTACTCAACTCTAAAACTTATAAACTCAAAAAACGCACGTTTCGCTGACGTTTTGAAAATTCCTAATCGCCCGTGGCTGCGTTCTTTTCGTTTGCCTTGGGGATTGGGCGGAAAATTAGTGCCAGGCGAGAGAAAAGCAAAAACTTATTTTGAGTTCTTGCTTTTCCCTTCGGCCAGCGACCTAAAGGTTCCGAGCCGCAGCCTAATTAAAAGAAGCAAAGCGGATTAAAGATTGCAAGAACGAAGCCCTCAACAAACGGTGTGCCTATTATGACTCATTCTGCCACCCAAACATTTTATATCTACAATAGATTTCATCCAAGAAATCCAATGCATCTTCTTTCTTTATCAGTGAAAAGTCTGGTATAATAATTCGCCCGTCTGGAGTTACGCCTACTGCTCCCCTAAAAGTTGGACTTAAAAGATAGCCTGCAGTTTCTAATGTCTTCAAATCTTCAACTGCTTTTTCCTTCATCGGTGCAGGAGCATTACATACATTCCATATGCTGCCCCATTCTATATCCTCCTTACCTGTATTGCCATTAATCTTGGTAACAACAATAACTTTATTATCTATATACTCATAGACTCTTATGAGTTGGGGAAAAATAGATAAGTTCAGAGCGTTTACAACTTCTAGTTGGTCTACATATTTCTCTCCGGACTGCTTCAGCATAAAGATGAAAGAATACTCGTGATATCTAAAATTTACCGCACCCCGTTTTTCGAGACGTCCTCCAAACACCTCTTCTATATCAAGGAACTTTACTGCATCATTTCCCTCCCTAAAAGATTTTAAGCCTTCAAAAAGAGTCTCGATATACGAATCATTGTATTCTTCAAATACATAGGTTTTATATCCCATATAGATTATTATTAATGTAAAGCATTGGCATAAACAGTTATTTCCTTAATTTACGCTCTGCCTCATGCCGCATCTCCTTCAGACGCTCCCAGTCATCACCTATATACTGAAACTTCACCAATACATTCATCTCCGTATCGATGAAACCATAGACGGTTGTCTCCTCATCGTCAGTCATGCCATACCCGTCATCGTCCCTATAGTAACGTCCATCGGGATTGAGCTGCCAGTGCACCTCTGCCACGCCATTCTGGAAGCGGAGCACAAACGTAGGGAATAGGGCAGACAATCTCTGTGCTCGAGCTTTCATGTATTCCGGAAGACATTCAATGCTCTTCCAGTCAATATCCTCGACTGTGAAGTTTACAAATTCTAGGTCCTCATTCATTATTTCATAGGCCCGAAAGTTGTTCTCATCCATCAGATAACGCTGTTTCCACCAACCACCGATTACCTGTTCTATAACAGAAATCCCTTCATTCAATTCATGAACACGGAACTGTAGTTTATCGAATCTTGTCTTGGACAACGAGCGATAGAGTCTCTCCGCCTCTTTCACCTTTGTAGTATCCTTTGTAAAGAATTTCTTCAGTACTTGCGAGATCTTATTATCCTGGTGCATATCCTCTGTTATGTTGCTGCGTTTAAAAACCTTCTTATTCATAAAAACACCCGACTCCACCACCTTCATCGGCCAAGGTCTAAAAGGCACTATCTTCTCATTGAATACTGAAGAGTCGATTAGACACAATGCCGGACTATACTGCCAATGCTTCAGATTCACTCCATAGCGCACCACCTCTCCAGTCACGATGTTCCTCGCCATCCACGAGGCCATATCGCCTTCGACAACAGGTTCACTCGTAGTCTCCATGAAAGCCACAGGACCATACTTAGAGCCAGCATACACCTCTATGAAGCGTGTACCTAAGGCAATGTCTATTTCATCTCCACGTGTCTTTACCCTCATAATGATTAGGGGATGGTATCGGTAGGGACGAATTGTTCCTTATTTCTATACCAGTCGTAATAGTCCTCACATTTCACATAGATGTCGCACGAGTCTTTTTGCAAGCGGATGACATCCTTCTCGTACAGACGAATGTCGCTGTATGTGTCGTGTGTGACAAACTCTTTACGTTCTATATCATACAATACCCATCCCTCTTCATTCATTTTCACCTTGGCATAAGGCATTGCATCGTCGAGGAACTTTATCTCTCTATATTGGGCAGGGATAATCATATCGTAGCGGTCGCGCAAACCGAAGCCTTTACTGCTGCGCACCCACATCAGCCCTTTATCTCCGAAACGATACCCGACAAACTCGTCTCCCGATCGCGAAGCCTCTATTGCGCTATAAGGATTATATCCCAGTGAGAGAACAGGCACAACGACTGCAGCCAGTAAGAACACCATCAATCCTCTCCACTTGCAACGTGTAGCATGGATAAACATACCAACAGACACACCTATCAACCCCAATGAAAGGATCAAGAGCGATAAGCGAAACATATTCGTCGTATATTGTGCCAACCAAAACGTCATGCTACCCAACACAACCAACGCCATCTCTTGATATACGAGGCGACGACTACAAGCATAGTTGAAGATGGCAAAGCACACTGCCGGAAGGGCGATGACTGCCACCACTGCTTGTCGTGAGATATTACTTCCCGAGACATAGGCTACCACCAATACGAGTAGCAACATGACATACGAAGCTTCGCCACGAGTAAGCAGATGCTTGATGTCAATCTCTTTGAACAGATAGGGCAATGCGCACACTCCACAGGTAGCGATGAAGAGATGTACGAAACTTCTATAACCACCAATTAGGGTTAAGCACATCATTCCCATCAGATAAAAGCATAGAAGTATACTACTGCGCTTGCTCCACGATGACTGTGTTAGCTGCTTCTTTGCAGCGAGAACGATGTATCGTATCAATGGACACACTACCAGCCACAGGTAGGTGAGCCAGCCTATCACGTGTCGGGCGCCACGGATATAGCCCTGTTCATAGGCATTGTCCCATATCTCACGCTCCAGCATACGCCCTTCGCCGCCAAAGAAAGACACGACGATTCTCACTACATCCATTACCAATACCAAGATACCAGGTGGCAGTGTAAATGCCAGTAATCCTGCGATGGCTGATAACCCGATGGCATAGGCAGCCATGGTGCTACGTCTGTACAAGAGTATGCTAGTCCACATACGTAGTAGCCATAGGCTCCACATAGCAGATAAGTAGGCATAGCTATGCAATGTAAGCAGCAAGCATAGACTGCATAGGGTTAGGTCAAAGCCTAATTGAAGTTTTTGAGAAACTGTATTTTCCATCATTATACTATTTTATTTTTATAACACACCTCAAAGTTAAACATTAATGGAAAATATTCATAATAATGCTTTTATCTTTTCCATAAATTTTCACTATAAATATCAGGACTAAGCAATCACACATCACCACATACGATGTATTAGTGCAAACAACTTATGAGAAGGTTACTGTGAGAAATCTATGCAAACGTTTGTCATCAATAAGAGGCACTACATCAAGGAAAGGACACAAGCATACCTTGAGAGTTTTACATATCATTCGTGAAATACGATTAATCCATAATGGCCAACCTCATATCCGTTCTCAAATGAGTAGGCAGAAATAACGATCTTATAATCTGCTGTTGATGAGGGCAATATGGTTACGACCGCCACCGGGCTGGTGTCCTCGTCCTTTTCGATGAGCACCCATTGCTCGTTAACCCATTTGTAGACTTTGACATCAATATCTTTTATTCTATGGTCTCCAAAAACGCAAATGCCATATGAATATTCGTCGGTTAGTGTGCGAAATGTTTGCTTGGCATCTCGTATGATATCAAACTCCATGCGTACAATCTCTTGTCCGAGTTCTCTTTCAATATAGTTGAGATACCTTCCTGCGCTCTCTAGGATAGAGTACATAGACACTTCTTCTTTCTGTGCAAAGAGGTTAAGGCTGCACACTAATGCCATCAATAGAACAAACTGCTTTTTCATAAGATAGTGTTTTATTTGTATATCGTGAAGTTTTTTGCTCGCAGACATACATCTTCGTACCAGATTTCTATGCGATAGGTACCAGATGACCAATGCCCTTTGCTCCTATTTCCCCAACCGCGCAGTGTTGTAGTGTTGGAACCACTCCAAACATATAAGTCTTCGGATTGAGAGAACCCACTAGGTGAGGAATCTCCTCTACTCAAACTGCCATTGGGCGTGTACCACTTTACTTTTAAATTTATTGATTGCCATGGATTAATTCCCGTGTATGTGATTTGGGGCTTAAGATACATCGTATATCTGCTGTATATTGTATTGCCATAGTCGGTTTCTACATTACTATCGTAATCCACATTCCCGATTTTAATATCTGTGATAATTATTGGAAATGATTTCTGCAACATTGCCAATTCTTCTTCTTGTTTCTCTATCGTTCTTTGGCAAGAGTAAATAGTACCTTCTAAACTGATAACAGAATCTCTCAATACAACAATATTATTCTTTTGTACAGCTATTGTGTCATTTTTACAGCCAATTAAATCATCTTTATCGGAAATCACTCCCGATAAATTATCGTTCAAAAAATACAAACCGACTAAACTTAGAATTACCGCCATCGACAGTAGAACAACCCAACGATATTGTTTCTTCTCTCGATGCAACATCTCAATATTCTCCTTTAACTCGTTATTCTCATTCGATAATAATTTCTTTTCATTATTAAGACGCTCAACAGTTCTTGCATAACTTGTCGGTATGGCATTTGCCATTGTTATTGTAATGTTATGATAGTGCCGAATCGCATCAATGATTTTATCCTTATTGTCTTCTTCAAATGAGAGATTAATCTTGCTCGACAATGGTATTGAGAAATCTTCTGCAGGTAACTTCTCCCAATAAGACGGGCGTTCATCTAAACACTCCTTTATCGAACGAAAAAGTGTATCAACTTCAGCGGTCTCTTTTGAGAAGTTGGTGACATTTTTTATAATTCCGCCTGATTCGCTATAGCAAAACAAGACCCCTTTCTGAGCTAATGTGTCAAACGCTTTCTGGAAGCATTCATACAGCCATTGAAGATCTAGGCATACCTCACCGCAAACAACGCATATACCATATATATCAGAATTGGAATTTTTATGAGCATATGCATAATAGACCAGATTGCCACTCCTGTGAATGGCAATCTGGTCTGATGTAGTACAGTTCTTGCACAAATCCTTCAGGAAGGTCTCAGAATGATCTGTTGTATATTGCTGATACCCTCCAGAGGTTTGGCTGAATAAATAACTTTTTAGTATCACTATTCTTTGTAATAAATGTATTGATCGTATTGGTCAATCTCATAAGAATATCCTAATTCTTGCATAACAGGAAGACCAATAAGGATGTCAGTATTGACATTATCGTCGATTACAGCAGGCACATTTACTAGTTTATGTTCTACACCTTCTTTATCTGTAAATGATATGTTTTTTATTAAATAGACACTGTAGATTGCCTTCTGACCATTAGCAACAATAACCTCCATATTATCCCGATAATCATTACTAGATAATGTGCCATTCTTCTTCAATTGGTCTGCTTCCAATGATGAAATTTTCAAAGGGACACTGCAACCAGAATCCCACGTTCCCTCAAATTGGGTACTTCCATTCAGACGAATTCTAACAATAATTTGATTGTTTTTTTCTTGGTATGGAATCGCAAAGGAATAATCTTGTTTTACATTAGGGAATTGAGATGGACGATATACTTTCTTATCTCCACACGAGCACAAGATGCCCATGCATAATGCCAAGTAAATAAATAATTGTTTTTTCATACTGTTATTGATTGTTTTATACGTTAAGGAACTATACGAACAAAATTACGTTTTTTTCTGAGATTACCATTTTTTTTGTTTCCTTCATCTAACTTTCCATATCCGACAACAACTTTCTTTGGACCTGCAGTCTCATTTTGCAGAGCAATTACTTGTATAGTCACATCTTGTACATTTTTATGAAGGTTATCTCCTAAACTACAACCACTAGCCGTCCAACCATAACCGCTCGTGATGTTCGTTTCGGGATTGGATATTGTAGCCTTAAGAATTTGCCCAACAGTGACAGTATCACCTTCTTCGAGAATTCGACCCTCTTCATCTTTTACTACAATTTCATAATTAGGACAAGTTTGTTCACTAACCACGTTTCCTTTTTGAGTAACCGTAATCTGTTGCTGGAATGATTCAGGCCCTATCACAAAGGTAGTTGTTCTATCCTTTGCCGTCTCATTTGCACCAACAGTAATCTGCAAGCGACTAGCACTAATCTTATTGAGACTAAGCCAACCTGTTGCGACATGAGGAACTTTAGGCTCATCCCATACACCATCAGTCGTAATCTCGAGTTCCTTTTCTACTCCTTTCGCGTCAGCTGTAATTGAATTTTCAGAAACAATAAATTTAGGGGTAGAGGATGTTTGATTAGTTTGTGGTAGTCCCTCTTGAAAATGAGGTTCGTTTTGTGCTATCTCGCCTTTTGTTTCTTTCTTAGGACTCGGCGAGAGATTACGAAAAAAGCAATAACTCAGCACACCATTTACTATAGTAAGAAACATTACTATGAAGAGCAAACAAATCTTTAATATGTCCTTCTTATCCTTTTCTTCATATTGTAGTTTCTTCTCTTGTGCATTAGAAATTTTCTGCCCATACTTTGCATACTTATCCAATTGTCTATGCACAATGTCTATCGTGGCCTCATATTCTTCTAATTGTGATTTCGAGGATTTTATTTCGACTTCTTGCTCATTGATTACCTTCTGTAATTTGGCAATTTCATCACGTGCCTTAGAACCCGAAGACTTCATCATCTTTGCAATACGTTCCTCTAAGTCCGCTCGTTCCTTCTTTAAGCTTTGGACTTCTTTTTCCAAAGCTTGGTTCTTCTCTGAGGGAGATTCGTATGTGTCAGAAATATAAAGGCGACCGACTTCGCATAATTGATTGTAAGAGGTAAGGGAATTACAAACGTCCAAGGATACTTTATACCCCGCCCAAGAATCATAATCAGCAAAGCGGCTATCAGCTTTTAGGCTCTTTCCAGTTCCTACAAACTTGTCTAAATTAGTTATAACTTTTTCTAAAAAGGCAGATAGATATTCGCCCTCTTCACTGAATTGCGAGATTCTATATTGGACTTCGCCTTTAGTGTTGTATCCTAGGATACTTCCTCTCTGGAACATTTGCTCGTACGCTGCACGCAATATGCGATATACCTCTTCTGGGAACAGGTATACACTATCATAGACAACACTTAATGCAAAGTATTGCCCATCTCTACCCAATTTATCCGTTTCGTCACTTTTCCCTCTGCAGAAGTTGTTTACATACGAATACACGACAAAAGGAGTGCCACTCTGGTCTTTGCATAAATCAACAAACAAGGCTTCATTTGTCGCAGAGCTTTTTTGTCGAGAAATACGCCCCTTAAAATACCTATCCGCAAGTATTTTACAAATATCCTCAATAGCATCAGTAGGGACAAAGGTACTTTGTCCTACTGATGAACCGTGTATAAAAGCAAATCGTTTCATGAATTACCAGAGTCTTATAATTTCTTTCCACAATTCTTCGGAATAGTTAGGACCCGAAGCGATATATGCACCATCAGGATAAGACCCCGTGCAGAAAGGCAAGAAGGAACATGCCTCAACCTCCCAGAATAATTTTTTCTTTTTAAAGAACAGTCCGGGATAATTCTTTTTAGCATCTTGCGTGATGGCAGGCAAATTTAGGCATACATTAGGATTAGCCCATTTACCTTCTTTGGGGACATCGGCCTTATTGTAAAGTAAAATAACCCTATTTGAACTCTCAGGAACATAACGATTGTACAATTTCTTCATTTTCTCTTGATATTTTCTTCTCAAATTAGGGTCCTTTCTAAATGTCGTTCTATATGTTTTCCCTTCAACTGTCTTAACAACATACTCAGTGTCCAAATCCAAGAGTATGATGTAAATAATTTTACGTCTTGTCTCCGATGTCGTTTGTGCAATTTTGTCTAAATAAGATTTAAACTCTCTTCCGGGTTCTTCATCAAGATTATCCAAACTAAAGAAATCCTCTCCTGGGGCTTCCAGGAAATGCGCAACGACATCTCCTCTTTCATTATTGATATCAGCCATTAGATAATCTACCGTATTGGGCATCTTCTCATTGGATAATCCAATCAGACGATTAAATTCTTTACAATCATCCTGATATTTCTCCGTAGTCAATAATTCTTCATTCGCTTCGATAGTATATCCCAAATCTTTGTGCGCATATAAGTAACTAGCCAGACACTTAAGTACCATACTTTTCCCACTACTTGGAGGGCCACAGAGAACAACATAAGGAACAGAGTCGTCTGGAATATTCGGAAGTAATTGTGCAGTGTCATAAGAAGAGGATGTTTGCCTTGTATCTTCTCTTACAACAGATGCCGCAACTTCTTCTGTGGTGCTAATACGTTTATCCTTTTCACTTTGTATCTCTTCAGATGATTCGGTTTTGATATCTTGATCCACATTAAAATCATATTCGCTTGCCTTATTCTTTTTTGAGTCTTCCATATCAATGCATTTTTAATTGTTGAGTTAGTTGAGTATAAATTTATCTAGCCAAAACACGCAGCACATATGCCACAATATCCACAATCAAAGCGAAGAGAATCCATCCTAATAGCTTCATGTCATTAGGAAGTCTACCATGGAGCATATCTCCCCAAACATTAAATGTACTGAACATTCGCGAAGAGGGATAAGTCGTATATCTAAACTCTCCTTTGTCTATATCTTCGACATTCTTTGTTTTGCTTTCTTTCATTGAACGCTCAATCTCTGCTTTATCCATTTGATTCAATCTTGAAGACAATGTGTTTGCCAATTGAACCTTAGAGAATTGATAATAAACTGCAGGTGTTGCGATTTCGGTGAGTTGAGGAATATCCACCACATACAAACTATCGTTGATAAACTGCTTCATTAAGTCCATATCTTTGGTATGTGGAATAAGTCTTTTATAATAAGTTCTGATAACTTTTTCCCTATGATAAAGCATTTCTGCTATTCTGTTTGAATACTTTTCTTTTAGAGCATTTACTTCTTTTACGCCAGTTTTACCTCTGTCACCACGATCTTTTTCATCATCAAATATTGAATTCTTGTATGGAAATAGGTCTCCGTATTTTCCTGCAGTCATGGTAAAATAGTTTTCAATAGCTTTAAGATGGCTGATAGCCCTATCACCAAACCCATAACGAATAGATGAATCACATTCTCTTTGGAATGCTTTTGTTTCATTTAGCACCTGAGCTTCACAAGCTCCTATATCTACAGCCTCTTTTTCTTTTATGTTATCTCTATTATTTATTACAGCTTCTTCGATGTAGTTTTTATAAACTCCAAGTTCTGCAGTCACGACTTTAAGTCCTTCATTAGTCATAACCATATAATGAACATTAGTCATGAAACTCACACCCCAAAACAATAGGAATCCGAGTAGGCCCAAAATGAACTTGGATTTGCTGGGATTGAAACGATTTTGCAGCTCCCCAATAACAATGCTAAGGCAATAACCTGCTATCAAAGCAACAATAAACACGAAAACAAACACAATCCATGTTTGACTGATCCCGAAGGACATGGCAATAGATTCTGCGGTCATAAACGCACTATAACCTGCGAATAGCACATAGCCAATCCAACATGCAATTTTCATTAAAAGCTGTCCTTTATTCATAATTACAATGTTAAAATATTAAATTTATGATTAATATCATTTATGCTTTACTTACAAACTATTATTGCTTCACTGGACATAGTAGTACCTAGTTTGGTATGTGTGAACGAAATATCATGAACTCCTTCTGTTTCCACCTTTATACTTACAGAAGAGGGAGTCTTGAAGATCTCCTTATATGACAAGGATGAAGATTCTATTTCAACTTTCTCTTTCTTATTCTTTTCGTGTGACAAATCTATTACTACCTCCTCACCTACGGACACACGCATTGGAGACATATTGATAACCACACCATTTAATTCAGCCTTATAACTATTTTCCCCATATTCCACATACTGTTCTAGCTCGGTTGTACACCCCGTAAACATACACGTAGCAGCAATCATCGCTGCAAGCAAACTTTTTCTTCTTAACATAAACTTCACCTTTTATTTATCAACACAAAGGTAAATATTCGTTAACAAGTCAAAAAGGATATTTCGTTTCGATAATTCTACTATTTGTGGAATAAAATTCACACAACTAAAATTTCATCAGCATAATATTGAAGGAAATTGTGCTGAAGGATATTGGAAATGCGTACAAGCAAGGCGGTATCAATACTTTCACGCTTGAAGATATTGTACACATTAGTGCGATCGCAGTGCAGTTGGTCTGCAAACCATGAGGGCGAACGACCCTGCTCGTGAAATACTCCCTCTATGATGCGTCCGATATGTATCATGCCAATGTCGCATCCGTCGGCTCCCTAACGGGGTTATGTAAAACATAAAAAAAGCGTGAAGCCAGTCACCTGTTGCTCGCTCCACTCAGTAAGGCCTTCGCATTGCCCGATTAGTTGAAACGAGCAACGGAAGCCTCACGCCGATATGTATATGTATGCTACCTTATATTATATACAGAAGTTTCACAACCCTATATATAACAAGGAAGAATAAAAACATACCCATGAGGCATTCACCGTTGCTTTGTTTTTAACTAATCTCTGAGAAGTTGCGAAGTTCTACTGAGTCAAAACCAAAGCGTCAAGTAAACGCCTTTTCCATTATGTCATCGCCCACCCACGAACCCTGTCGGCGCGAGCGATGCGACAAAGATACAACAAGCCGAGCGGAGAACAAAATAATTCAGTTATTTTTTATCCTGCCGACGCGAATGAGCGTCGGTTGTGACGACTGCTGATTCATCAGCACAAAGGAGTACGACGAAGTCGTCTTCGTGTATCTTCAGACTGCGTAGTACTAAAAGTAGTAATTATTTATGATAATTGCCTTTAGCCCCTGCGGGCGGCGAACACGTTTTGCGGATTGTTCGTGAAAATTTATGTCGAAGTGAGAAACACCCCTTCCGAAAAGCGGGATTCATGGTGAGTAAACGATTTTTATTTTTGGCCTGGCAAGGATTATAAACGAAAACGATGACTATGCAGCAAGCTGCAGGTTAATTTGCTTCGCAAGGTGAATATGCCTGCGGCATGGTTAATAGCGACAAAGTCGCAAGTTAAACGATGACGAAAACATCTTTTCCTTTTTTTGCCGAGGTGTCGGTGTTTCAGCATAAAACATTGATTCATTGAGCATTGTCGACCGACACCCCTGCTGCGGGGTATCGGTCATGGATTATAGAGGCACCGACACCTACGCAACGGGGGTGTCGGTCGTCAATTACCCACCCTCCTTGCCAAGGCAAATAATAAAAAGGTCTACTTACCGAAACTCCACATTCAAGTAGCATGAGAATTAATCAAAGGTTCTTTCCTAATTGTAGCAACACTTTTGCCAGTCCAGACGGCTCTGGACTCGAGTCCGTAGGGCTCTGAACTGCAGTCCAGAGCTGTCTGGACTGCAGCGAGAATGCAGTGTACTGAAAAAAGTTGATTGGTTGATTTTAAACACCTATACAGGATGAAGGACACAGCTCTTTCATTTCGCAGTCTTCCTTGCCAGGGCAAAAATGAAACTTTTTTACTCACTGGATAGTTCTCTCTGTAATAGTGGAGGAATCAGACAAAGGCTTTTTGAAAAAAGTCTTAAGGTTTTTCAAAAATTGCAGAAAGACTTTTTCCGAAACGGACAAAGACTTTTTTCTATCGAAGGCCTGCAATCAGCACTCCTCTGGGAAGCTAAGAGCCAAGAGCTAAAAGCCAATAGTACTGTCATCTTTCAATTCTATAATCGCCGTCATCCCAGGGCGGAGACCCTCTACCCTATGCTCGGGGCGCAGGCGTATCTCGAAGGTGCGCATGTCGTAGCTGCCCACCTCCTTGGTGGACTTCCACGTGGCAAAGCTGCCGAGGGGACTGATGTAGTAGACCATCATGGGCACATCGGTGCGGGCCAGGGCGGGCACGGAGACGAAGAACTGCCCTCCCATGCGGATGTGGGGCATGAGGTCTTCGCGCACGTTGAAGACGACATAGGCATCGTCGAGCGTGACGAGGGTCATGATGGGGGCTCCGGGAGCCACGAGCTCGCCTCGCTTGGGGTAGATACCGGCAATATGTCCGTCGGCAGGGGCTGTAAGCCTTGCATCGACAAGGAGGGCACCCACCTCATCGACGCTGCGCGCTGCTGCCTCCACCATGTTGCGGCTGGCCTCACGATCCTCGCGCTGCAAGCCCTCTTGGGCCAGGCGGTACTGCTCGTAGGTTGAGCGCTCGGTGGCACGGGCGGTGAGCATAGCGGCCTCGGCCTCATCGTAGCGTTGGCGGGGAACGACACTGTCAGTATATAATAATTGTATGCGCTCATAGGTCTTCTCGGCCAGCGTGGCCTGGCTCTTGGCGGCCTGCCACACCTGATAGGCCGAGGCCACGAGCTCGCGCCGTGTGCCGCGGTCGACCTTGCGGTTCTCCTCCTGTGTGGCGCGGTGCAGGGCCTCGCTCTTGCGGTACTGGGCTTCCACGATGGGGCTGTTGATGACAACCAGCGTGTCGCCCGCATGCACGGCATCGCCCTCGCGAACGAGCAGCGAGTCGATGCGCCCGAGGAGCTTGCCACTGATGCGTATCTCGGTAGCCTCAACCTGCCCCTGCAGGGTGATGGGTGGTTTGCGCGCTGTGAGCAGCCCGACAAGGGTGATGACCACGACTGCGGAGAGCAGGATGATGAAGGCGAGGGTAAGGGATTTACGATTCATGAGGGAAGAGAGTTAATAATTGACAACAGACAACAGACAACTGACGTTCGAAGCGAGAGCAGAGCTAAGTTGGCTTGGCTATGCCGCCGACGCGGTATGATAGCGTCGGTTGCGACGACTGAAGCTTTAGCTTCATCAAGGAGTCTCGCTTGCGAGTATAGGAGGGGAAAAGCCTGCGCAGCAGGATTAACGGACAACGGACAAATTAAAAATTGAAAATTACAGAGCTCTAAACACTAAACACTAAACCCATAACCTATCACCTTTAACCGTTAAACTATAATCGTTACCTCCCACACACGGCCTGCAGGTTGGCCATTGCCACTTGGTAGGCATAGTGGGCGGTGAGGCGTGCCAGACGGGCGGTGGCGAGGGCCTCCTCGGCATCGATGAGCTCGGTCGAGGTGGCCATGCCCTCGGCAAAGGCGGCACGGCGCATACGGAGCAGTTCTTCGCTGAGGGTGATGGTGGAGTCGAGCACGCGGATGTCATCTCTCGTGCGTTGCAGGGTGGCGTAGAGCTCGGAGACCATCACCTTGAACTCTGCCTCGGCATCCTCGCGGCTCCATGCTAAAGCCTGCTGGGCGAGCTTGGTCTGCGCCACCTTGCGCTCGCGGTCGAGACCATCGAAGAGGTTCCACGCGAAGCCCACGCCCACCACGGTGCGCGGCATGAGGTTGCTCGGGAGGCCATGGGCCCAGAGTGTCTGCTTGCCGAAAAGAGCCACCTCGGGGAGGTATCCTCCAAGATCCATACGGAGCTTGTCACCAGCCATCTGCTTCTCCAAGGAGAGGGAGGCAAGCGTATAGTTGTCACGCAGCATCGATTCCATGAAGACCTGTTCCGCGGGGAGCTCTTCGGAGACAAGCAGGGGCGATGTGGGGATGATCTCTGTCTCGTCGGCCACGATGCCCAAGAGTTGCTTCAGTGCCGTCTGCCTCACCAGCTCGACACTCCCGGCATGGTGCCACTCGCGCTCGGCCTCCTCCATGGCCACCTGCGTAGCCAGGCGTGCCGCCTTGTCAATGAGGCCCACCTGCTCCATGCGCAGGGCATCGGTATAGTGGCGTTGCATGGCCTCGTAGCGCTGATGGTACACCTCAGTAGTCTGCCGGGCCAGCACCAAGCCGTAGTAGCGCTCCACGAGCAGCACCTGCTCGGCAGAGGCCACACGCTCGCTACCTATCTGAGCCACGTCGACAAGACGCTGCGCCACCCTGTCGGCATAGATGCGCTTTCCACCGCTGAAGGCCACCCACTCGGCCGTAAGGTTCACCGAGGCAATGTCTTGCGGCAACAGAGGAAAGGTAAAGGTGTACTGCCCCACCCTGTCGAGGAGCCCCGTCACCAGCTCCTCGCCCGGCACGATGCGCTGCACATCGGCCTTGAGCGGGTCGGTATAGTAGGACAAGGGTTGGCGCACCTCGACCTTCTCTGACAGGTGCATATATGCCCCCTCGACCTGAAGCTGAGGCCACCACAGGGCATTCACCCGCTGGCGCTCCTTGCGCGCCATCTGTACCTCGGCATCGGCAGCCTTGAGTGCCGCACTGTGCTGTAGCATCAGGTCACGTGCCTCCTCGAAACTACAACTCACCTGTTGTGATATCAAGGGAGTGCCTACAAGCAAGCAAAGACTAATCACTACACTCCTCATAGGGTTATTATTAAGAAATATAAGTATTCATACGGAAGAAACACTTCGTGTAAAAGTTTGTTTAGCAGTATATCAATGTCACCACGATAATATTTTTATAGTTTTACGAAAAAAAATCCACCCCCATATAGGTTTTTACGAAAAAACGATTACCTTTGCAGCCAACAGTGAGAAAATTGTAAGTGATGCGTAATTTTAGCTTTACATATTATTCCTATTTTTACTTTTACTTTAGCAATAAGTAAAGCGGGATAGGCTATGTAACAGCAAAAAGTTAATGAACAAAAGATTAGTTGACATATGCGTAGGTCCCGCTCACAATAGCGGGACTTACTTATTTAATATATATAAAAAAGATTTACCAAGGTTATGGACGAAGCAAGCAAGACACTCACCATACAACCCGCCGAGCGACTGGGCTCGGTGAGCGAATACTACTTCTCGCGCAAGCTCAAGGAGGTGGCAGCCATGAATGCCGCCGGCAAGGGGGTGATAAGCCTCGGAATAGGTAGTCCCGACATGCCTCCCTCGGAGGAGACTGTGGAGACGCTCTGCACAGAAGCACACAACCCCAATGGCCATGGATACCAACCCTATGTGGGTATACCCGAGCTGCGTGAGGCCTTCGCCCGATTCTATAAGCGATGGTATGGTGTGGAGCTTGATGCCAAAACTGAAATACAACCTCTCATAGGATCCAAGGAGGGTATCCTGCACGTGACACTGGCCTTCGTGAACCCAGGCGAACAGGTGCTGGTGCCCAACCCCGGCTACCCTACCTACACCTCGCTGAGCAGACTGCTGGGTGCCGAAGTGGTGAACTATGATCTTAAGGAGGAGAATGGATGGATGCCCGACTTTGACGCTCTGGAGAAGATGGACCTCAGCCGAGTGAAGCTGATGTGGACCAACTATCCCAATATGCCAACGGGAGCCAATGCTACGATGGAACTCTATGAACGACTGGTCGACTTTGCCCGCCGCAAGGGCATCGTCATCGTGAATGACAATCCCTATAGCTTCATACTCAACGATAACCCGATGAGCATACTCTCCGTAGAGGGTGCCAAGGAGTGCTGCATAGAGTTTAACTCCATGAGCAAGAGCCACAACATGCCCGGATGGCGCATAGGCATGATTGCCGCCAACGCGACCTTCATCAGCTGGATACTCAAGGTGAAGAGCAATATCGATAGCGGAATGTATCGCGCAATGCAACTGGCCGCCGTGAAGGCGCTTGATGCCGAAGCGGATTGGTATGAAGGCAATAATGCCAACTATGCCTCACGCCGCAAAACGGCAGAAGCTATCATGGATGCATTGGGATGCACCTACGACACGAAGCAGGTGGGCATGTTCCTCTGGGGACGTATCCCCGACCACCTCGCCGATGTGGAGGAACTCACCGAGCGTGTACTGCACGAGGCACGCGTGTTTATCGTCCCCGGATTCATCTTCGGAAGCAATGGTAGCCGCTACATACGTATCTCACTGTGCGCTAAGAATGAAATGCTGGAGGAGGCATTGGACAGAATTAAAAACTTAAAATAACACATACTATAAGATTATGGACTTACAACCAATCAAACTCACAGGTATTGAGGAAAGACGCCCTCTCGTCATCGCAGGACCTTGTAGTGCGGAAACGGAAGAACAAGTGATGGAGACTGCTACCCAACTGGCAAAGAAGGGGGTAAAGATATTCCGTGCCGGAATATGGAAGCCACGCACCAAACCCGGAGGCTTCGAGGGCATAGGTACCGAGGGACTGGGATGGCTGCAACGCGTAAAGCAAGAGACAGGCATGTATGTAACCACCGAGGTGGCTACTGCCAAGCACGTGGAGGAGGCATTGAAGGCTGATGTAGACATCCTATGGGTCGGTGCGCGCACCTCGGCAAACCCCTTTGCCATGCAGGAACTGGCCGACTCGCTCAAGGGAGTTGACATCCCCGTACTGGTCAAGAACCCCGTAAACCCCGACCTCGAACTATGGATTGGCGGCATGGAGCGACTCAACAATGCAGGCATCAAGCGCCTGGGAGCCATACACCGCGGATTCAGCACCTATGAGAAGAAGATATACCGTAACCTTCCCCAGTGGCACATACCCATCGAGCTACGTCGTAGATACCCTAACCTACCTCTGCTCTGCGACCCTAGCCATATCGGCGGTAAGAGAGAGCTCATCGCTCCCCTTTGCCAGCAGGCCATGGACCTCAACTTCGACGGACTCATCATCGAGAGCCACTGCAACCCCGATAAGGCATGGAGCGACGCGTCGCAACAGGTGACTCCCGAATCACTCGAGTACATCCTCGAGATGCTCGTCATCCGCAAAGAGACACACAGCACCGAAGACCTGGGACAGCTGCGCAAGCAGATTGATGAATGCGACGATAGTCTCATCCAAGAACTGGCCAAACGCATGCGCGTGGCACGAGAGATCGGTATGTTCAAGAAGGAAAATGGCGTCACTGTGTTCCAGAACAACCGCTATAGCGAAATCCTCGAGAAGCGTGCACGTCAAGGCGAGCAGTGCCAGATGAGTGGCGAGTTCATGAAGAAAATCTTCGAAGCTATCCACGAAGAGTCGGTACGCCAGCAGATGGAAATCATTAATAATTGACAAGGGACAATTTATAAACTATGCGCATATTAATTCTCGGAGCCGGCAAGATGGGTTCATTCTTTACTGACCTACTGAGTTTTCAGCACGAAACGGCCGTGTATGACATCGAGCCCAAACGTCTGCGATTTGTGTACAATACGTTGCGCTTCACCTCACTGGAGGAGATACGCGAATTTCGTCCCGAGCTGGTTATCAATGCAGCTACGGTGAAATATACCATCGAGGCGTTCGAACAGGTCATCCCCGCCTTACCCAAGGATTGCATACTGAGCGACATCGCTTCGGTAAAGACCCAACTTCCCGAGTTCTATCGCAAGAGCGGATTCCGCTTCGTGAGCACACACCCCATGTTTGGCCCCACGTTTGCCAGTCTCAGCAACCTGAGTAACGAGAATGCCATCATCATCAGCGAGAGCGACCATCTGGGTAAGGTGTTCTTCAAGGACCTATATCAGAACCTGGGACTCAACATCTTCGAGTATACGTTCGATGAGCACGATGAGACGATGGCCTACTCGCTCTCTATCCCCTTCGTGTCGACCTTTGTGTTCACGGCTATCATGAAGAAGCAGGAGGCACCTGGCACGACCTTCAAGAAGCACATGGCTATTGCCAAGGGACTGCTCGGAGAGGATGACTATCTGCTACAGGAAATCCTCTTCAACCCACGTACACCAGGCCAGGTAGAGAACATACGTCGGGAGCTCAAGGAGTTGCTGCAGATCATCGAAGAGCGAGATGCAGAAGGTATGAAGGCATACCTTACGAAGATACGCGCGAAGATTGAGTGAGAGGTGAGAGGTGAGCAATGAGATGTGAGATATGAGCAATCAGATGTGAAAGGTGAGATATGAAAGAGATAAGGGTGTGCACACCCTTATCTCTTATTCTGATTGGGAAGTTATCGCTCACAGCTGAGCCGCAATCTTATCGCGCGTGGCCAAGGTAGCAGGCACAAGCGGCAAGCGCAACACATTCTGCAACATACCACGCAGCTCCATCAAGCATTTTATACCGGCCGGATTGCCATCAACAAAAATCAAGCGATACAGCTCAGACAGGCGATTGTCAATAAGCCCTGCCTCGGCAAAGTTTCCTGCGTGAGCCAAGTGTACCAACTGGGCAAACTCTTCAGCATAGGCATTACCAATAACTGAAATCACACCGTCAGCACCATTCTTGATGAGAGGCAACGTGATGCCATCATCACCTGAGAACACCTTGAAGCCTTCAGGACGGTTGCGGAGGATATTCTCTATCTGCTCCATGTTTCCTGAGGCCTCCTTGATGCCAACTACATTCTTGCAATCGGTAGCCAGGCGAAGGGTCGTTTCAGGGAGCATATTCACACCAGTACGACCGGGCACATTGTATAATATGATGGGCAGTTCAGTTGACTCGGCAATGGCCTTGAAGTGAGCATACATGCCAGCTTGCGTAGGCTTATTATAATAAGGAACCACAGAGAGCAGGGCATCGACATCGTCCATCTTATCCTTAGCCAGTTTGTCCACAATCTTATGTGTACAGTTACCACCACAACCAAGCAATATCGGTAGACGGCCTGCATTGCGTTCCACCACGGTCTGGCGTACGGCAAGCTGCTCCTCCTCACTGAGCGTAGGTGTCTCGGCAGTAGTTCCCAATACACAAAGGTAGTCCGTTCCGCTTGCGACCTGATAGTCAACTAATCGAGCAAGCGCCTCATGATCAACCGCTCCCATCGCATCAAATGGAGTAACCAACGCTACACCCATTCCATGTAATTCTTTCTTTTCCATAGTCCTTAAAAAATATCGGAGATTCCGTTTACTCTAATTATTCAAATACAAACAACTCTGATGGCGTAGTACGCTTGAGCGCAGCCAAATAAAGGTCCTTACCTGGAATGATACCTACCCCACGAAGTTCCCATTCCACGGTCTTGTAAGCCAGTTCGGGGTGATTATTCTCACGACTGAGATGACATAGCCAGATGTACTTAAGATGCTCGGTAAGATTAGCCGCAAGGAACTTTGCCGTGGTCTTGTTGCTCAGATGTCCGTTGGGGCCTGTGATACGATTCTTGAGGTACTGGGGATAAGGGCCATGTGCCAGCATCTCCTCATCGTAGTTGGCCTCGATAACCAAGTAGTGGGCACGGGCGATATAGCTGGCCACGGTATCGGTGATATGGCCTAAGTCTGTAATGAAACAGAAGACCTTACCATCACACTCCACTAAATAACCTACATTGTCGTTACCATCGTGAGGTACCTCGAAAGGAGTGATGTGGAAGTCGCGCAAGCGATGCATCTCATCCTTCTCCACATAGCGCATACATGACACAAGCTTCTGTGTCATGCAATAGTTGCGGTTGATACCTACGTGAGTCTCACGCGTGGCATATATAGGTATATTGTATCGTTCACCCAAGGTGCCGAGCGACTTGATGTGGTCAGCATGGTCATGTGTGACGAATACTCCCATGATAGATTCGAACGAGAGTCCGGCCTCTTTCAACCCATTCTTAATCGTGCGCACCGGTATACCAGCATCGATGAGGATGCCATAGTTCTCGGTGCCTAGGTAGAAGCAGTTACCACTACTTCCGCTAGCAAGACATATAAAATTCAGTTTCATATAGTGTTTCTTTTTTTTTATTCTCAATTAATTCTTTCCTCACCCTTTAGAACGGATATCCCACAGCAAAGTGCCAGGCAAAGTCACGTTTGAAACGGGGGTGAATGATCGGATAACGTAATGGACCCTCCGAGTATACGGGGTTGACGGCCTTCATGGCTGCATCGACACGCAACACGAGGAAGTTGAGGTCGAGACGAACGCCAAATCCGTAGGATGCTGCTATCTGCTTATAGAACTCGCCCCATTGGAACACGCCCCCAGGTTGGTCTGAGTAGTCATACATGGTCCAAATGTTTCCCGCATCGACAAACACGGCTCCATCAAGCTTCCAGAACATGTGCATACGATACTCGAGGCTGAGGTCAAGCTTAATATCTCCCGACTGGTTGATGTAGTCAATCGTTCCGTTACGACTGACATACCTACCCGGTCCCAATCCGCGCACAGCCCATCCGCGCACACCATTGGCACCGCCAGCATAGTATCTCTTCTCGAAGGGTAACATTCGCGAGTTTCCATACGGATAGGCTACGCCCGTTTCGATGTGGAAGAGCAGGTTGTTGCGTCGGCCAAGGTTCAGATTCATCGTCCAGGCCACGTCGGTCTTCAAATACTGAGCATAGGCTAGTCCCAAGACATGATACTGCCCTATAGAGTCCCTCTCCATCTTTAGAGCATTAGACAACAGATAGAGCAGGTTTCCTGATGTCTCTACACTGGCGCGCACCGAGTGAGACACATCGAAATAGTTTTTAGTAACCCCAGCGTTGGGTGTCGTGTAATAGAAGTCATATCCAGTACGGAAGATAAAGAGGTCTTCATAGTTGAACTTCATGATAGAGTTCATACTATTGTACTGGTTCAGATAGTTATCTATGAAATACTGATCCTTACGGGGCACCGACACGTAATTGATGCCCAAGAGGTCAAAACGATGCCTTATCTGTTGAGTACTATTCCACAGATAGCTCCACGAAGCCGAGAACACGTTACGGTCAAATTCAGGACGGGTCTGCGCATTATATTGCAAATCAAGTTGTGTAGTGGCCAGACTGCGTCTCTGCACCTCGTCACTGATGAAGGGCACGATGAAACGTGGGAAATTCAGCCCCATATCCACACCATACTCAAGGAATTTACCCGACTCATAGTCATTCAAGTGAGTAATATTCTCATATGCACCGCGAAACTTGACAACAAACGTTTCTGAACCATGGAATAGGTTGCGATGTGTAAATGACAAAGCGGCAGACACACCTACGTCTCCTGCCGTATTGGTAACGTCAAGCTCCGTGCTCACCGACACCTTAGCCGCAGGATTCAACGTCACGTAGCAGTCCAACGTACTATCGCTGGTCTCCACGAAGTTGATGTTCGTATACTTCAGCGCCCCTAACCGACCATAGGATGTATAGGTCTTCTTCACATTGCCCACGTTGTATGTCGTGCCAGGTATAATATGCGACGTATGTCTTATTGTCGAGAATCGGAATGGAGGCTTATTCTCATAAAAACATCTCTCTTTGCCATCGCTCACCGTGTCGGGGAATACGTACGAAGGATTATAGGCATACGAAGAGGGGTACATCAAGTAATTTACCCCTTCGACGCGGTATTTCTTCCATGGGATATATGTGGGTTGTGTACTCCCCAGCTCACTGAAGACACTTCCCGACCGTATACGCACCGATAAAGCCACATCCAAAGAGTTGCGGGCCGTATCAGCAATATAGGATATGTATTCCTTCTTATAGTCGTAATACCCATTGGTCTGTAACAAGAGAGCCAAACGCGCTCGTTCGCTATCCAATGCATTAGCATCAAACGGCATACCCACCTTTATGGACGAGTTGGCCGAGTCGGCAACCACATGACCGAGCATCACAGAATCCATACACACATAGTCAACCGACGATATACGATACAACTTTCCTGGATGGGCATAATATTTCACCTTGGCCTTGTGTTTCTTGTAGGTTGTCTCAGACTCTACCTTCGCCTTCAGATAACCTTGATTGGCCAGTGTCTTCTCCATCATCTCACAGCTCTTACGAGTCAATGTATCATTGTATACGCGAGGAGCCTCACCGAGCTTACGCAAGAAACGATTAAAGAAATTATCCTTTTCTCCAGACAAGCAATACACGCCCAACGGCAAGCGAAAGAGGCCAAACGTACGTATGTTAGTCTGTTGGCGCACCTGATGCTTCAGCGAGGACACCACCTTAGGCTCTTCCTCCGAAACGACTTTTACCTCATTCAAAAGGTAGGCATTCTCAGGCAGATGACGCGATACAGAGCACGACGACAGCAGCATGGCTATCACCCCTATCAGACAGATATATTTGCTCTTTTTCACGTTCATCGTTCCCTATTGTCTACTTTAGATTGCTAACAACCGCAAATTATCTTGCAAAATTACGCAAATATTCTCGTTTTTTACGTAAGTTTGCATTGTTTTTAATGAACATTACTACGTAATTTCGCATAAAGTATGTTAAGCAAAGCCAAAATCAAGCTGATACAATCATTGGATCAAAAGAAAAAGCGTCGCGAAGAGCGTCTTTTCGTAGCAGAAGGCCCCAAGGTAGTGGGTGACCTAATGCCCTACTTCAGCTGTCGCCTGCTCATAGCCGAAGCCAGCTGGCTGGCCCTTCATCCCGAAGTGAACGCCACAGAGATCATCGAGGTCACCAATGAAGAGTTGCGTAAAGCCAGTTTCCTTAAGGCTCCCCAAGAAGTACTCGCTCTCTTCGAACTACCCACCTATTCTACCCCACACGATGTGGTAAACAAAGAGCTCTGCCTTGCTCTCGACGATGTACAAGACCCTGGCAACTTAGGCACGATTATCCGTGTGGCCGACTGGTTTGGCATACGCCATATATTCTGCTCAATAGGCACCACCGACGCCTTCAGCCCCAAGACCATCCAAGCTACCATGGGCGCTATATCAAGAGTACAAATACACTATGTAGATTTGTACAATTTTCTACGTCGTACAAGAATAGAATCTTCATCTACGCCTATCTACGGAACCTTTCTCGAGGGAAAAAATATCTACAGGGAAGCCCTTTCACCCAATGGTGTCATCATCATGGGCAACGAGGGTAATGGCATCAGCTCAAAGGTAGAGGAAATGGTGACGAACAAACTTTTTATCCCCAACTATCCAGAAGGATGTGCCACCTCGGAATCACTTAATGTAGCCATTGCCACAGCCATCACCTGTGCCGAGTTTCGCAGAAGATAGTTGGTAGCTATTGGCTGTGAGCAATGAGAAGCGAGCAATGAGATTAGCAAGAAAATGGGAATGCGGGTAGTCTGACACGCCCTCACTTAGGAGAGTTAGGGAGCGGGCCCATTACCGCCTTGAACACGGGTGTAGGACACTGGGTTGTGGTATCATAGCCAAACCAATATCCCTGTTCCTTCACACCAATAGGTAAGTAACAGAGTTTCAAATCTTCAGAATAGATCCCGCGTACAATAATCCACTCCTTATTGGGATATACATGTTTTGTGCGTACCCCTTCGGCTGGACGTTTCTTGAGCGACATACCCGCTTCGATCCATGCCACGGTGACTTCGGTAAGATGGCTCGGATAGTGTTCGCAACAGAAAAGATAGAGCAACTCACCCCTTCGTTCCAAACTCATGGGTTGGTCTATATGGTTATGCTGGGTGAGATAATCGAGGAAGCTACATAAGAAATCTCTCTCCTCAAGTATAAGGCGCCGCGTAATCTGCTGCCATGCATCCGTATTGTAGTAGGCATCGAGCAATCGCGAAAGGCGTCGTGCGACTTGCAGTTCGTTGCTTGTGATGGCATCCGTCTCCAACACCTCATAGGGAGGTAAGGGAGAGTAACGTATACCCAACATCGCGGCATCGCGGCGCATCACCGTACCGGGTAGCAGCTTCAGCGATTCGAGCTGTATCTCCCCTGCACGATACTCAGCCAATGTATGCACATCCTCATATATCTGCTCTAACGTATAGAGAGGAAGCCCTGCGATGAGGTCGGCATGGGTGACCAGATTGGGCAAAGAGCAGAGAAAACGCAACCCATCCAATGCCTGTTCGAGTGTACCCTTTCGCAAACTCTTGTCGAGCACTTCCTGTCGCAAGCTCTGAATGCCAGCCTCGAGGTGTAACAATCCATCGGGCATCTCTCTCAACACATCACGCACACCTTGAGACAATAGCGCTGGATGTATCTCAAGATGAAAGTGTAGATGTGGGTGATATTCTGCAAAGAGATTAAGCAGATCTATGGCATGTCGCGGATGAAAGTTAAACGTACGGTCCAAGACACGTACATCACGTATGCCTCGATCACGTATATTATCCAACCTACGGCGTATCAACTCTAGAGACAACTGACGTACTGGATCGCCCATCCCACTAACACAAAATGCACATGTATTAAAGCATCCACGCGTAGTCTCCACTTGTACGAAGGGCTTGCTCCACGTAAATAAGGTGCTCTCCTCCGGAGTATGTAACGCAGCGAAGTCCATGACACGCGCATGTCCATTATCGTGATATTTCCCATTATATATATAGCACATTCCCTCGATATCGGTCCATCTAGCGGGAGTATCCCATACCTCGAGCCAACGAGCAAAGCTTTCCTCACCCTCACCGCGCAACAAGCAGTCGACTTCATCATGGTGGCGAAGATACTCTTCGTTATCGCCCAAGAACTCAGGTCCACCCAATATCACTACCGTTTGAGGAAGCAAGGCCTTTAGCCGTGATATAATATGCAAGAGGTGTTCATGGGTGAAGAGCCATGCCGTAGCCGCCACCACATCGGGGCGTTGGGCATAGATCGCATCAACAGCTGCACCCACCGCCTCGCCTGAGGTTGTGCGCACTACCCGCCACTCTACATCAGTACGATGCATCACTTGAGCATGCAACGCTGGCAACGCCAACGAGCTATGAGCATACGAGCAGTTAAGGTCAAGCCAAAGGATACGCATAAGATTTTTATTTTATGAGGCAAAAGGTATGCCAAGTAAATAAGAAAGAAAAAGGTTTACTCCTATTTTCACATTTTTACCACAAACGCAAATGCCTTTACGGAGCAAAGATACAAATTAGAGAGCGAAAGGCCAAACCCGTTTGACTTTTTCACAACATGTGATCAAAATAATTCGATGACTATACCGTGAAAACACACTGCGTTCCGGGATAAAAACGGACAATAAGATAGATGTTGTCCAATACGTAGTTCATGTCATGCTGAACATCGTGAAGGATGACAGAGACTTCTAGGTAAACAGCTAGATTATTTCCCCAAAAAAATAACTAAATTTATTTTGTTCTCCGCTCGACTTGTTGTATCTTTGTACGAAATTAAGAAGAGTAGAGTTATGAAGTCACATAGGCTAGAGCACTGGTTATTAAAGTGGACTCCAACGGAGACCACGAAGCGCTATCCTCAGAAATGTGATGCTATCGACAAAAAACAGTCGGTAACTTTGAGTTCTTTGCTTTTTTTACTATTGAGTGTTGTCCCTTTTCAAGCGTCGTTGTCGCTGTAAGGGATATTTTTTTATAACTTAAGGAGTACAGGAGTCAGGAGTACAGGAGTACAGACGAATGTAATGAATGACGATAACTCCTAAGAGCTAAAAAAGGAATAAGGAAAACAGCGAACAGACTATTGTCTGAACTCCTGAACTACTGAACTACTAAAAAGAGAATATTAACATATATAATATAAAAGGTATAACATGAAAGCGACGTTAGTATTGGACAATGGAATGCGCTTCGAGGGTACTGCATTCGGCTGCGAGAAGCCTGCAGTGGG
>JAZONP010000008.1:0-4952 GCA_045654565.1 Bacteroidaceae bacterium
CAGGAGGAGGGCGACGAGAAGGTGATGCTCACCGACTTCCTCAGCGATGTGGCCCTCCTTACCGACCAGGATAACACCGAAGAGGACGACACCCCCAAGGTGACGCTCATGACCGTACACGCCGCCAAGGGCCTCGAGTTCGACACCGTGTTCATCGTCGGCATGGAGGAGCAGCTCTTCCCCTCGATGATGGCCTACGACAGCACCCGCCAGATGGAGGAGGAGCGTCGCCTGCTCTACGTGGCCATCACCCGTGCCGAGCAGCGCTGCCTGCTCTCCTATGCCAAGAGCCGTTTCCGCTTCGGCAAGGTCGAGTATGGCATGCCCAGCCGCTTCCTCAAGGATATAGACCGCGGATATATCGAGATGCCCGTGAAGGACACCCCCTTCAAGGAATCCCCCTTCGGAGCACCCAAGCAAAGCCTGTGGAGTGAGTCATCACCGCGCTTCATGAGCAGCCGCCCTACTCAGTTCGGCACTACGAGAAATCAGAGTACTCCGAGTTCTCCGAGAACATATACTACTCCGAATACCCCCAAGAAAAACATTATCACTGCGAACTCCGAGTCACCCCTCCTTGGGAGGGGCAGGGGGGAGGCCTCTCCTCGCCGCCTCGTCTCAGCCAATGCCTCGGGAGGTGCCACCCGTGTAGCCCAACTCAGCCCCGGCCAACTCATCGAGCACGAGCGCTTCGGCATCGGCGAGGTGCTTCGCGTTGAGGGTACAGGTGAGAATACCAAGGCCCACATCCGCTTCAAGAATGCCGGTGAGAAGCAGCTCCTCCTCAAGTTCGCCCGCTTCCGCGTGTTGGAGTAAAGAGATGTGGCTTCGCCACTTTGGGGCTTTTGGCACGATAAAAGAATAAAGGCAACGAGTATTCGTTGCCTTTATTCTTTGTAATCCACTATCTTGATAGCTTCTTCTGTTCGATAGTTATGGCTCTGCATTAATGTCTATCACCTGATTGCTCAGCATGCCCGGTACATAGGAGATATGTAGCCATCGGTAATCCCTCTCGGCGATGAGTTGGGTGAAGCGTATCTGTCCTTGCTGCTGCATCTGTTGGATGAGGTTGAACAAACGGCGGTGGTCGGCCTTGTTGCCTGCGATGATGTCGGCCGCACAGCCGAGGAGGTGGTGGCTGTTCTTCACGCCCCCGATGAGCGTGTTGAGTTCCTTGCAGCGGTAGCCCGAGGACACCACGATGGGCTCTCCCCACGCTTCGCGGATGGGGTCAAGGAGTTGGTCTACGAGTACGTGCAACAGGTGGTATGCACACTTCGATGGGCGATTGTCAATGCCCTCGCGCAGCGCCGTGGCGCTACTTGTTAATTCTGATATACTGAAATGTTTCATTTCTTATAAATCTGGACTGTGATTTCTTGCCTCGCGGAATAATTGTCTCACGCAGATCTCGCGAATCTCGCAGAAGCACGCATCGTTTCACTCGCGTGTACTATCCAGCGCGTAACATCCCGGAGGCAGCTGCGAGCCGACGCGACATGAAAGCGTCGGTTGCGACGGCGAGAACTTTAGTTCTCTGAAGGAGTACGAAGCCAAAGGCGAAGTCTTCGATGCAGCCAATTTCGTGAGATTCGTGAGATCTGCGTGAGAAAAAAATCAGTGTGAGGTTATGCGATTAAGATAAGTGCGCCGCTGATGAGCAGCAGCGCACGGAGTAGCGGTCTCATGGCTTAGACACAACTTGCCAGGCCCAGCGAGCCAGCCAAGGCGGTGAGTAATGCGATGAGGATTTTGAGGAGCTTGCCGAAGTTGAATTGAGTTTTTGAGTTCATAGGTTGTTAAGTTTTTTAGTTTTTGTTTGACAACGGACAACCAACAACGGACAGGCTGCGCAATGTGTGGCCATCCGGATGGTGTCTGTTGTCCATTGTCTGTTGTCTACCTTAATCTGCGCATCGAGCGCAGTTTAAGGTCACGCCATCGCCTCAGACGAGACGCGCTTCAGCGAGAAGTCGTTTTGGGGTGATTCTTGCTTTCGCGCTCTCACTTCGGCGAAGGCTTACGCCATCGCCTCAGATGAGACGCGCTTCAGCGAAAAGTCGGCTGCCACAGACTTTTTCAGTGCTGCGTCGGGACGGAACACGATCTTGTGACCTCGGATGTACGACGAGGGCGAGAACTCCTCGCCGGCCATGGTGTCGGCATTGTAGCACTTACCCTGGAGAGTTACCTGGAAGCGGCCGAGGTCGTCGAGCACCACCACTTGCCCCTCGGTGAGGGCTTCGATGATATGCTCCTTCATGCTCTTGAGCACGGCGTAGCAGTCGCTCTGGGTCACCGTGGTGCTGTTGTTGATGCGCTTGGCAAGCTTCTCCATGGTGAGCTCACCGGTCTTGATGGCCTGACCGTGGAAGTAGTCCACATCAGGATTCTTGGGATTGCGTACTTTCTTTACTGCGTAGGTAATAGGCATGGTTTTGATTTCTGATTTATGAATTCTGAATTATGATTGCCTCCGGACTGCAAACTTCTAATCCTTCATTCGGGTTAATAAATAGGGTTACGTGCAATCAGGATGGATGTTGTCGTCAAGGTTGGCCAATTCCTAACTAACTTTGTTGATGCTTGGCTGCACTCGCTGAGCATTGTAAGCAAGCTTCCATGCGCTCATTTGCACAAGCATTCCTACCTCCTCACTCCTAATTGGTAACGCAAAGTTACAACATCGCGTTACCCTCCCTGTCCGCCATTACGAGCTATGGTAGGCTACAGAAATAATCTTTCTTGGAGATGCAGATTTTCTTATTATCCACTGATAATAAGTGTGTTTATGCTTGCTTATATAGCCGTTTTTTTGTAATTTTATAGGGTAAATGAACTCCACGATGATGTCATCCCGAGCGCAGAGAGGGATCCCGCGCAGGGATTTTGCAAGACGTTTCCCGTGAGACTTTGCGAGATCTTTCACTACGTTCAAGATGACACTAACACAGAGAACACTAAACACTACGCACTAAACAATCATGAACACCATCGATGCCTGTTAATTTTCAATTCTCAATTTTCAATTATGATAGTCCGCCCCTACACCAAAAGCGAGCTCGCCACGATGTACTTCCCCATCGGCTCCACCTCGAACGCACTGCGTCGCCTCAACCGCTACATCAATCACGCCCACGGCCTGTTGCCCGCGCTGCTCGCTACGGGCTACCGTGTCAACGACCGTCACTTCACCCGAAGGCAGGTGCAACTCATCTTCGAGTATCTGGGGGAGCCGTAGGTCTCATTTTAGGCCTCACTTCTCTGCTGTTTGCTTGTGAAGGATTTTAGGGAGGCATAATTTCGCATCAAAATTCTACAACTATGCAAGTAAGTCTATTCAACGGCTTTGCCGACAAGAACCCGAAGCCAATCACCATCCGTGAGGTGGTAGAGATCATCCGTGCCGACCAACGTCTGCAAGTGTTAACCGAGAACCACCGCCGCTACCGCGCCATGGGCGATACCGCACGTGCCGAGGCCGAGAAGCAGCACATGCCCTGCTACTCCGTGGCGGTGCTCTTCAGTGATGGCAAGCAGCAGAAGCATATTGTCTCCTACACGGGACTGAGCATCGTGGACCTTGACCACGTTCCCGGTGAGCGCATGGCTGAGGTCTTGGAGAAGGTGCGAGGCGACCCGCATACGCTGCTGGCGTATACGACGATTTCGGGGGAGGGGGTGCGTGTACTTTTCAGGTACAAGATGAAGACCCACCCTAACCCTCCCTGTGAGGGAGGGAATTTTGGCATCGCGGAGCCTATCCCCCTCCCTTATAGGGAGGGCTGGGGTGGGTCTCTATATAAGCACGCTTTCTTGACTGGCAACGAATACTATTGTAATCTGCTTAATCTGCCGTACGACGAGAAGTGCAAGAATGCCACCCGCATCTCGGGTATGGCACACGACCCCGAGGTATACTACAACCCCGATGCGACGGCCATCATCGTAGACATAACGAAGAAGTCGGCAGGTCGCCCGAAAGGAGTGAAGAGTGAAAAAGGAAGAGTGAAGAGTTGCAAGGTCGGTGATGTGGAGCGCCTTGTGCAACGTGAGTTGGAGCGGCGCGGCGTGGTGTATGCTCCCGGTAGCCACAACAAGTACATCTCCGATGCCTGCTATATGATGAACCGCTACGGAGTTTCCGAGAGCGACTGCACCGCGTGGGCACTGGATAGGTTCAACGACTACCAACAGCAAGGCAACGATGTGGCCTCCATCGTGCGCTCGTGTTATGCGCAGCCCGAGGAGCACGGCACGGCGCGACCACCGAAAGCGGAAAAGGAGAGCCGCTATGCCTCCATCAGGGACATACAGGACTGGCTGCGGAGCAATGACATCAGGATAAGGCATAACTTGATAACGAGGAAACGAGAGATCTCGTTTAACGATAACGTTGACGTTAACGATAACTGCTACCCCCTCCGCACTACGTGCTCGTCCCCCTTAAAGAGGGACAGTGCAGAGTCCACGGAGTACAGTACTAATCAAAATGAACTGTCGCCCTTCAAGGGGGACGAGCGTAGAGAGCAAAGCGAACGTAGCGGAGGGGGTCAAGAGAAGTCTTCGTCATCGTCTTCGTTTTCGTTAATCTGGAAGGAACTAGAAGATAAGAGCGTCAACTCCCTCTACTGCCGCTTCTGCCTCGACACGGGACGTCAGGCGAAGATCTCGGACTTCTACATCATCATCGAGAGCGACTTCTACCCCGAGTATCATCCCTTAAGGGAGTATCTGGAGAGCCTGCCCGCGTGGAACGGCATCGACTACATCGACCAGGTGGCATCCATGGTGCACGTCACGGGCTGCACGCAGGAGATGCACAACCGCTTCTTCAAGCAGTGGCTCGTGGCCATGGTGGCGGCGTGGCTCGAGCCCGACAAGACCAACCACGAGATACTCACCTACATCGGTCCGCAAGGCATCTACAAGAGCACCTTCGTGCGCCA
>JAZONP010000009.1:0-2903 GCA_045654565.1 Bacteroidaceae bacterium
TGTTTTCATATAAAATGTTCTGAGAATTGTCGTTTGTGAATGAAAAATCATCCCTTAAGGGTACAATGTAATGAATTTTATTGTACATTTGTACCCGTAAGGGATGATTTTATTGTTCTTCTCTTATGATTATACCCGTAAGGGGTGAATATGAGTGATATGAATTTAGGAGAATATATATGCGCTAAGCGTAAGTTGTATAACCTCACGCAAGTGGAACTTGCTGAGAGGTCGGGCGTAGGTATCCGCTTCGTCAGAGAATTGGAGCGCGGGAAAGCCACCGTGCAGTTGGACAAGGTGAACCAGGTGTTGAAGCTCTTCGGTGAGGAGTTGCAGCCTGCCAAGATTATTCAGTAATGAAACGAGCGAGAATCTATATCAATGATACCTTTTGCGGTGTACTCACCGAAGACATCGATGGGTTCCGCTTTGCATACGCGAAGGAGTATCTGGCCATGCCGGAGGCCAAGGCATTGAGTCCGACGATGCCATTGCAGACCGAAGCCTACGAGAAGGAGGTGATGTTTCCGGTCTTTGATGGGCTCATCCCAGAGGGGTGGATGCTATCCATTGTGCACAACACCTGGAAGATAGACCCACGAGACAGGATGTCGCTCTTGCTGGCCTGCTGCAAGGATTGTATCGGTAATATAAGTGTGAGAAACTATGAACAAGAGTGACGTGAAGAGATGTCTGTGCTGCTGCAAACCCTTGCTCAGGGGAGAAACTGATTACCATGCGGCATGTGCACGGAGACTGTTTGGAAACAAGCTGGCTCCCATACTTCCCTATTCGCGGGACAATATCGATAGTCTGGCGCTCGATGTGCTGAAGTCGAACTCCTCAGTCACTGGTGTACAGGCCAAGCTCTCATTAGACCTGAACAAGGGTGGACGCAACGAGGTTGATAGGCTCACCATCGTTGGGCTATGGGGTCGATATATCCTCAAGCCACAGAGCCCAAGGTATAAGGCCATGCCCGAACTGGAGAACACGACCATGCAGATGGCAGAAGTAGCGGGTATCGCTACCGTACCCCATGGACTGATACGGATGAGCGATGGCGAACTGGCTTACATCACCCGACGCATCGACCGCAATGATGATGGCACCAAGCACTCACTGCTCGATATGTGCCAGCTCACCAACCGACTCACCGAGCATAAATACCGTGGAGCCTACACCCAATTGGCCGAGGTCATCAGACGCTACTCCTCGGCGCCTATGCTGGACGTGCAGCGCTTCTGGGAGATTGTCATCTTCTCATGGATTGTGGGTAACTCGGATATGCATTGTAAGAATTTCTCCCTCATCGAAAACAATCACGAGGGTTACAGCCTTTCTCCTGCCTATGACCTACTTGCCGTGCATCTGACAGGGATAGACGATCACGATGAACTGGCCATGCCACTGACGGGCTATGGGGTTGATGACAATGCCACCATAGGAGGCTACGATGGTGAAGCATTCGTCGATGCTATGGTGAAGAGCGGTATTGACAGGAATATAGCAGCAAACATCGTCGGGCGATTCCGCAAATTCCATAACAAATGGACTGATATTATAGAATGCTCTTTTCTCGCCGAAGACCTAAAAGAGCAATTCAAGCGGCTTGTTGCAGAACGACTGAGTAGACTCTAAGAATGATATAACGTGAGTTCGATATAAGAACGAGTTGTTTAGATTCTCCTCCTAGGGTAGGAGGAGTACCCTCGTAGAGGGAGAGGTGGTACGATTATTCGCAAGAAAATACCCCCTCCGCTACACTACGTTACGCTCGTCCCCCTAATTTAGGTGGACAATCTCTAAAGGGAATCTTATATCGAACTCACGTTAATATACAGATGATAGTATCCCCCGAAACTTCTCTCTTGGTTTCGGGGGATTGTTCTTAGGGGAAATTGACCTTTTTTCGGTATTTTGCTGTCTTCCTCGCCCAAAAGTGTCAAAAAATTGGACACTTTTCATCGAAAAAAGCATTTTTTGCATTTTTTCTTGCGATGGTGCTTGCGCGAACGATTAACTTCGCAGAGGAAAAACAAAGTAACCGAAACAAAATAAAACGATACAACAATGAAAGAGTTTTTCAAGAACCTCGGACGCTATAAGGTGACGCCCGTACTTAACATCCTCGGTCTGGCTATCGCCTTCGCTTCGGCTTACATCATCTTGGTGCAGGTGAACTTTGACCTTGGGTACAACAAGTGTTTCCGCGATGGAGACCGCACGTTCCGACTGGAGCTGCGGGGTATATGGGGCGAGGACAAAACGTGGACACCGTATCTTAACCATCAGAACGGTCACCTCTTCGGTGAGAACGATGACAACGTGGAGAGCTTCACCTCGATGAACCTCTGTTCGTGGAATGCATCACTGACAGTCTATGACTTTGGAGGCAGTGCCGAACCGCAGACGATGGTGGTAAGAGCAACGACAGGTATGCCCAATGCACCGCAAGTCATGGGCTTTAACCTCGTGGAGGGCGATTTAGAACAAATGAAGGGGCCAGGCTCTGTGCTCTTGAGCGAATCGTTTGCCACTAAGCACGGTTTGACCGTGGGCAATGCCATCAAATTGAGTGAAGACTATTCATTGACCGTAGTGGGCATCTTCAAGGACTTCCCCAAGAACTGTGACCTGTACGGACTGGAACTCTATTCAGGTGAGGATACTGCCGAAAACAGCGATCCTACCGCATGGACCTATATCTATTATTATAAGCTCATCAGCGCTGAGCTGCAGGAGCAGTTTCTGGACAACATCTACCAAAAATACTATGAGCGTATCAAAGAAGCGGGTGACACGTTCGACATTGAAGAGCTGAAGGCCGACTTCCCCATACGCCTCACGGCAGTGGAGGATACCTATTTCGCGTCCAACACCGTGTCGCAAGGTAAGACTGG
>JAZONP010000010.1:0-3998 GCA_045654565.1 Bacteroidaceae bacterium
TCAAGAACAAGCTTATTCACATCATCACGGCAATGGCGAGAAATAACCAACCGTTTGAACCTGAATATATAAACATCAACAAATTGATAGCATAATCAAAAATAAACGGAAAATAGTTTGGATTTTAACATAGAAAGCGGATTACGCAGATAACGCATCACTCCGTTCGCGTTTGCCTCCGGATGGTAGCAAGAGCAAAGCGACTTGCTTCCGTGAAATCCGTGAAATCTGCGTGAGACTCATTAAAAATCGTTCACCACGCGCTTAACACCTTGTGTCAAATCGTCTGTGTTAAAATTTATCAGTAATCCTACACGTTTATTCATCAGCTTCAAATAAGTCAAAAGCTGCTTATAGTGGACAGGCTTTAATTCCTCTACAGACTTAAGTTCTACGATAAGTTCATCGTTAACAAGAAGATCCAATCGCAGTCCTTCTCCCAAATTCACGCCCTTGTAGCTAACCTCTACATCGAGTTGGGACTGCACAGAGAAGCCTTTTAACTTCAGCTCGTGTATTAGCGCCTTTTCGTACACAGACTCCAATAGTCCAGGTCCTAATGTGCGATGAACCTCCATTGCACATCCGATAACCTTATACGATGTGGTATCTTTGTCTAACATATGAAGTTTTATAAGTGCCAATGGCCAATAGCTCATTGCTCAAGGACTTTCAGGCAGCCGCGGGTGATGTCGGCAATGACGACGGCGGCGATGCCGGGAACGAGGACGGCTACACGACGGTTGCGCACTCCCTCGACCTTGACGAAGGTGCCCTCGACACCATCGAAGGGACCGCCGAGGATCTGCACGGGGGTGCCCTGGGCGAGGTTTATCTCATCGAGGGTGAGGTAGACGAGCTTCTCGTTGTAGCTGTCGCACACGGTGATGAACTGCTCCATCTGACGGTCGGGAACAACGATGGGAACGCGACGCTCGCCCTCTGGACGGGTGAGGTACTGGAGATAGCTGACCTCGGACTTTAACGCCTGGATATTGTCGCGGGTGGTATAGGCAAACAACAGGTTGCTGATGGCGGGAACCAAACGACGTTGCTTGCCATGCTTGCCGTCGCTGACGACCTCGTAGCGCATGGGGATGAAGCAACGAACGCCATGGCCCTCAAGGTACTCCTTGGCCTTGAGCGCACGACTAAACGTGGCACTCATGGCATACCATGAGGCTTTGTCTTTGTCAACTGTCGTTTGCGGTGAGTTCATTTTGTTATTTATAAAACAACGGACAAGGTTTGTTCCAAGCGAGCCCTTGCTGGCTGCTATGCAGTAACGATAACGTTGACGATAACTGTGCAGCGGAGCTGCGGTTAATTGTCGCGAGGCGACAGGTTAATAGCGACGGAGTCGCTGGTTAATTTGCTTCGCAAGGTTAATATGCCTGCGGCATGGTTAAAGGTTAAGAGTTAAAGGCTGTGAGCAATGAGCAGTGAGCAGTGAGATTATACACCCTAAACACTAAACCCTAAACTCTAAACAAGAATTATCGCACGCGGATTAACTTCGTTGAATCTCGGCTGCGCTCGCTGAGCGATTTGTAAGTTTAACTTACATCGCGCTCGCTGGCACGAGATTTCTCACGGATTACACGGAGGATTCTTGCCTCGCGGGAAATATTAATCTCACACAAAATACACAGAACTCACAGAAGGCAAGTCGCTACGCCCTTGCGGCCTACATCGCGGAATATAATTCTCACACAAAAATCACGAAATTCACGAAATTTTGCGAGTCGCTACGCTCTCGCTGTCGGCTATGCCGAGTGTACGCATCCCAGATGGATGTCTTCGTTCATCGTTAAACGTTAACCTTTAGCCGCTGCAAAACAGCTTTTAACCTGCGACTCCGTCGCTATTAACCAGCAATCCCCGATTGCGATTAACCGTGCGAAGCACATTAACCCTTAACCGCGCCAACGGCGCATAGTTTTCGTTATCGTCTTATTACCGAAAGGGTGTTCCTCTGGCTCCCTGAAACGCAGCTACGACACTGTGTTTCAGGAGATTAAAACACCTGAACGGTTCTATTCTCTCTGTACTCATCGTACAAAATAGGCCTCAGACTCCATAACGGAGCATGCCTATGGAATGACAAATTTAGGTTTTATTTCCATATATAACAAATTATTAATGTTTTTCTTTCTCAATCGGAATAAATCTCGCCGGATTATCTGTTTTCTCACTTTTTTGCATTAACTTTGTCATTTCAAATGAACAAAAGATATAAACTCTACTGATATGAGCAACCAACGTTACATGATGCGCGGCGTATCGGCCTCAAAGGAGGATGTACACAACGCGATAAAGAACATCGACAAGGGTATCTTCCCTAAAGCTTTCTGCAAGATCATCCCCGACCTGCTGGGCGGCGATGAGGAGTACTGCAACATCATGCATGCCGACGGCGCAGGCACCAAGTCGTCACTGGCCTACCTCTACTGGAAGGAGACGGGTGACCTGGGCGTGTGGAAGGGCATAGCACAGGATGCGCTCATCATGAACATTGACGACCTGCTCTGCGTGGGTGCTACGGATAACATCCTCGTATCATCAACCATCGGACGTAACAAGCTGCTCATCCCCGGCGAGGTGATCTCGGCTATCATCAACGGCACCGACGAGCTGCTGGCCGAGCTGCGCGAGATGGGCGTGGGCGTGTATGCTACGGGCGGCGAGACAGCCGACGTGGGCGACCTGGTGCGCACGATCATCGTGGACAGCACGGTGACCTGCCGCATGAAGCGCAGCGACGTGATCGACAATGGTAACATTCAGGCTGGAGACGTGATCGTGGGTCTTGCATCGTACGGACAGGCTACCTACGAGAAGGAATATAACGGCGGCATGGGCAGCAACGGTTTGACCAGCGCACGCCACGACGTGTTTGCCAAGTACCTCGCTGAGAAGTACCCCGAGAGCTACGACCAGGCTGTACCGAGCGAACTGGTATACTCAGGAACAAAGCACCTCACCGATGCCATCGAGGGAAGCCCCCTCGACGCAGGTAAGCTGGTGCTCTCGCCCACCCGCACCTATGCCCCCGTAATCAAGCAGATCTTGAACGAGATGCGCAGCGACATCCATGGTATGGTACACTGCTCGGGTGGCGCGCAGACGAAGATCCTGCACTTCATCGACAACCTGCACATCATCAAGGATAACATGTTCCCCGTGCCTCCCTTGTTCAAGACCATCCACGAGGAGAGCCACACGGACTGGGCAGAGATGTACAAGGTGTTCAACATGGGCCACCGCATGGAGATCTACCTCCCCGCAGACAAGGCACAGCGCATCATCGAGATCAGCCAGAGCTTCGGCATCGACGCACAGATCGTGGGACGCGTAGAGGCTAGCGACAAGAAGCAGCTCGACATCCACAGCGAGTTCGGCGATTTCCATTATGAGTAAGCGACAAAGTCGCGCTGTTGGCTGTTAGCTGTTAGCCGTTAGACTTTAACAAAAAAACAAAGAAGCCTGCCGATTGGTGGGCTTCTTTTGTTTTAACAACGCCTCCTACTTGCTGCAACTACAAGGCAAACAAAATGACAACTTCCTCGTTTGCAAGAACCATCCAGAAAGAATTGTCGCCCTTTAAGGGGGACGAGTGTAGCGAAATAGAATGTAGCGGAACGGAGGGGGTAAAGAAACACGCTAAACCCCAAACACCACACTCTAAAAAAAAGAGAGACCTACTTGCGTAAGTCTCTCCCATATTGTTCGTGATAAACGATTATGCCTCAGCGGGGATAACCGAAACGAAGCTCTTGTCGTTACGGCCTCTCTTGAACTGTACAGTACCGTCAACAAGTGCGTAGAGTGTGTGGTCTGAACCCATACCCATGTTCTCACCGGGATGATGAACAGTACCTCTCTGACGTACGATGATGTTACCTGCCTTACAAACTTGACCACCGAAGATCTTTACACCGAGTCGCTTGCTAGCTGATTCGCGACCGTTCTTAGAACTACCTACACCTTTTTTATGT
>JAZONP010000011.1:0-2620 GCA_045654565.1 Bacteroidaceae bacterium
GAAGACCAGAACTGCCAAGAGAAGAACTCACGACAAGGCAGTAGCTCCTACATTGGCCATCTGCCCCAACTGCGGCGAGTGGCATGTATTCCACACTGTATGCGGCGCTTGCGGCTACTATCGTGGAAAGTTGGCTATCGAAAAGGCAGCTGCAGTTTAATTTGCGGCTTGATTAATCGAACAGGAAACCGCATCAGCACTGATGCGGTTTCTTTGCTAAATTATAAAGGAGTTAAAGAAGATAAAGGGAGATAGTCGCTTTCGCTCCTTGGGAGATAAAAGCCAAATGTCTTGTACGCGGTGTACCTAACTATTGGCATTTAACTCCGTTTATCTCCCTTTAACTCCCTATATCTCCTTAAAAGAAACACATGCACAAAGCAGGATTCGTAAATATCGTGGGAAACCCCAATGTGGGCAAGTCGACACTGATGAACAAGTTCGTCGGTGAGCGCATCTCCATTGCCACCTTCAAGGCTCAGACCACCCGCCACCGCATCATGGGAATCGTGAACACGGAAGACATGCAGATTGTCTTCTCCGATACCCCCGGTGTATTGAAGCCCAACTACAAGCTGCAAGAGTCGATGCTCCAATTCTCGGAGTCAGCGCTGCAGGATGCCGATGTTCTCGTCTACGTGACAGACGTAGTGGAGAAGATCGACAAGAACCAGGACTTCCTCCAGAAGGTGCAGCGCATGAACGTGCCCATCCTCTTGCTCATCAACAAGATTGACATGAGCAACCAGAAGGAACTGACCGAGCTCGTCGAGAGCTGGCACGAGTTGCTTCCCCAAGCGGAAATTATACCCATCTCGGCATCGAACAACTTCAATGTCGACGTGGTGCTCCGCCGCATCAAGGAGCTGCTCCCCGACAGCCCACCCTTCTTCGACAAGGACCAGTTGACCGACAAGCCTGCCCGCTTCTTCGTCACCGAGATCATTCGCGAGAAGATACTCCTTTATTATGATAAGGAGATCCCCTATGCTTGTGAGGTGAGCGTGGAGCAGTTCAAGGAGACCGAGAAGAACATCCACATCAATGCCATCATCTACGTGGAGCGCGAGTCGCAGAAGGGCATCATCATCGGCAATCAGGGCAAGGCACTGAAGAAGGTGATGACCGAGGCACGCCGTACTTTGGAGCAGTTCTTCGGCAAGAGCATCTATCTCGAGACCTTTGTAAAAGTAGATAAGGACTGGCGCAACTCAGACAAGGAATTGCGTAGTTTTGGATATAACCTTGACTGATTTATGATTTTAGATTTCTGATTTATTTACCGCATCGCGGGAATGGATCATAAATCGAAGTTGTCGAAATCATAAATCATAAATCATAAATCATAAATCAAGAAATGGGAAACTTAGTAGCCATCGTAGGACGCCCTAATGTGGGCAAGTCCACACTGTTTAACCGCTTCACACAGACTCGCCACGCCATCGTGGCTGATGAGGCAGGTACTACACGCGACCGTCAGTATGGCAAGTGCGAATGGACGGGACGCGAGTTCTCAATCGTAGACACCGGAGGTTGGGTAGTCAACTCCGACGACATATTCGAAGGGGAGATACGCAAGCAGGTACTCATCGCCGTAGAGGAGGCCGATGTGGTACTCTTCCTCGTCGATGTACAGAATGGTGTCACCGACCTCGACATGCAGGTAGCCTCTATCTTGCGTCGTGCCAAGACACCCGTCATCCTTGTGTCAAACAAGACCGACAACTACGACCTGCAGTACAATGCCGCCGAGTTCTATTCATTGGGCCTTGGCGACCCCTTCTGCGTATCGGCACTCACCGGTAGCGGCACGGGCGACCTGCTCGATATGGTCGTAGAGAAACTCCCCGCTCCCACCCCCGACGAGGAGACTGAGGAGATTCCCCGCTTTGCCGTTGTGGGTCGTCCCAACGTGGGCAAGAGCTCTATCGTGAACGCCTTCATCGGTGAAGACCGCAACATCGTGACCAACATTGCCGGCACCACCCGCGACTCCATCTATACCCGCTATACCAAGTTCGGCTTCGACTTCTATCTTGTCGACACCGCCGGTATCCGCAAGAAGGGCAAGGTCAATGAGGACCTTGAGTTCTATTCCGTGATGCGCTCTATCCGCGCCATCGAGAATGCCGACGTCTGCATCCTCATGCTCGACGCCACACGCGGTATCGAGAGCCAGGACCTCAACATCTACTCCCTCGTGCAGCGCAACCAGAAGGGCCTCGTGGTGGTCATCAACAAGTGGGACCTCGTGCAGGACAAGAGCACCAAGGCGATGAAGTACTTCGAGGACACCATCCGCGAGCGCTTTGCTCCCTTCACCGACTTCCCCATCATCTTCGCCTCGGCCCTCACTAAGCAACGCATCTTCAAGGTGCTCGAGATGGCCAAGGAGACCTATCTCAACCGCAACACCAAGGTCTCTACCGCGAAGCTCAACGAGGAGATGCTGCCCATCATCGAAGCCACACCTCCCCCCTCAAACAAGGGCAAGTACATCAAGATCAAGTACTGCATGCAGTTGCCCGGCACACGCGTACCCTCGTTCGTCTTCTTTGCCAATCTGCCGCAGTATGTGAAGGAGCCCTACAAGCGCTTCCTCGAGAACAAGATCCGCGAG
>JAZONP010000012.1:0-1600 GCA_045654565.1 Bacteroidaceae bacterium
TGCAATACTCCTACGACCAGGGCTCACGCTTCGTCGACTTCGAGGGCGGCGAGGTCACCATCTGGAAGGATGGCGACAAGCGCATCAACGACCTCATCGCACTGGCCAAGGAGATAGGCTTCTTCTCATGCACCATCACCACCAATGCACAGCTCCCCTTCAAGGGTAGCACAGCCGATTCCATCTGGGTGAGCCTCGACGGCGTGAACGGCTACCACGAGGAGGTGCGCGGCAAGGGCACCTTCGCCAAGCTGGAGAAGAACATCGCGGAGTGTGGCCATCCCCACCTCAGTGTCAACATGGTGGTCAACACACTCAACTACACAGCTGTGGACGACACCATCGAGTATGCCAAGAACAACCCTGCCATAGAGCAGATATCCATCAACTTCCACACCCCCTTCGAGGGCACCGAGTACCTCGCCCTCGACATGGAGAAGCGTGCCGAGATCATCGACCGAGTCATCGAGTACAAGAAGAAGGGCTACCCCATCATGAACTCCAAATCAGGACTGAAGCTGATGAAGACGGGCAAGTTCACCAAGCGCTGCTGGGTGACCAACTTCATCTACCCCGACGGCAGCCGCGGCCTCTGCATAGGCCATGGCACCGACAAGTGCAACCAGTGTGGCTTCTGCATGTCGGGTGAGATGGCCTCGGTATTCGCCTTCAAGCCCGACACCATCTTTGCAGGTCTCAAGCTCCGCACATAAGCATGGACGTGTGCTCATGGCACACGACACCAAGGCATAAAGAAAGCGACCTCCACTTCGGTGGAGGTCGCTTTTCCCTTGATACGATATATCGCCAAATTTTTCGTAGGGATCACACCTTATACTCGTAGCTCACGGTCTTGAGTTCCTCATTGGCCTTCTCAATCTTGCGTTTGAGGCTCTCCTTGAACGCAGCGAAGCGTGTTGCCAGCTCGGTATCAGAGAGCGCAAGCATCTGCACGGCAAGGATACCGGCATTCTGTGCCGCATTGATACCTACAGTGGCCACGGGGATACCAGGAGGCATCTGCACGATAGCCAGCAGTGCATCAATGCCCTCGAGCGTGCTCTTGATGGGCACACCGATCACAGGCACCGTGGTGCTTGCAGCAATCACACCAGGAAGGTGAGCTGCCATACCCGCAGCAGCGATGATCACACGGATACCACGGCCAGCTGCTCCCTTGGCAAAGGCTTCCACAGCCTCGGGAGTACGGTGAGCAGAGAGGGCATTCATCTCGAAGGGAACCTTCATCTCATTCAAGAAGGCTGCAGCCTTCTCCATAACGGGCAGATCGCTGGTGCTGCCCATGATAATGCTTACGATAGGAGTCATTTTTTGAATTATGAATTATGAATTGTGGTTATCTGTTATGACTGCGAATTTAGTGATTTTTATTGTTTCACGCAATTTGTAACGACAAAAAAAACGACGTTTGCTCTCAACGATGAACTATTAAAGGTTAAGGTAATAATATAGATGTTTACCCAAAACTTTATTTTGTCATTCTGAACGCAGTGAAGAATCTCGCAAATGTCTCTTGCCAAGTCCCAGCGCGGGATTCTTCGCGTTGCTCAGAATGACAGAGACCTCTGGGTAAACTGCT
>JAZONP010000013.1:0-28477 GCA_045654565.1 Bacteroidaceae bacterium
AGCCACGGCGGTAGCATGGTGATGCTTGCCAAGGGTAACCGCGCCCAGTGCGTGACCGACGCTTGCCAGAAGTACGGTGGCTTCTACCTCGGCTCTATCGGTGGCCCTGCCGCTATCCTCGCGCAGAACAACATCAAGAGCATCGAGTGCGTAGAGTATCCCGAGCTCGGCATGGAGGCCATCTGGAAGATTGAGGTGGAGGACTTCCCCGCATTCATCCTCGTGGACGACAAGGGCAACGACTTCTTCAAGCAGCTGAAGCCCACCTGCCCGATGAAGTAATATCTGACTAAGTTAATCGAATGAGCGGAGCTGTGGCTTCGCTCATTCGTCCTTTTCGACAACGGACAAGGTTTGTGTAAACCGAATGCCTCCGGATGGATAGCCTTCGTTAATCGTTAATCATTGATCTTAAATGCGAATCTTTAAACGTTAAACGTTAATCATTAATCAATTTGTATTATCTTTGTGCATTCCACATTATTAATCAATAAATAACACGAACATGAAAAAGACTGTACGTATCTTGGTACTCGTCGCAGCGATGTTGTGCCTTCCCGCAGCCTCAAAGGCTCAGAATCTTCAAGTCTTCTATGACGCCAATCGCGACTGCATCACCACCACATTTGAGATGTTCCGTCCCGATGCGTTCGGTAACACGTTCTGCTTCGTCGACATGGACTATGGCACCTACTCACCCGTGAAGGGCAGAGCTATTGGTGCTTACACTGAGATCGCTCGTGAGTTCTGCTTCTGGCAAGATTCAAAATTGAACTGGCTCTCTGCACATGCTGAGTTTAATGGTGGATTCAACACCGCTGCTGGCTCGTTCAACAATTCTTGGCTCTTGGGTGCCACCTATTCTGGTCACTCTGATGATTTCTCAAAGACTTGGTCGGTGACGGCTTCGTACAAGGCTATCCCTGGTACAATCGGCCTCGATGGCAAGAAGCAAGTTCACAACTTCCAACTCACTGGTGTTTGGGGTATCAGCTTTGCTAAGGGCTGGTGCTCGTTTAGCGGTTTTGCTGATTTTTGGCGCGAGGCTCGCATTTGGCAGGGTACTGACTTTATCTTCATCGCTGAGCCTCAGCTCTGGGTTAACCTCAACAATATCGATGGTTGGGACAAGATTAACCTCAGCGTAGGTGGTGAATTGGAGCTTTCAAACAACTTTGTTGAGAAGGGTTTCCGCGCTATGCCCGCCCTCGGTGCTAAGTGGACTTTCTAAATTGAAAATTAAGAAATGCGATTAGCAAGTCGGCTCATAGCTCAAAGCTTATGGCTCAAAGTTCATCGCCTCTAATAAATAATATGAGTAAATTAACAAAACTTTTCGGTTTTGACCCGAAAACAACGACCGTGCGTACGGAGATTTTGGCAGGTATCACCACCTTCCTTACCATGTCATACATCTTGGCTATTAATCCAGGTATGTTCAGCCTGCTCCCAGGTATGCCTGCTGGAGCAGTCTTTACCGCTACTGCCTTGGCCTCTATCGTAGGCTGCTTGGTAATGGCCTTTTGGGGTAAGCTCCCCTTCGGTTTGGCTCCAGGTATGGGGCTCAATGCTTTCTTTGTATTCACCGTATGTATGGGTATGGGCTACTCTTGGCAGTTTGCCCTCACGGCCGTATTCATCGAGGGTGTTCTGTTTATTCTGATGACCATCACCAACATCCGTGAGGCTATCGTGAGTGCCATTCCTCAGAATCTGCGTTATGCTATCGGCGCGGGTATCGGATTGTTTATTGCCTTCATTGGTCTGCAGAATGCGGGTATTATCGTGAATAATGATGCGACCCTTGTGTCTCTTGGTGAGATTGCCAAAGGGCCGGCATTGTTGGCTATCATCGGTTTGCTAATCACGGGTGTGCTCTATGCGAAGAACGTACGTGGTGCTATGCTTATCGGTATTCTTGCTACCACGCTCATCGGTATTCCCATGGGTATCACCGAGTTTAAGGGTGTGGTATCGGCTCCCGAATCCGTAGCCCCCATCTTCTGTCAGTTTGAGTGGGACAAGGTCTTCACGCTCGATATGCTTGTGGTGGTATTCACCTTCCTCTTTATTGATATGTTTGATACCATGGGAACCCTCATCGGCGTTTGTACCAAGGCTGACATGGTAGATAAGAAGACAGGTCGAATCCCTCGCTTGAAGGATGCTTTCATGGCTGATGCCATTGCAACGACCTTAGGTGCAGTACTGGGTACATCCACTACTACTACCTATGTGGAGAGTGCTTCGGGTGTTGCTCAGGGTGGTCGTTCGGGTCTTACAGCTTTCGTGATTGCTTGCTGCTTCATTGTGACCCTCTTCTTCTCTCCGCTGTTCCTCTCTATTCCTGCAGCAGCCACCGCTCCTGTGCTGATCCTCGTAGGCTTGCTCATGATTGAACCTATCACGAAGATTGATTTGGGTGACTTCTCTGAGTCTATTCCTGCCTTTGCCTGCATCATCATGATGCCCTTGGCCTACTCAATCTCAGATGGTATCCTGACCGGTATGATTCTTTATGTATTGATCAATCTGGTGTGCGGAAACTTCAAGAAACTCACTCCTACGATGTACATCTTGGCTACACTGTTCATATTGAAGTATATCTTCATTTAAAAACCGCGCAGTGCGAACAAAAAGAAGCGATGGCCTTAGTCATCGCTTCTTTTTATTCGCAATAATATAAATGTTGTCCAAAACGACTCGTGTCATTTCGAGCAAAGCGAGAAATCTCGCAAACGTCTCATGTTAAGTCCCGGAGCGAGATCCCTCGGCGCTTCGCTTTGTCGGGATGACACTATCGCTGAAATTTTAATATTATTGGACAACTGCTATATTATCTCCAAATTTTTCACCTATCACTCGCTACGTTGACGCACGGCCTCGTAGATGAGCACGCCTGCCGCTACCGACACGTTGAGCGACTGGATGTGTCCGAATTGCGGAATAGATATCCACTCGTCGCAGAGTGCGAGATGTTCGTTGGGGATGCCCTTGTCCTCTGCACCCATCACGATGCAGGTGGGGTCGGTGAGGTTGGCTTTGGTGTAGGTGTACTTTGCCTTCTCCGTGGCGGCTACTACGCGGAATCCGCAGTTCTTGAGATATTTGATGGTATTGCCGATGTTCGACTCGCGACATACGGGCAACGTGTGCAATGCACCTGCCGAGGTCTTCATGGCGTCGGCATTGACGCTCACACTGTCGTGTGTGGGGATGATAATGGCATCCACACCGGCACACTCGCAAGTGCGTGCAATGGCGCCGAAGTTACGCACGTCGGTCACCCCGTCAAGCATTACGAATAGCGGGTTCTTGCCCTCTTCGTAGAGCATGGGGACGAGGTCTTCGACACGCTGGTAGGTCACCGCCGAGGTGAAAGCAATCACGCCTTGGTGGTTCTTGGTGGTGAGTCGGTTGAGCTTCTCGATGGGTACGCGTTGCACGGGGATGAGTAATCCCTTGAGTGCATCGAATAGTTCGCGTGAAAGTTCGTTCTGTAGACCGCGCTTGATGAGTATCTTGTCGATGTCCTTGCCAGCCTCAATGGCTTCGATAACGGCACGAGTGCCAAAGATGAGTTCGTTCTTGTCAATCATACAAACTAATAGCTTATGTGTTGCAAAGGTACTGCTTTTTCTTGAAAGGACAATACATCTGTGTAGGTCATTTCTGGCAGCGTCATTCTCTCGTGTTTGGGTGGCTAGTGCTACCACCTACTAGTTAATCCTAAAAGATTTGTTGAGATGGAGAATGTTTTGTATATTTGCGCCAATAATATCATCACAAACTAAGAAACACGTATGAAATTCAAAGCCCCCATGTCTGACAAGATGGGGCAGGTGGACATCTGTATTGAAGGTGATAAACTCTTGGCCAGAAGTGAGTCCGATGTATATGGCATGAATCTCTATACCATCGATGCGGCTTTAGTTGCACAAGCAAAAGGAAATGTCTTAGCCATTGGGAATATGGCGCAGGGCACATATATCGTACGTGTCGTTACGGCCAATGGCTACAAGAATGTGAAGATCTATTTGAATAAGTAACCCATACATATATATTACATTATGGACAACAAGCAAATACTGCTCCTCGGCTGTGGATTGATGACAGCCTCAGGCATGCAGGCTCAGCAGGCACAACAGCCCGAGCGCCCCAACATCCTCTACATCATGTGTGACGACCTCGGCTACGCCGATGTGGGTTGTTACGGACAGGAGTATATCAGCACTCCCAATCTTGACCGCATGGCGCGTGAGGGCATGCGTTTTACTCAAGCCTATGCAGGCAGCCCCGTGAGTGCTCCCTCGCGAGCATCGTTCATGACCGGTCAGCACACGGGCCACACCAAGGTGCGTGGCAACAAGGAGTATCGCATAGGTAGCATGTACTATGGCAACAATCAGGATCCTGTACAGACAGGTCAGGAACCTTACGATACAGCCCACGTTATCCTTCCCGAGATAATGAAGGACAATGGCTATGCTACGGGTATGTTTGGCAAGTGGGCCGGTGGCTACGAGGGTAGTATCTCTACACCAGCCACCCGTGGTATTGATGAGTACTATGGTTTTATGTGTCAGTTCCAAGCTCACCTCTATTATCCCAATTTCCTTAATGCCTACACTCGTGGGGTGGATGAAGAGGTGCGTCGTGAGATCTTGGAGAACAATATCAACTATGCTATGCATGGTGCTGATTACAAGAATCGTCGTGACTATTCGGCCGACCTCATCCACCAGCGTGCTATGGCGTGGATTGACGAGCAGACACCTGACAAACCCTTCTTCGGCGTGCTCACCTACACGTTGCCTCATGCCGAGCTAGCCCAGCCCGAAGATTCTATCTTCAAAGCTTATCAAGGCGCCTTCTGTGTGGAGAAGACTTATGGCGGTGATGCGGGTTCGCGTTATAACCCTACCGACGTGGGCCATCAGCAGTTTGCTGCTATGGTGACTCGTCTCGACAAGCATGTGGGCGAGGTACTTGACCTCTTGCGTAAGAAGGGCTTGGATAAGAATACGCTAGTCATCTTTACCAGTGATAATGGGCCTCACACCGAGGGTGGTGCAGACCCCGACTATTTCAATACGGAAAAACTGCTGCAAGGTACCAAGCGCTCGACTCACGAGGGAGGTATACGCGTACCCTTCATTGCTTGGTGGCCCGGACAGATTGAGGCTGGTGTGGTCAACGACCATCAGTTGGCGTTCTATGATATCATGCCTACCTTCTGCGAAGTAGCAGGTATCGATAACTACGTGGAGCGCTACACTAACCCCCGATTGGAGCACGATTGGTTTGACGGACTCTCTTTTGCTCCCACCTTGTTGGGCAAGGGTGAGCAGAAAGAGCACGACTTCCTCTACTGGGAGTTCCATGAAACCAATATGATGGCTTTGCGTATGGGCGACTGGAAACTTGTAGTGCAGAACGGCAATTGTCGTCTCTATGATCTCGCTACTGATTTGCACGAGGATAATAACCTGGCGGCACAGTATCCCGATGTGGTGGCTAAGATGAAGGAGATTCTCTTACGCGAACATACCCACAGTGATATGTTCCGCGTGACATTGCCACAGTAAATCAAGGCAATATCGCAAAAGATAAAAGGGCTGTCAGTGATGACGGCCCTTTATTCGTATAGTCCGTATGTGGTGCGCAGTACGCGGAACTCGGTGCGGCGGTTCTCGGCGTTGCAGATCTCTTGCTGCTCCTCGGGGAGGGTGAGGATGTAGTCTTCGGTGAGCGTGTCTCCCTCGTGCATGAAGGTGTACCGCTCTGCCATCTTCTTGGTTACCGTCTTGGGAGTGCCTTCTCCATAGCCCTTGGGCACAAGGCGTTTGGCGTCGATGCCCTTGTCGATGAGGTGTGCCACTACAGACTCGGCGCGGCGTTGCGAGAGACGTTCGTTGTAGTCGTCGCGTCCCTTGTAGTCACAGTGGGCACCCAACTCGATGACCACGTTGGGGTTGTCGGTTAAGAGGCGTACCAGCACGTCGAGAGCCACGATCGATGAGTCGGTGAGCGTGGCCGAGTTGAACCCATAGAAGATATTGTCGATGAGCACGGGGCGTGTGATGCTTGATAAGGGGAACTGTAGTGTATATTCACGGTCCTGGTCGGTGCTGTCTGCGGTTAGCTCTTGCATGTAGTTGAGGTAGCCATTGCACGAGCCGAGGAGTACGTAGCTCGCTCCGGGGGTGATGCGTTTGGTGAACGAACCGTCGGTCTTGGGACTTAGCTTCTCGTTGGTGCCGTCATTGCCGATGAGGTATATGGTTCCTTCGGGTAGTTCGTAGCCATCCTTCTCGTATATCCATCCGGTAAGTGTGTGCACCGTCTCGGGCAGGTCGAAAGAGTATATGTGGTCCCATCCGCGGGCATCTCCACGATTGCTGCTGAAGAACCCGCGCATGCGCTCTCCTTCGAAGGTCATGCCGAAGTCGTCGTTGGGTGAGTTTACCGGTGCCAGCAGGTTGATAACCTTCCAGTTGCCATCGCTGTTGGGTGTGGCGCAGTAGATGTCGAGTCCTCCCATGCCCTGGCGCCCGTTGGATGAGAAGTAGAGGTCACCGTTGGGACGGAAGGTGGGGAACATCTCGTCGCCCTGTGTGTTTATGGAGGAACCGAGGTTCTCGATGCTGCCGAAGCCGTCGGCGACGAGTTCGACGCGCCAGATGTCGAGTCCTCCCATGCCGCCACTCATATCCGACACGAAGTAGAGCCATTTCTCATCGGGCGATACGGCAGGGTGGGCGCATGAGGTGATGGAGTCCTTCATGATGTCGCATAGCTCGGGAGCGCTCCATGAGGCATCCGAGCGGGACGACTTGTAGATCTGTGCGGCGCGGGGAGCCTCACCGTCGATGAGGCAGCGTGTGAGGTACATCGTCTTGTAGTCGGGAGTAAAGGCGCAGGCGCCCTCCTCGAATTCGCTGCTCAGTTCGCCTTCGATGGCTTCGGGCTTCTGCCACTTGCCGTTTTCGTCCTTAACGGCCACGAAGATATCAGGGGCTTTCACTCCTGTGATGAGGCTTTTGTCCTCGCCCTGAGCCTTGTCTCGTGTCGAGGTGAAGAAGAGCTGGTCGTGCTTCTCGCTGCCAAACATGGGTGAGTATTCCGAGCGGCGCGAGTTGAAGAGTGCATCCTTCTTCACCACGAATCGTGTCGGCGACTTCTTCCACTGCGGAGCCGTGGTGCAAGCCTTCAGACCATTGATGGCTGTAGTATCCGTAGGGCAATAGTCGAGGTAAGTGGTATAGTTGACGAAGGCACTCTTGTAGTCTCCCTTTTGCAACTGCAGGTCGGCCAGATGCTTGAAGACGATGCTGTCGGTGCACCCATAGCGCGCTGCGTTGAGGTATGAGGCCAAAGCCTTGGCATTCATGTTGATGCGTCGATAACACTCGGCGGTCTTGAATGCTCGCTCGGCGCGTTTCTCCTTGTCCTTTGGGTCGGTCTTGGTGTATGCCTTCTTGTACATTACCGAGGCCGCATGGTATTCTCCCAGCGCATAGCTCTGCTCGGCTTTGCGTAGTATGCTCTCGGCCCCGCATCCGGTAAGCACGAGGAGGATGAGTAGGAGAGGGATGTGTCGGTTGATCTTCATATTACTATTGATTAACGCATTTATGACGTTTTTATTGTAGCTGTTCTTGTGAAGTGCTGCTTCGCGGTAGCTCTCACGGTGTAATTTGCTGCTAAAAATGGTTTTATCTTCGATAAGTCGAAAAAAAGTATTACTTTTGTAGCTTGAATTGGAGCAAATGAGTCTCTTTGTTTCGCTTCTATGGTGAAAAATTGAAAAAACAAAAAAAACGAAAATAACTATACAACTATGTTGACAGCAAAAGAAATTAGAGAATCCTACAAGAGTTTCTTCGAGAGCAAGGGTCACCAGATTGTACCCTCGGCTCCTATGGTGGTCAAGGACGACCCCACACTGATGTTTACCAATGCCGGTATGAACCAGTTCAAGGACATCATCCTCGGTAATGCCGCAGCCAAGTATAAGCGTGTGGCCGATTCGCAGAAGTGCCTCCGTGTGAGCGGTAAGCACAACGACCTCGAGGAGGTGGGCCACGATACCTACCACCACACCATGTTCGAGATGTTGGGTAACTGGTCGTTTGGCGACTACTTCAAGAAGGAGGCTATCGAGTGGGCATGGGAGTACCTCGTGGATGTGCTCAAGCTCGACCCCAAGAACCTCTACGCTACCGTTTTCGAGGGCAGCAAGGAGGAGGGTCTCGACCGCGACGATGAGGCGGCCTCTATTTGGGAGCGTTTCTTGCCCAAGGACCACATCATCAACGGTAACAAGAAGGACAATTTCTGGGAGATGGGCGACACAGGTCCCTGTGGTCCCTGCTCTGAGATCCACGTAGACCTCCGCTCTGAGGAGGAGAAGGCCGCTGTGCCCGGTGCGCAGATGGTCAACCACGACCATCCTCAGGTAATCGAGATTTGGAACCTCGTGTTCATGCAATACAACCGCAAGGCCGACGGCAGCCTCGAGTCATTGCCCGCCAAGGTTATCGACACTGGTATGGGCTTCGAGCGTCTCTGCATGGCTCTTCAGGGTAAGACCTCAAACTACGATACTGACGTGTTCCAGCCCATCATCAAGGTGATCGCTGCCATGTCGGGTAAGGTATATGGCGACGATGCCAAGAACGATGTGGCTATGCGCGTGATTGCCGACCACATCCGTACCATCGCCTTCTCCATCACCGACGGTCAGTTGCCCTCTAACGCCAAGGCTGGCTACGTTATCCGTCGTATCCTCCGCCGTGCCGTGCGCTATGCCTACACCTTCCTCGGACAGAAGCAGGCCTTCATGTACCGCCTCATCCCCGTACTTATCGAGAGCATGGGCGACGCTTATCCCGAGCTCAAGGCTCAGCAGGTGCTCATCGAGAAGGTGATCAAGGAGGAGGAAGAGTCATTCCTTCGTACCCTCGAGACTGGTATCCGCTTGCTCGACAAGGTGATGGTCGATACTCGTGCTGCGGGTAAGAAGGAGATCAGCGGTGTAGACGCCTTCACACTCTATGATACCTATGGCTTCCCCCTTGACCTCACCGAGCTCATCCTCCGCGAGAATGGTATGAGCGTAGCTTTGGCCGAGTTTACCGCTGAGATGGACAAGCAGAAGGCTCGTGCACGCAACGCTGCTGCCGTAGACCTGGGCGACTGGGTCGTATTGGCCGAGGGCGAGAGCGAGTTTGTGGGTTATGACTTTACCGAGCACGATGCTCGCATCCTCCGTTACCGCAAGGTGACACAGAAGAAGCAGGAGCTCTATCAGCTTGTGCTTGACAAGACTCCCTTCTACGCCGAGAGCGGTGGTCAGGTAGGCGACACTGGTGCTATCGTAAGCGAATACGAAACCATCGACATCATCGATACCAAGAAGGAGAATGGCCTTTCTGTACATATCACCACCAAGCTTCCCGAGCATCCCGAGGCAGAGTTCATGGCTTGTGTAGATACTGATAAGCGCGAGGCTTGTGCGGCCAACCACTCATGCACCCACCTCATCGACGAGGCACTGCGCGAGGTATTGGGTACACACGTGGAGCAGAAGGGCTCACTCGTGACTCCTGACTCATTGCGCTTCGACTTCTCACACTTCCAGAAGGTGACCGACGAGGAACTCCGCCAGGTAGAGCACCTCGTGAATGCCAAGATCCGCGCCAACGTGGAGCTCAACGAATACCGCAACCTCCCCATCGAGAAGGCTCGCGAGTTGGGTGCTATCGCCCTCTTCGGTGAGAAGTATGGCGACCTCGTGCGTGTTATCCAGTTCGGCAACTCTATCGAGTTCTGCGGCGGTACTCACGTAAGCGCTACCGGTAAGATTCGTATGGTGAAGATTATCAGCGAGAGCAGTATCGCTGCTGGTGTGCGCCGTATCGAGGCTATCACCGGTGCCAAGGTAGAGGAGATGCACGACAAGTTGCAGGATTCGCTCAACGATATCCGTCAGCTCTTCCACAATGCGCCCGACCTCAAGGCTACCATTGCCAAGTTCATCGCCGAGCACGACGACCTCAAGAAGCAGATTGAGGAGTTCATGAAGGAGAAGGCTGCATCGCTCAAGGCTGAACTCATCGAGAAGATGGCCTGCGTGAATGGCGTTAACGTTATTAAGGCTGTGGTGACCCTGCCTGCCGAGGCGGTGAAGAACATCGTCTTCCAGCTTCGTGGCGAGATCACCGAAAACTTGCTCGTAGTCATCGGTAGCGTGGACAACGAGAAACCTCTGCTCACCGTATCGGCCAGCGAGGACCTCACTGCGAAGGGTGTGAATGCAGGTCAGCTCGTGCGCGAGGCTGCCAAGCTCATCCAGGGTGGTGGCGGTGGCCAGGCACACTTCGCTACTGCCGGTGGTAAGAATCCCGACGGCATCATCAGTGCCGTAGATAAGGTGGTAGAGTTGGCTACGGCGTAATTATAAAAGGAGATAAAGGGATTTAAATGAAGATTAAGGGGGATAAATGGAGTTAAATGCCAAATGTATTAGGAGATAAATGGAGATAGAAAGGAGATAAATGGAGTTAAATGCCGAATGTCCTTTCGCGCGATAAAACTATTGCCTTTGGCCCCTACGGGCGGCGACCTAAAGGTTGGCCTTTATCTCCAAGGAGCGAAGCGACTATCTCCCTCTAACTCCCTCTAACTCCCTCTAACTCCCCAGAAGAAATCTCCCTTTAACTCCCTTTAACTACTATCAAGAATGCGCAAATTCATATTAACTATTCTCTTCGGCCTGTCGGTGCTCATGGCACCGGCAGCCGTTGATTCTACCCTGGTGCGTGATCATGGCGACTCCATTCGTGTGAGTCTGGTCACCTGTTCGCCCGGTACCGAGGTATATGAGGTGTATGGCCATACGGCATTGCGCGTTGAGATTCCCGCGCTTGGAGTCGACGTAGCCGTCAACTATGGCCTCTTCTCCTTTGCCACCCCCAACTTTGTGTGGCGTTTCATCAAGGGAGAGACAGACTATATGGTAGGCTCCATCGGGTATCCCATCTTCGAGTACGAGTATACGAGCCGTGGCTCCTCGGTGACCCTGCAGACCCTCAATCTCAGCAGTGCGGAAAAGGAACGTTTGGTGTATCTGCTGAATGAGAACCTACGCCCCGAGAATCGTGAGTATCGCTACAACTTCCTATATAACAATTGTAGCAACAAGGCTGCAGATATGGCAGAGTTGTCACTCTCGGCACAACTGCTCCCCTTGGAGAACAGGAGCGAGGGTTCCTCATACCGAGACATTCTGCATGAGTATACGGCCGATTATCCGTGGATGCAGTTTGGCATCGACTATCTCTTAGGTGTCGAGGCCGACCTTCCTATCACTCCGCAGCAGCAGATGTTTGCTCCCGAGTACCTGATGTACTATACCGGACAGGCCCAGCTGGCCGACTCGGTGCGTACATATCCCTATGTGATAAGCTCCGAGGTGCGTGGCGAGGCCGTCGATGTGCCCTTCGTAGCCCCCTTGCTCACTCCCATGCAGGCGATGATTCTCCTGCTGATGCTTGTGGCTGTGGTGTGCACATTTGAGTTTCTCATCGAGCGTCGTCAGTGGTGGTTCGATGTGCTGTTGCTCCTCGTGCAAGGTGCCATGGGTCTTGTCGTGGCGTTCCTGTTCTTCTTTTCTGAGCATCCTACGGTGGGCAGTAACTGGCAGGTTATCTACCTCAATCCGCTCCCCTTATTGTTTATCCCATTTATTATTCGCAGCGAGATGAAGCGCAAGGTGAGCGTCTTGTACTATGTGTTGCTTCTCATGCTTGCCGCTGCAGCCCTTGTGCTCTACTTGACGGGGCAGTATGTGCAGCCGGCAGCTTGGCTACTGATGGTGACGCTGGCGGTTCGCATGATTCACAATGCTATTATCTATCCCCTATTGGCTCATCGCTTTACGACGTACAACAGCGTTAGCAATGCCCGTGCTAAGGCCTTGGCGTTGCTACTATGTGCGTCGGTAACTGCCTCAGCAAAGACCGCAGAGACGCCCAAGGTGGTTGTGAGCATTGTGGTAGACCAGCTCCGTGGTGATTATCTGAATAAGTTTGCCCATCTCTATGGTGAAGACGGATTCAAGAAACTGTATGCCGAGGGCTGTGTATATACCAATGGTTACTATGCCCACCTCTCGCCTGACCGCTCATCGAGTACGGCATCGGTGTATACGGGTACCACTCCCTATTATCATGGCATCACAGGCAATCGCTTCATGCGCCGCAATACCTTGCGTGTGGTGGGCATTGTCGACGACGACGATACGAAGTGCAAAGGTATCAATACCTATGAGGGTACATCGCCAGAGCAGCTCTTGGTGACCACATTGCCCGACGAACTCAAGATTGCCACCAAGGGACATTCCTATGTGTGTTCTATTGCTCCCGAGCGCGATATGGCTGTGCTTGCCGGAGGCCATGCCGCAGACATAGCGCTTTGGCTTAGCGAAGACTGCTCCAAGTGGGCCACCTCGGCCTACTATGGTAGCATCCCTGCTTGGGTGCGCCCCTTCAATCACCGTGTCGACACCCCGTTTGACTGGAGCGTGATGACCTGGGAACCCTACTTCTCCCTTGACAACTATTCCTTCTCGATGTATGATGGCACTCCCCGTGAGTTTCGCCACACCTTTCGCAAGGGCGATGAGGAGGCTGTGCGACGTTACAAGACCTCGGCGCTCATCAACGATGAGGTAACCAAGCTCGCCAAGTCATGTGTGGCAAGTGGCGAGTTCGGACAGAACAAGCCCGCGGGTATGCTCTGTGTAGGCTACTATGCTGGCAACTACGAGCATCAACCCGAGAACTTGTGCCCCATCGAACTGCAGGATATCTATTGCCGTCTCGACCGCAACATCGCCGAGCTCATACGTGCCGTCGAGGAGCGAGTAGGTGAGGGCAATGCCCTGTTTGTCATCACCTCGACGGGTTATGCCGATGCACACCGCCCCGATAGCAAGCTCATCTCATTGCCCACGGGCGAGCTCAAGATGGACCGTTGCTGTGCTCTGCTCAACATCTACCTTGGTGCCCTGTATGGCAAGGACAACTACGTGGAGAGCTCCTATGTCAACGAGATATTCCTCAATCATGCCATCATCGAGAAGCGACAGATCATGCTGAGCGAGTTGCTCGACCGCTGCACCGAGTTCCTTTGTCAGGTGTCGGGCGTCAAGCGCGTATACTCTTCGCTCGACCTCCTCTCGGGTGTAGCCGAGGCCGAGGTGCGTGCAGGGTATAATGCCAGTCGTTCGGGTGACCTCCTGCTCGAGGTGTCGCCAGGGTGGACACTCGTCGATGACCGCTACAACGAGCGCGTCTACTACAGCCGTACCCATGTGCCCGTACCTATACTATTTTATGGCAATGGGTTTACAGCGCAGCGCAACCGCACGCCTATTGCTATAGAGAGCATCGCTCCCACGATATCGCACATCTTGCACATCAGCGCCCCCAATGCTTGTGCAATGCGCCCGATTGAGTAATGGTTATTGGCTATTGGCTGTTAGCTGTTGGTGCTAAACTTAAACTTTAAACCCTAAACCTAAAACAAAAGCATGAAATCACTTATCGGAAAATACCCCTTCGAGGTAGAGACCTTCCAGGTCGACTATACGGGAGGCCTCTCATTCGGCTTCCTCGCAAATAAGATGCTCATCACTGCCGGCAACCATGCCAGCGAGCGTGGTTTCGGCAAGGAACGCCTCAGTGCCGATGGCAAGACCTGGGTGCTCTCACGCCTGGTCATCGAGATTGACGAATATCCCAATGAGGGTGATGCCTACTTTGTAGAGACCTGGGTGGAGGGTGTCAACCGTCTCTTCACCTCGCGTAATTTCCGTGTGCTCAGCCGCGATGGCCGCATCCTCGGCCATGCCCGCTCCACCTGGGCACTCATCGATGTAGAAACCCGTCAGCCGGCCGACCTCACCACACTCTACGATGGTGAGCTGGCAGCCTATAGCTGCGACGAGCCCTGTCCCATCAAGGGCGTGAGCCGCGCCCGTGTGACCTCCACCGAGCCTGTGGGAGAGTTTATTCCTCTCTACTGCGACATCGACTATAACGGCCATCTCAACAGCGTGAAGTACATCGAGCATATGCTCAACTTCTTGCCGCTCGACATCTTCCGTTCACACACCATCCACCGTGTCGAGGTGAGCTACAGCCTCGAGTGCTTCTATCGTGAGCAGCTCAGCGTGTTCATGGACAAGAAGGACGACACCCACGAATACGATGTCGAGATACGCAAACCCGCCGGCGAAGTCGCCTGCCGCGCGAAAATAATCTTCAAGCCCAAGCAATAAACCTTATAGGAGTTCAGGAGTCAGGAGTTACAGGAGTTCAGACAATACTTTTGATTAGTGTGTTTCAGTTTGGGAATTTCAGCGTTCATTACATTCGTCTGAACTCCTGAACTCCCCCAAAAACAAAATAGAAAACTATGCTCGCCCTATCCCCCATGCTCGTCTTTATGGTAGTCTACCTCGTAGGCTCCATCCTTGCAGGTGACTTCTACAAAGTACCCCTGACAGTAGCCTTCCTTGCTGCTTCGGCCTATGCCGTGTGTATCACCCCCAAGCTGAAGCTCAAGAAGCGCATCGCCATCTTCTCCCGTGGAGCAGGTGACGAGAACCTCATGCTCATGGTGTGGATATTCATCTTTGCCGGTGCCTTTGCCAAGGCGGCGGGTGCCATGGGGGCTATCGATGCTACGGTCGACCTCACCCTACGCATGCTGCCCGACAGCATGCTCCTGCCCGGCCTCTTCCTTGCCGCCTGCTTCATCTCGCTCTCCATAGGTACCTCGGTGGGTACCGTCGTGGCACTCACCCCCGTGGCTGTGGGCATAGCCGAGCAGACCGGCTCGTCGCTCCCGCTCATCGTAGCCATCGTCGTGGGCGGCTCCTTCTTTGGCGACAACCTCTCCTTCATCTCCGACACCACCATCGTGGCCACGCAGACTCAGGGCGTGCGCATGAGCGATAAGTTCAAGGCCAACTTCTACCTTGCCGGCCCCGCGGCCCTCATCGCCCTGGTGCTCTACATCATCTTGGGACAAGGTGTGCAGGCGCCAGCCGATGTGGCTTGGCCCGAGTGGTACAAGGTGCTTCCCTATGTGGCTGTGCTCGTGCTGGCCATCGCAGGCATGAACGTCCTCGTGGTGCTCCTCATCGGCATCCTCCTGGCTGGAGGCATCGGCATGGCCTGTGGCAGCTTTGACCTCATGGGCTGGATGGGCGCCATGGGTGAGGGTATCATGGGCATGAGCGAGCTTATCATCGTCACCCTTCTGGCAGGTGGTATGCTTGCACTCATACGCCACAATGGCGGCATCGACTGGCTCATCAGCGTGCTCACCCGCCGCATCAATGGACAGCGCGGAGCTAAGTTTACCATCGCCCTGCTCGTCCTCTTTGCCGACCTCTGCACGGCCAACAATACCATCGCCCTCATCACCGTAGGGCCCGTGGCACGCGACATCGCCGACCGCTACGGCGTAGACCGCCGCCTGAGCGCTTCGCTGCTCGACACCTTCAGCTGCTTCGCTCAGGGTCTCATCCCCTATGGTGCTCAGCTGCTCATGGCTGCCGGCCTCGCGGCTATATCGCCCTTCGACATCATCGGGTATCTCTACTATCCCCTCCTCCTGGGTGCGATTGCTGTGCTCGGCATCCTCTTCCGCTTTCCCCGCAAGTATGCGTAGGCGGTATTCTGTGCCTCATTGACATAAGAACAGGGTTTCTGTCGTTAGTGCGAATAATCCTGTTCTTTTGTTCTTTTGTCTACAGGCTCTTTTTTGACATAAGAACATAAGTACATAATTCTCACTGAAAGCCTACCAATCGTGTACACTCGGCGTAGCCGCCACGCTGCGCGCACTTCTTGCGACGCAGCCTCTGTGCGATTCGTGTGATCTGTGTGAGATAAAACCCTCCGCGTGACGACTGCGAATAAACCGGTTCTTTTGTTCTTCTGTCGACAGATTCTTTTTTGACATAAGTACATAATTCTCACTGAAAGCCCACCAGTCGTGTACACTCGGCGTAGCCGACATGCTGCGCGCATTCCTTGCGACGCAGCCTCTGTGCGATTCGTTTGATCTGTGTGAAAAAAAAGAATCCGTGAAAATCCGTGCAATCTGCGTGCAATAAAACCCACCGCGTGATGTGATTTGCCCACAGGAATGTTCACGAATATCTTTTTGCCAACAGAATTTTAAACAGGACTTAAGCAGCGAATAAACCCTGTTCTTTTGTTCTTCTGTCAAAACATGCGTTTCCCCGCATCAGTAAAGAGAATTGTTTTTCTCACCGCGGAGAAAAACAATTCTCACCGCGGAGAGAAAATCGTCCCACCGCGGAGAGAAAGTGTTCTCTTCGCGGAGAGAAAAGTTGTTGTCGCTATGTCCTCCCTTCGCCTCGTATAGGCGATGTCGGAAGGGACTTAAGAGAGGGGCTTGAGTCCCTTTGTTCATTGCGGTTCATACAGCCCAGGTGAACCCTGATTTTGTAACTTTTAGTTAACAAATCTTGTGATTTCAAAACTTTTACGTACCTTTGCATGTTGGAGGATTGTGTACATGAAAATGCGCAATTCAGCCTTTAACTTAAAACAAAAACCAAAAAAATGAAAATAATACTTATGAGAAAAAAAATTACAATGCTTTTGGCTTCGCTATTCCTGACCTTGGGAACGGCGTGGGCGCAGGTCTCTTACACGGTGAGTGCGAACACCGGTACGGGAGTGAATACGTCAGGTTGGTCTAACACATGGACTGCTACTTCGAATCCTGCAACACTGAAACTGTTGTGTACCGCTAGTAATATGCAAGCAGAAAGTGATGGATTGCTATCTCTGTATGTTGGTAAAGTTAGTCCTTCTACTTACACCTTACAGGTTTCTGGTTCTTATAGAATCGCCAGTTACTCCTTTGCGTTTACAAAGGATGGCGAATATAGTGAAAATGTTACATTAAAAGTTAATGGACAAGACTATACGCCGACAAACGAAGAGCAAACTGTTGAGGTCAACAATGTGAATGCGTCATCAACGACGTTCCAGATGGCTGGTAGCAATAAGGGTATAATCGTATCGGAGTTTGTTGTAAACGTTGAACGTGTTTTGGAAAGCGGTTACTACACCATACAGTGTAACGGCAATAACAAATTTGCCAACTACAATGGCGGGGAGCGCATCGTGCCTATGGATATGGGCCGCTTCAAGACTTCTGTCTATATCTTGACCAAGGGAGAGAATGGAATGTACACCATCCAGACTTCTGACAAGAAATATGTGACTTATACCGGTACAGATGGTGATGCTCTCGCTATTGTTGATGCTGCATTGACCAATGATGACAATAAATGGTGGGTGATTAACCAAAGTGGAGAAACTGAGATATTTACCATCGTTCCTAAGCAGAACAACATTGGTGCAAATACTCCCGGTTGGAACTATTCTGTCGACTTCGGTGGTGCCAATGGAGCTGTTGGTTTTTATGACCGTAGCGACGGCAATTCAAAGTGGCTGGTGAAAGCCGCCCCGATAATGACTACGGGTACTGCTAAGATTAAATGTGCTGGTACCTATGTGACATTGGAAAGTGAAGCAACCTTATTTACCAAAGGTAATGCAGGTAATGCTTGCCAGTTCACTATCCTTGCAGGTCAGGAGGGTAAGTATACCATTCAGTTGGCCGATGGCAGATATGTGACTCACAAGAGCGGTACTGATACAGGAGACCAAATCGAGATTAAAGAAGCCGGCAGTGCTACTGATGATAACAAATGGTGGGTGATTGCTCCTAACGTTACAAAAGAAAAGTCTACAGGTAATGACGTGGATATTATCCCCGCTCATGGTAATAGCATCGGCAGAGGAACTCCCGCTTGGAACTGGTCTGTTAACACCAATGCTAACCTTGGCTTCTGGGGTGCAAGCAACGATAATTCAATGTGTACCATCGAATGGACTCCTACAACCTTTACCTATAGCTATAGTTATAATGGTCAGGTAAAACATACAGAACAGGCGCAGGGCTTTGTGGGCTATCCCTATCCTGCTCCCACATTGAGTGTGTTTGGTGTGGTGCCTGCACCTATCGTAGGTGACATCGTAGCAGGTGACCAGGGCAAGACCTTCGATATGGAGTACACCATTGACCTCCCCTTCCGCTTTTCCGACTCTTATGATGATATTGAGCACTGGTATTTCATGAAGATACGTGACGATGGCTTCACCTATATGGGTTATGATGCAGAGAAGTCATACATCAGAGCAAATCAGAGCAATGTTCCTACAGACTCTAAGGATGCCTATACTTGGGGCTTTGTGGGTAACCCGTTCGACGGATTCAGCATCGTGAACTATGCAACAGGAAAGACCAAGGTGCTCTCGGCCCCCGTTGCTCCTACGGGCAATGGCAATGCGGACCAGTTGGCTCGTATGGTAGAGGTGACCAATGAATACACCGGTAATCTTGTGTGGAACTTCAAGGCTCCGACCCATCCCAATCCTAAGCCCGGTGTTTTCTACATCGAGCATCCTACAGCGACAAGCTATGCCTTTAACAGACAAGGCTATGATGGCGCAAATGCTCTATGTTATTGGACGGGAAGAGATACCGGTTCGGCTGTTCAAGTGGAAGAGCGTGGTGTCTTCAACTTGAGTGACTTGACAAACAAGGGAATTTATCTGTTGCAGGCCGAACGCTCTCCTTTGATGTATAGTACAACCGCTGGCAAGACAACCAAACTTAGCTCGGGTTTGGTCGATGGTATTAGTGCCAATGCAAACGACATCAATCAGCAGTTCATTATCTTTAGCTCTAAGATTGATGGTGCTTACTATCTCTACAGCTTGGGAGCTAATAAGTTCGTTGATGCCGACCTGAACTTTACCGACTATCCCGAGCCTGTGCTCTCTTTTGAGGCATATAATGGAACAAACAGTGCGTTGTACCCTTGGTGGGTGAAAATCAATGGGAAGTATGTTATTCCTGGTAATGGAGGAACTGATGGTAATAAGCTCCATCATACAGCAGCGGGCGACGATGATGACGGTAAGCGTTATCGCATCATAAAAGTGGATGAGGATATCTTTATCGCTACGAGCGTAGCATTGACCATACAGCATGCAGACGGCCTTATTAAGGATGCCAGCGACTTGAGCAATAGTAAGGTATATACCGTATCAACCTATGACCGTGGTGTGTGGAGCTACAATGCAGAAGAGGATGCGTTGTGGTATGCTGCATCAGCTAACCCGGAAACAAAGACAGAGCAGTTTGCGTTCCTCACTGTAGGTGGAAGAACCTATCTGTATAGTGTGGGTGCTGGCAAGTTTGTGGTGAAGGGCGGTGAGAACAATAACTATACAGCCTATTCCGATGTTCCTTCCCAGCCTGTCGAAATCTTGAAGGCTACGGGTAATAAATTCTTCCCCCTCGTGGTTGCTCTTAAGGATGGTAGTAATGAGCATCATATCGGTATCTCTCCTACTTACGACCCCCCTGTAATCACTTTCTATAATGATTTGGGCGATGATGGCAATAAGGTGGATATCCGTGAGGCGGGCGACCTTGAAAACTCTGCAGAAATCCTTGCTACTATGGATGCTTACCTTACAGCTCAGACATTGGTTCCCGAGTTGGAAGCACTTATCGTAAGAGCGGAAAAGGCGTTGACTTATCTTCTCGAGGCGGATAAGGAAGCACTTGCTACCGCAAAGACTAACGCAGAAAATGTTCTCGCTGGTGTTTACGATTCCGAGATGCTTGGAGGACAGATCACAGCACTCACCACTGCCCTTAATGCGGCTATCCTTGTGGATGACTACGCAAAGCTTAAGAACAACTACGTATATAGTTTTGTGACAAGTCGTGGTTGGGTAGGTGCTGATGCAAGTAGTGAAAACCTCATTGGTACAGCCAACTCAAAAGTTGAACCCGCTCCCACACCTTCAGAAGACAATACCATGTTCCAATGGGCTGTATACAAGTCTTCAAACAATCATTACTATATGTACAATATCGGTAAGGGTAAGTTTATGGGTGTACAGAGTGTCAACGAGCAGCCTATTCCTTTCGCTGAAACTCCTCAAAGTTTGAAAACAACCTTCAAGAACATCTCTGGTGGTGTAGAGTATCCCATCATGCTTTCTCCCGATAACGTGGGTGCAGTGAGCCAGAATGGTAATGCCGGCTTGTTCTACTGGGCTGGTGGATGGAATAGAACTGATGATGCAGGTAGCAACCACAAGGTAACCGTTGTTGGAGCAATTACAGAGTCTACTCTCACTACAATTGCCGAAGCTGTAGAGTTATATGAAGAAATCTGTGAGTTAGGAGATGCTCTTGCTGATGCCGACAACAGATTGGATGCTGCTCTTGGATATTATTCATGCACAGCTGATGTACAGGCAGAGTTAGCTGAGATTGAAGAATTCAAGGCTACAGCCACTGACGTTGCAGAGGTTAATGCCAAGACAGCAAGAGTGAACGAGCTTATCGAGACATTTACACTCAATGTCCCTCAGACTGGTAAGTTCTATCGAATCAAGAATAATGCTGGCAACGGATATCTTTCTTCAGGAGAATCAGGCCGCACACAGTTTAAGGCTGATATTGCAACCGACGTAAGCAGCATCTTCGGATACATAGATGGTAAGTTGCTGTCTTATAAGAATGGTATGTATCTTGCAGTTAATAATAATAAATTGGAATATAGTACGATTGTAGGCTCAGGTGTTGCGGTTGTTTTTGAGAGATCTCGCAATGTGGGCAAGTTGCAAATTAAGTTTAATAGCAACCGATATCTGTTCTCTAATGGCACAGGTAATACTGATTCTGGTGATACTAAAGCTGCATATATTGATCCCGCAGGAGGTAGTCCTGCAGGAAGAAATGCAAACTATCTCTTCACCGTAGAAGAAGTAACCTCTCTCCCCGTAGTAGTGTCTTCGGTGGGTTATGCAACCTTGTATGCTCCTGTAGCATTGAAAATCCCTGCGAATGTGACAGCATACGTTGGTGTACATGTAGATAACTACTTGGATTTGACCGATATCACCGAGGTTGTTAACGATGGAATAATCCCTGCTAACACGGGTGTTATCCTTGAGGCTAAGCAAGGTACATACAATTTTGCGGTTGCCGATGATGTCGCTGCATTGGATAAGAGCAAGAACCTCCTCACGGGTAAGTATCCCAAGTCTGTGAAGAATGCCGAAAAGAAGGTTTACACTTTGCAGAATGGCGTCAATGGTGTAGGCTTCTACCTCTTCAATGGATACAAGATGGACGGTGAAACTCAGGTGACAACCTATATCAACGGATTCCGTGCATGGGTAGAGCTACCTAATGGCTCTAATGCTACCGCTCTCCGCATCCGTAAGGCTGGCACGACCGAGATAGAGGAGACACTCGCCGACGGCGAACAGGAGATGGTCATCTACGACCTCGCAGGCCGCCGCATCGAGAAGATCGTAGAGAAAGGCATCTACATCGTGAATGGTAAGAAAGTTGTTATCCGCTAAATGCTATTTATGATTTCTGATTTATGATTTATCTTTCTCATCGTGGGAGTAGATCATAAATTAGAACTCATAGACTAAAATCAGAAATCATAAATAATAAATCATAAATCTTGAAATGGAAAAGAAAATATATATCAAACCCGAGATTGAGGTGACCGAGTTGGCTAGTGAAACTCTCATGCTCACAGGTAGCTTCGTCTTTAACGAAGAGGGTGGTAATGAGGAGTCTCTCACCAAAGAGTACCGTCCCCGCCGCGGCAAGTGGGGTAACCTCTGGTATACTGACGAGCAGTAAACTGCGTAGCTATTGGCTTTTAGTTATTGGCATGAACAACAAACAGGGTGCATCTTCGGATGCACCCTGTTTGTTGTTTGTCTCATTTGGTCTCACCAGAGGCTTCGGTGATACTTATGTATTTCTGTTCTTATGTCCAAAACAGAACCTGTCGACAGAAGAACAAAAGAACCGGGTTTATTCGCAGTCGTCACGTGGAGGGTTTTATCGCACACAGAATGCACGAATCTCACAGAGGCTGCATCGCAAGGAGTGCTCGCAGCTTGTCGGCTGCGCCGAGTGTACACGACTGGTAGGCTTTCAGTGAGAATCATGTACTTATGTTCTTATGTCCAAAACAGAACCTGTCGACAGAAGAACAAAAGAACCGGTTTATTCGCAGTCGTCACGCGGAGGGTTTTATCGCACACAGAATGCACGAATTGCACAGAGGCTGCGTCGCAAGGAGTGCTCGCAGCTTGTCGGCTGCGCCGAATGTACACGACTGGTAGGCTTTCAATGAGAATCATGTACTTATGTTCTTATGTCTAAAGAACTTGTCAGAAACCGAGTCGTCAAGGAAGAGCAAACCCTGTTCTTATGTCTTAAAGAACAGGGTATAGACACTATAACCCCTGGCGCTTGGCCTCGTCCCATAGGGCATCCATCTCCTCGAGCGTCATCTCTTTGAGGTTGCGGCCACTGGTGATGGCACCCTCCTCCACATAGTTGAAGCGGCGGATAAACTTCTGGTTCGTGCGCTCAAGGGCATTGTCGGGGCTGAGACCATTCATGCGGGCTACGTTGATGGTGGCAAAGAGCAGGTCGCCCAGCTCAGCCTCGGCAAGGTCGTGATTGTCACGGTCGAGCTCGACCTTCAGCTCCTCGATTTCTTCGAGTAGCTTCTCCCATGCGCCCGAGGCATCGTCCCACTCGAAGCCCACGTTGCGGGCCTTCTCCTGTATGCGGTAGGCCTTCACGATGGAGGGCAGCCCTGCAGGCACCCCACTGAGCACGCGCTTGTTGCCACCCTTCTCCTTGAGTTTCAATTGTTCCCAATTCTCCGATACCTGAGTGGCATTGATGGGGGTGGGGGTACTTTCATCTGTCATCTTTGCACTTTCAACTGGTGGAAACACGTGTGGGTGGCGGAAGATGAGCTTCTCGCACAGGCGGTCACATACATCCTTGATGTCGAAGACGCCCTTCTCAGAGCCTATCTTGGCATAGAAGGCTATGTGGAGCAGCACATCGCCCAGCTCCTTGCAGATGTTGGTGTCGTCCTCGTTGATGAGGGCGTCGCATAGTTCGTATACCTCTTCTATGGTGTTGGGGCGCAAGCTCTCATTGGTCTGCTTGCGATCCCAAGGGCACTTCTCGCGCAGTTCGTCCAATACGTCGAGAAAGCGGCCAAAGGCCTCCATTTGTTCTTGTCTTGTACTCATCATTTGTTTGGTGTTTAGAGTTTAGTGTCATCCTGAACAGCGTGAAGGATCTCGCAGTGTCTCTTGGAGAAAACTCCTCGGGGAAGCTAAAGCCCTGCGTGAGATTCCTCTCTTCGCTCGGAATGACAGCATAGTGGGTGTAGTCTTCTTTATCGTTTTCATTACAGCTCCACTCGTCCATCGCGTAGGCGGATGGTGCGGTCGGTGGTGGAGGCAAGGGTCTCATCGTGGGTGACGATAATGAAGGTCTGTCCCAACTGGTCGCGCAGGTCGAAGAAGAGGCGGTGTAGCTCCTCCTTGTTCTGCGTGTCGAGGCTGCCTGAGGGCTCGTCGGCAAGGATCACCTGAGGGCGGTTGACCAGGGCGCGCGCTACGGCGACGCGCTGCTTTTCGCCTCCAGAGAGCTCGGCGGGCTTGTGGGTGGCGCGGTCGGTGAGGTGCAGGTAGTCGAGCATCTCCATGGCACGGCTGCGGGCCTCGCTCATACTGGCTCCACCGATGAGGGCGGGCATCATGACGTTCTCTACAGCGGTGAACTCGGGCAACAGCTGGTGAAACTGAAACACGAAGCCGATGTGCTCGTTGCGGAAGGCTGAGAGCTGCTTCTCCTTGTACTGAGCGACGTCGATGCCGTCGAAGAGTACCTGTCCGCTGTCGGGACGGTCGAGCGTGCCGAGGATTTGCAGTAGGGTGGTCTTGCCTGCACCACTGGGACCTACGATGCTGACTACCTCGCCTTGGTTGATGGTGAGGTCAATGCCTTTGAGTACCTCGAGCGTACCGAAACTTTTGTGTATGTCGTGTAGTTGGATCATTATGCTTGTTTAGAGTTTAGTGTTTAGAGTTTAGTGTTTAGGGTGTAGTGCCAATAGCCAATTACCAATAGCCAATAGCTTCCAGATAGTGGTTTTCGTCATCGTTATCGTTAACCCTTCAACTTTCAACTTAACTTCCGTATTACATACTCGGCCAGGTAGCAGCCAAACACGGCAGGCATGTAGCTGATGGTGCCGGTGGTGGATTTCTTGTTCTGCTCGCCCTCGATGGTCATGACTGCGTTTCGGTCGGCCTGCTCGGTAGAGAACACTACGGGGAGCGGTCGGCGCAGTCCCTCTTTCTTGAGGCGTGTGCGTACGGCCTTGGCGAGGCCGCAGTGGTAGGTGTCCCACAGGTCGGCAAAGCGTATCTGCGTGATGTCGCTCTTGGCACCAGCCCCCATGCTACTCACGATGGGTATGTCACGGCGCATGGCCTCGGCGATGAGGGCACACTTGGGAGCAATGGTGTCGATGGCATCTACGATGAAGTCAAATTGAAAATTGAAAATTGAAAATGGTGAATTATCAGCATCTTCGCATGTGATATCCTCTGCGGAGTGAGGAATCTCTCTATTAATTTTCAGTTCCTCGGTCAAGTACACCGGCAACGCATGTAGCTTGATGTCGGGGTTGATGTCGCGGAAGCGCTCGGCCAAGACCTCTACCTTGGGGCGTCCCAGGGTGGCGTGTGTGGCGGGCAGCTGGCGATTGATGTTGGTGGGCTGCACGGTGTCCGCATCGATGAGGGTCATCTCGCCTACACCTGCACGGCATAGCATCTCGGCAGCATAGGCGCCTACACCTCCTACGCCGACCACGAGCACGTGGGCATCGCGCAAGCGCTGCATCTTGTCCTTGCCAAGCAATAGTTCTGTGCGGTCGGTCCAGTGCTCTTTCATCTTTGTGCTTTAGAGTTTATTTAGTGTTTAGGATACCTTCAGGATGGTGGTTTTCGTCTTCGTTTTCGTCGATTTACATCCTTCCACTCGTTTATTGCTGCGTCGGCAGTGGCTGCACGAAGGATAGCTCGTGTGCTTGACCAAACTGCTCGGGGTATATAATCATCAGGCTGTTGTTGGAGAAGTGTCGCACCAGTTGCGTGGGGAGGTTGTCGAACGATGGCTGCCATGAGATGCCTCCACGGCGTGCACTGACGAGCACGAAGAGGTGGTCGTAGCTGAGGTGTTGTGTCACGATGAGCAGGTCGTGCCAGTCGTCGAGCGCAACGTATGAGGTGCGGGCACTCGGATGGTTGGCCTGGATGTACTCCTTCAGTAGGGGGATGGTGTCGGTGTGGGCATAGAAGTCGATGCGACAGCCGAGCTGCTCGCCCATACGGCTCACACGCTCTACCCATAGGTAGAACCCGACCTCCTTCTCGGCCCACTCGGGTACGGCTACGATGATGCGGTGAACGACGTTGACGGGCATCAGGTAGTTGACGATGATGACTTGGCGGTTGATGCGGGCCAATAGCTCGGTGGCTATAGTGCCAAGGTATGAGTCGCCTATGCGGCGCTTGTGGTGCAAGCCGAGTAGCAGCTCCGATGCCTCGAGCTCCTTCATGGAGTGTACGATGCTACCAACCACATTGACGCCTACACGGTTGTGGGTAGAGAGCTGTACATCGGCGGCGGGTGCGGTCTTGGCTGCACACTCGAGGTTCAGCTTGCCTTGCTTCAACTGCTGTTCCACACGCTCATTGTCGAGGCACACCTGAAGGGCTATCATCTCTTTCTTTGACTTGGGGTTGCTCATCATGACGGCGGTGTCGATGAGCGATTCTACGGTCTCGGGATTGTTGAGTGCCACCATGATCCTCTCGTGAGACTTGCTCTGCTCGCTGGACGATGAGGTTGCAGAGAGGGCCACCTCACGTGCGGCGCGGTCAGTAACCAAGGAACTGATGACGCAGCTGACGAGGATGACCAGCACGACACCATTGATGATGTTGTCGCCTATGAGGTATACGCCGGGGGCTATCTCCAGCTGGGTGCCTACCATAATCATGGCCAGCGCACCGGCTGCGTGGGCATTGCTAAGCCCAAACAACATGCGACGCTCGGCGGCTGTCATGCGTAGTACGAGCTGGGTGGCCCAAGCGCCCAACCACTTGGTCAGAGTGGCTGTTATCACCATGACTACTACTACAAAGATGGCTTCGCTGTGGTTGAACATGCTCTTAAGGTTGACCAACATGCCCACACTGATGAGGAAGTAGGGTATGAAGAGGGCGTTGCCAACAAACTCGATGCGGTTCATCAAAGGGGATACACGTGGTATGTAACGGTTGAGTACTAGGCCTGCGAGGAAGGCTCCGAAGAGGCCTTCGAGACCTGCCAGCTCGGACAGGGCCGCGCTGAGGAAGAGCAACACGAGCACGAAGGTGAATTGTGTGACATTGTCGCTGTAGTGCTTGAAGAAGTGGCGCGTGAAGCGAGGGTAGAAAAAGAAGATGAAGATGCAATAGAGAATGCACTTCAATAGGAACACAATCCAGAATGTGGCATTTACATCGCCCTTGATGCTGGCCGATATGCCCGCCAGCGTGAATAGGGCCAACAGCAAGGCTATCATCGTGCCGGCAATGGCGATGGTGACGCAGTCGTGGCGGCTCAAACCATAACGCCCCACGATGGGGTAGGCGATGAGGGTGTGGGATGCAATGATACATGAGAGGAGCAAGGATGCCTCCCAAGGGAGCTGCAACACCCACTGCCCTACGGCAAAGCCTATTGCCATGGGGATAAGGAAGGTGATGAGACCGAAGATGATACCTCGTGTGCGGTTCTTCTTTAGTCCCTCAAGGTCCATCTCCAAGCTGGCAAGGAACATGATGTAATAGAGTCCGACCTTACCGAAAAGCTCGAAGCTGCTGTCGCGTGACAGGATGTTGAGCCCATGCTCGCCTACAAGTACGCCTGCCAAGATCATTCCCACGAGATGGGGCACACGGATGCGGTTGAATAGCAGTGGCGCAAAGAGTATGATGGCCAACACCACAAGGAATATCCAAGTGGGATTGGTGATGGGGAAGAGATGGGTTATATCGTGGATGAACTTCATGGTTATGGTTTCGTGGTAGTGGGTCAGAAACTGAAACTACATTGTAGCCCGTAGGCTTGGTTGAGTAGCGTGGTCTGCTTGTTCTCTATAGTCGTGGGACGTACCTGTACGCTGAGGTCGTCGGATATGTCGAAGTTGGATAGCTCGGCATCGACATAGGCATCGACCACGGAGAGGAGGTACACGCCGATGAAGCAAAAGATGCTGAGGTCGCGCTGGCGGCGGTAGTTGTCCTTACGATTCTTGAATACGCGAGTGAGGTACTCTTTGTTGGCCTCTACGTTATAGCGTGGGGGGAGCATATCCTCATAGCTCGCAGTGCCGGGGTCGTTGTCCATGATGTCGAGGTAGGCCTGCGAGTAGTCGCTATACATCTGCTGCTTCGACGTAAAGCCATAGGCCTAGCCGAACCACACGCCGTAGACAAGGGGGAGTTTCCAATACTTTCGGTTGTAAATCTGCCCTGCTCCGGGAATGACCAATGCCAACCAGAGGGCGCGCTGAGGATCGGGCACAAACTGCGCGCGCTTCAACTGGCGCTGCTCCTTCTTCAACTGCTTCTCGTTAAGGGGAAGCAGCAGGTTGATGGTATCAATCTTTACCGTATCCGTGATAGGCGCAACAGACGTTAGAGTGTCTGCCTCAAACGCCACACGCTCTGTGTGCGGAGCCACGGAGTCGGTCACCAACAACGGGCGCTCTTGGACATCAAAAAGACGCGCTTGCGCCGACACCTTTTGAGCGCCGACGCAGCAGAGTATGAGGATGATAAGCGTAAATAGTCGTTTCATATTTTATATGACAGAGCTCAACCCTTCATTCTATCAAAGAGTTCGATGATTCGTGTCAGTTCTTCCTCGTTGTCAAAGGGGATGCTGATTTTGCCCTTCCCTTGTTGTGAACAGGTCATCTGCACCTTGGTCTTGAAAAAGTCAGAGAGGCGGGTCTTCAACACCTTAAATTCTTCGGGGAGCAAGACCTTCTTGTCCTGAAGTGTGCGCTTGCCGCTCTTCACCGCCTCGCCGGCGTTAATCTGCGACACCATTTCTTCAATCTGACGCACAGAATACCCCTTTTCTACCACTTCCTTAAAAAACTTCACCTGCATCGCAGGATCAGCAAGCGAAAGCAACGCACGAGCATGCCCCTTGTCTATCTGACGATTCTTAATCGCCATTTGCACTTGGGCGGGGAGTTTCAAGAGTCTCAAAGTATTGGCAATCGTAGCACGATTCTTGCCAATCTTCTCGCTCAACTCTTCCTGCTTCAAGTTGTAGCGCTCAATAAGATGCT
>JAZONP010000014.1:0-4977 GCA_045654565.1 Bacteroidaceae bacterium
GTAGACATGGACGGTCCCCGCATCGATAAGGTGATCGTGAAGAAGGTCCCCGATGTATCAGTGGAGGAGTAGTTACCCACCTTTCACTGAGACACTCCTGCCATCGCGTGAAACAATTTCTAAGGTAAAGGGCAGATGTGAATGTCTGCCCCTTTACATTTTTCGATGTGTTATTCTATGACAATACACCTTTCCGAAAATAACTTAACTTAAAATTTTATTGTTAGAATCCAAAGAATAAAGTCATGATACTGACAATGATTATCCTGTTTGCCCTGGGGTATATGTGTATCGCCCTGGAGCATAAGATCAAGATTGACAAGTCGGCCACGGCACTGGCGATGTTTGGCGTGATATGGTCGGTGTATGCGCTGGCCTCGGGCGATGCCGACACGGGTAGCAAGCTGCTCGAGCATCTGGGCAGCACCTGCGAGACACTCGTCTTCCTCATCGGAGCGATGACCATCGTGGACCTCATCGACCGCCATGGCGGCTTCTCCATCATCACCGAGCGCATCACCACGCGCAACAAGATCACCCTCCTGTGGACGCTGGCCTTCATCACTTTCTTCATGTCGGCCGTGCTGGACAACATGACCACCACCATCATCATGATTATGATGCTGCGCAAGATAGTGCCCACCGTGCGCGACCGATGGATATTTGCGGGCGTCATCATCATGGCAGCCAATACGGGAGGTGCATGGTCGCCCATAGGCGATGTCACCACCATCATGCTATGGATGCGTGGCAACGTCTCGGCTGGCAGCCTCATCCTCTACCTGCTGGTGCCCTGCCTCGTGGCGATGGTGATACCCGTGGCGATGGCCATGCGACGGCTGCGTCAAGGAGCGCTGATGTTGCCGCCCGTGGAGACCACCACCCCATTACCCAGCGGAGTGGGCAAGCGCTTCAGCCGCGGCGTGCTGTGCCTGGGCGTGGCGGGACTGCTCTTTGTACCCGTGTTCAAGAGCCTCACAGGTCTGCCGCCCTATGTGGGGATGATGCTCTCGCTCGGCGTGGTGTGGATTGTCACGGAGTGGATCTACGGGCACCACAAGGTGAGCATGCGTGAAGATGCCAAGCACCGCGTGTCGCAGATCGTGAAGAACATCGACATGCCCACCATCCTCTTCTTCCTCGGCATACTGATGTCGGTAGCAGGACTGCAGACGGCAGGCATCCTGAGCCACACGGCCCACCTTCTCGATAGTAATATCCACGAGGTGTTCACCATCACCTCCATCATCGGCGTGCTCTCCTCCGTCATCGACAATGTGCCGCTCGTAGCCGCCTGCATCGGCATGTACCCCGTTGCCGACGTGACCGCCATCGCCGCCAGTGCCGACCCCGCGTATGCCCAGCTCTTCGCCCCCGACGGCCTCTTCTGGCTGCTCCTCTCCTACTGTGCTGGTGTGGGTGGCAGCATCCTCATCATCGGCTCGGCAGCCGGTGTGGTAGCCATGGGCCTGGAGAAGATAGACTTCACCTGGTACCTGAAGAACATCTCCCTGATGGCCCTCCTCGGCTACGCAGCCGGCATCGCAGTCATCTTCGTGGAGTCGGTGGTGCTGATGTAGAGCAATAGGTAGATTGGAGCCCTCCCCAATCTACCTATGACTTATGAGTGTAGGAACTCGGATTTTAGAATATAAACTTATGATTCTTTATAAACTCTCCCACTTCACTATTCGTTCTTGGATTAATCCTTTAGGGAGTCTCGCATTTATTGCCATTAACTCCTTCAATTTCGTTGCAGCATCTTTTGGAGGCAGGATACTGCACTCCACTAATTGATCAAATACATATAATATGCCCTTTACTGTAACGTTGGATTCAATGGCTTTATTTCTCAATTGTCTGTCGCCAGTCAACAATACATAATCCCTTTGCTTGGCATATTGCCACACTGCACAATCAGTTACCGAGACGTTGCCTCCTGCATTTGCTTGAAGCTCCAATACCTCAAGCAACTCTTCTGCGGCAAAGGAATGTACCGTCAACCTACCATTATCAATGAGTTGGTTTACCAGTAAAGACTGTTGCTCATCTTCAATCTCATTAACCACGAAGTCAACGGTATGAACTTCAAAAGGCAGATTGAAGAAAGCATCGATCAGTCCTACAGAGTATAGGTCGATGAATATATTTGTATCGTTAACGACGATATCCATTCTATACAAGATTTAGTTGGTTCCTGATAGAATCAATAGAAATGCCTAATAGGGCACTTGCCTTGGAGAATGAAATGATTTCGCTGGCCAACGCTCGGTATACGAGGCGAACAAAACGATTCGAACATTCCTCCTTAGAACGGTTTTTTTCCACCGATTCCTTGAATTGGTGTACTGCATTCTTTTTCTTATGGAAAGTGTTGAAACGATTTTCGGAAATGATATTCAGGCTCTTGGCCTTATACATAAGAGCATCTATTGAGATACCGAATTGAATCTGAAGACCCTTCAATTCCTCCAATGAGATGTCGCCTCGGGCTGCACCTATACGTTGAATGAATACCTCCTTGGATATAAGCATTTCACTTGCAAAGAGATTGCAGAGGCTTTCAATCTCCTTATCAGAGATACTGCTGTCAAAAGTTAACATCAAATGGCCTAACTCGTGAAGTGCGGTAAATCGTTTACGCTCACTCTTGAAATTCTTGTTGAGTACTATTACGGGAGTGTCGCCATTGACAAAGCCGCTGAGACCATCAAAAGAGTTAGGAACATCAATCTCAACAACTTTGATATTGTTGTCCTCCAGGACCTCAATAAGGTTATTTATGCCATCCTCACCTAATTGCCACGCAGCTTTTAGGCGTTTCACTATCGGGTAGATATCATCCTCATCCTGTACAAGTACATTTCCGGATTGTACCCTATAACTTGACTCTATAGCATTGAGGTTCTCTATCTCAAAGTAGCGTTCCAACTGATCCTTCACGACTTCTTTGATGGAGTCTATCTGTTTGACTCCAAGTTTGGATTTCTTGCGAAACTCCACATTCTCAATTGACACACTTGGTTGACGGAAGAAATAATCAATGCTAACCTCCAGTGCTTTTGACAACAGAATCAATATCTTGCTGTCAGGAAGCATCTTGCCAGTCTCATATTTGGATATAGACTGCTTAGTTATGGCATTGCCAACTTTATCACAAAGTGCATCCATCGACAAACCACGCATAATGCGAGCTTGCTTTAATCGAACTGAGAATATTGAGTTCATAACGTAAAGTGATTTTTGTCTTTCGGTTTACAAAATTACTAAATAAAAATAATCTGTCAACCATGAAGAGCAGAAAAAGTTGACGTAAAGGAGCATTTTTAACATTTCAGCTGCCTAACCAGCCTAATTTCTTGAAGTGGAAGAACCAATTCCGCAGACTAATAATGTCATTATGATTGATGGTAATGAGCAGTTCATTATCTACTCCGTACCTTTATTGCTGGGATGAAGGCTGATTGTCGGGGATGAGTTCATATCTCTGCGTTCGCTTAATCGTGACTATGCTTTTAGCGAAGTTGCTCACGATCGGCTCTTGATTTTCTGTACTTCGTTATGATAGATAGATTCTGCCTATAGACCGATAGGCACAAAGAATGTAAAAAAATCGTATTTTTCAGAATCTTTTCAGAATTGGCGTGTATCTTTGTCGTTGAAATAACGAAGACTAAAACGAAAACACTAAACACTAAAGGTTCGTGCCAGCGAGCGAGAGTCAAGCTTGCTTGAACTCTTGCAGCGAGCGCAGCCGAAGCTCAACAACGAAGTTGTTAACACTAAACACTAAACAAGCACCAATATGAAAAGAACCCTACAAACCTTGCTCCTTGCCCTCGTGACACTGCCCATGCTGGTGCAAGCCGCGGAGCACGACAATCGCCTCTACCTCACCGTGGGCGAGATCACCGAGAACCGCCAAGTGGAGCTGTCGCTACACTTAGTCAACCCTTCCACGAACCTCACGGCAGTGGAGCTGTATCTAACCCTTCCCGAGGGCGCTACCTTCTCTGCCGGCTCACGCACTACTCGCGCTACTAACCACTCGCTCACCGAGGGCACCACAGACAAGGGACACTTCGTGTCGCTGGCTTCCGCTGAGCTGGCCACCTTTGCTGGTACCGATGGTGTGTTGTGCTCCTGGAATGTAGACCTCTCGTCACTCGCCACGGGCGACTACGACATCACAGCCTCGGGCCTCTTCGCCGTGGGCGTGGCCGATGGCGCGGTGACTGCCTACACCGCCGAGGAGCAGACCCTCCACATTGTGAGTACCCCCACAGACATTGCTGCTCCAACGAACGAGATTGGAAAGCTCATCATCTACGACCTCAGTGGCCGCCGTGTAGAGAGCCCCACCAAAGGTCTCCATGTCGTTAACGGCAAGAAAGTTCTTTTTTAATAAAGGATAGTACGCCTACAGAAATTACACTAATCACGGAGATTATTATTATCAACAGAATTTAAACAGTACTTAAACAGATAACGCGTGCTCCGCTTGCGTTTGCCATCCGGATGGTAGCGAGGGCAAAGTGCCGACGCGGTATGAAAGCGTCGGTTGCGACAACGAGAACTTTAGTTCTCCCAAGGAGTACGAAGCCAAAGGCGAAGTCAAAAAACAGTCTAAATTCAGTGTCATCAGTTGACAAAAGAATAAAGTAATATGAAAAAGAAACTATTAACCCTCCTTCTTGGCGTGGCTACAGTAGCCATCGCCATGGCAGCAACGAATAGCACACTGCCCGCCGACACCAATGGCGACGGCACGGTGACGACCGACGACGCTGCACTCATCTACGCCTACATCCTCGGCACAGCCGACGAGGCGGTGATACTCGCGCAGGTCGATGTCAATGGTGACGGCACCATCAACACCCTCGATGTGGTGGAGGTATATGTGGAGATGAACAAGGGCTTCAGCGGCTCTGCTCCCGACAGCGATGATTCGGAGTTTTAATACTAAACTAACGGAAA
>JAZONP010000015.1:0-4211 GCA_045654565.1 Bacteroidaceae bacterium
GCTGAAGGAGGAGCTGAAGAAGTAGCAGCAAAGATTTTCGTGGCTAATTCGGTTAATTCATGAACATTGCCTTTAGCCCCTGCGGGCGGTGAACTTCGTTTCGTGTTCCTTTTTTCAACATAAATTCCCGTAAATTGCCCACAAATTAACCATAAATAAAAAAAGAGAAATAAATTCAAGCCCTCAATAACTAACAATAAAAGTTAAACTCCGCGAGTTTGATGCAATATCCTCCATGTCTTGTTGGAAAGTTTACATAAAATGGCTTACTTTGTTATGGCACACCACCATGTGGAATAAAAACAGATGGGGACTGCAATGTTTAGGGCACATATATAAAGGAGTAGAAACAAACAACAAATAAAGCAATGAAACACATCACAACCATCATCGCCGCACTGCTCATTGCCGTTGCGGCACAGGCGCAAAACCGCGTGGTGGACAATCCGCGCATAGAGACAAACAGCACGAACGGGTGCATGGAGATAACCCATGTGGAGGTGAACAAACGGGAGACGGTGGTGACGGCCACGCTGAGACACTTGCCTAACTATTGGATTCAGTTAGACAGCACGGAGGTGCTGAAGGGACGGCAGACGGGAAAGAAGTACAAGTTTGTGCGGTGCGAGAACTTCCAGATGAACACGCATGTGTTTATGCCCGAGAGCGGACAGATGGACATAAAACTCTTCTATGAACCCATCGACAAGACAGACACGGAGGTTGACTTCAGCGAGGGAAGTTGGAGCATCAAGGGCATATCGCTCGTGCAGCACCCTATGGCACATTTGCTGGGCGAGTGGGAAAAGGTGGACGAGGCCGGCAACGTGGCGCTCGTCATCAGTCACGACAAGATATTCTACGCCGACGAGATATGGAACTACGACGTGGAGCGCAAGGGCCGACAACTGACGGTAAGCCTCAGCAGTGGAGGCACGGGGCGTCAATTCCTCTTGGAGGAGAAGAAAAACGGCCGCTTGCTCCTCAAGGTCAATCCGAAAGACAAGGGTTATCTGCTGACTTGCGAGTCTGCACGGCTTACTGGGGCGGCTCCCTACAGTTATAATCCGCAATCCGTCAGTCCGCTCTTCTTTGCCAAGGGAAAGGCTTTCATCAAAGGGTATATAGCCAACCGTGCCGCCGATGCGGGGAAATACCTGACTATATCCTATCAGGAACAGGTGAGTGGAATAGAGCACAAGACTGCGGTGGAGGTGAATGCCGACGGCACCTTCCTCGCCACGGTGGAGATTCCCTATCCCTGCTATGTGAGTCTGCAGGGCGACTTCTTTACCAATTTTTTCTTAGTGCCGGGTGAGACGGCGGTATGCCGCTTCGATGCCGCCCAAATGGCCGGGCCTACCAGAAATCTTACGCCGCAAATCTTGGACAACAGCCTCTCGGCACAGGTAAACCGGCACACCTACTCATGTGATGAAGCTCTGCAGAAAAAGGACGGCTTTCAATATAACGACGTGGGGCAACTGACCTCGATAGAGAACGCGCTGAAGTTCCGCGATATTGAGTTGAAACGCTTGGAGCGTCTGTTGACAGAGGGCCCCGATAAATTGGCTGCGCTGCCCATCAGCGATAGGGCGAGAGACATACTCATGACCAATGCCGTGACAGACATCCTGTGCAATACGCTCGATATCGCCATGTACTATAACGACAGCAGATACGAGAAAGTAGATGAATATACATATAAAGAGAGAGAAGACTTCGTTTCCCCTATCAAAGGTAATTACTACGACTACTTGCTGAAGCACTACGACCTGTTGATGGACAACATGCTGATGCTCTCCTCCAGCAACACATGGGTACCGTTCAACCGTGCGGCTTTCGGTCCCTTTAGGGTAGAACCTCAGCAAATGGATAACCGTTTTTTTAGCGAAGAGGCATTGCCCCTTATGGCGGACAGTACATTGACCGAAGAAGAACGGCAACGGAAAAGAACGCTGAACGAGATTTGTAACCTAAACCTTAGTTTGCTAGACAGCTACAATGCCCACGTTTTGGAATATGTTGGCGAAGAGCCGTATGACTCGCTGCCCACACTGCAGTGGCAGTTCAACAGCGCCTTCGACAACATGCAGCGCATACACTCCTTCAACAGCGGTTTCCTGCCGGAGGCATCTATCGTGGGATGTGAACTGCAACAACATACCGATGTGGATGCCATGGGCGAATTTCTCATAGCCTTGCTCCCTCACCTGAAGAGTCCCATCGTCATCCGCGAAGCGCTGAACGCATGGCGCGCACTCATACGCCAAAACGAAGGTGGAGTAGCGTCTGACGAATATCCCGAAGTTACCCAATTCCTCAGCGACATACGCAAGAAATACGACACACCGCTCATCGTGCTCGACTTCTGGGGTCTCGGCTGCGGACCCTGCCGCGCCTCTATGACAAGCCAAAGCAAATGGACCGACAACTATGCAGGCAAAGCGACCTTCCTCTACATCTGCAACGAGAAGGACAATCCCGAAGAGCGCGTACAACAGTTCTTTACAGAAAAGGGGATTAAGGGAGAGAGTCTGCGCATCAGCAACGACCTGTGGCTGTTGATGCAGACGCGATTCAACTTCAGCGGCATCCCCTACGCAGCACTGATGGGCAAGGACGGCTCTATCGTGGAGGAAAACATCCATGTACATGAATCCCTCCTCGACAAACATCTGGCAGAATAGGGATGGGACAAGAATTTTGACTTCGTCGAGCTAAACCTTCCCTTAAATTCATGGCCAATTACATGGCAATTGCCTTTAGCCCCTGCGGGCGGCGAACTTCGTTTCGTGTTCCCATCTTTTTCAACATAAATTCCCGTGAATTGCCCATAAATTAACCATAAATAAAATTCGTGTAACGACATAAGCAACCAATACAATGAAACCAACCAAACTATACCTCTTCCTTGCCGTGGCGGTGCTGCTGGGGGCGTGTACAGAAAAGACAGGGAAGATACATTGCCACATTGAGGGCGCTGTGCCCGACTCGACTTATACCATGATGCTCCTTGCCCCATCGGGCAGTGACTTCCGTGTAGTGGATGCAGACAGCATCCCTGTGATAGACGGTAGGTTTGCTTTTGACCTTTATGTGGATGAGGTGATGCCCTATGATATCATCTCAATGGAAGAGCACAAAAGTGGCAGTTGGTATACTTGTACCTTCTTTGTAGAAGAGTGTGAGGTCAACATCACTTTCCACCATATGGAGAAAGATAACCAAGCACCGACTTTGGCAAGTGAGAGTCCGACAAACAAACGATATTTGCAGTACGTTTCTGTATTAGATGGCATGACCAGTCCGCTCAAGCGAGAAGCAGACTCTCTGAAAAACATCGGTCGGTGGTACACTCCACGAATGATGGAATTGGAAACACTATTCCTTATAGCCGAAGATGAGCAAACAAAACTAAAACTCGCCCAAGAGGCTATTACGCTCCAAGAATCGGGAGAGGCCTTTACTCCTGAGTACTATGCCTTTCAAACCAAGAGTAGAAGAGTTCGCGAAGAACGTGACAAATACATTGAGGACTATATGCGTAACGACCGTTCTGTGATAGGGTTAAATCTTTTGCGACATCAAGCCTTGCGAAGCCGTAATACCTCAAGAGACTTAGAACTCACAACTATTTACAACGAAATATACCAACCCCTCTTCCCTAACCATCCGCTGAGCAAGCAGATAGAGGAGTGGATTCAGAGCCTCGGTATCAAGGTGGGTAACCGCTACATCCACTTCACTGCTCCTGCCCTCGACGGCACGCTGCATACGCTGCGCAAGGAAATTGGCCGAAGGATAGCCCTCATCGACCTATGGGCATCGTGGTGCGGCCCCTGCCGACGCACATCGAAGAGCATGATCCCCATCTATGAAAAATACAAAGACCGCGGCTTTACGATTGTAGGCGTGGCTCGCGAGGATAAGCGCGAGGATATGGAGCGTGCCCTTGCGCAAGACGGGTACCCCTGGTTGAATCTCTTGGAACTGCGCGACGAAAACAAGATTTGGAACAAATATGGTGTAAACTATGCAGGTGGCATCACCGTGCTTGTTGACCGCGACGGTACCATCCTTGCTATTCATCCTACAGCTGAGGAGGTGGAGAAGATATTACAAGAAAAAATCTCTCATTGATGATAATTTGTGGTCAATTATATGGCAATTTGTGTTTTCTTTTCTTTGAACATAAATTACCGTAAATT
>JAZONP010000016.1:0-12206 GCA_045654565.1 Bacteroidaceae bacterium
CCCCGCCACCGCCACCTCAGTACTTGAAGCAACGGAGCCGTCAGTGGACATATACTCCATAGACGGAGTGCTGCTGAAGGCCAATGTCCTGCAAGACGCGGCCGAAGGCCTCAGCCGCGGCATCTACATACTGCGCAACGGCAACAACGTTTCGAAAGTGGTTGTCCGATAGGTAATACGCGGCATAAGTCCCTTCTTTGACATAAGCGACACACAACTGAATAAAGAACCCTTATCGCATGGGTGAGCGCCCATGGGATAAGGGTTCTTCATGCAGATTCCCCGTCATGCATCAAGCTGCACGCGTCATCTTACAAGAACTTTTGTGCCATCGACAATGTTTATACCGCGACGTTTGTCTTGCTGCTTCCGTCCTTGCAAGTCGTATATAGCGTTATCGGTCTTGGGACTCCGTACAACATTATCAACACTGACCTCCTCGTCATCGCAAGGACCCACGTAATAAAGCCTGATATTGTCGAACTTGAAATTGTTGCTCTGATAATTCTGCAGACGGACACCGATTACCGCATCGCCATCCTCCGGCATAACGAAATCAAGGGACACGTCGGCATTGCCTTCGTGCTTCAGATCAACGTTCTGGTCGTTTGCAAAGAGGAATGCTCCTTCAGCAGGACACAAGCTGTAGACAGTAAGACGATACTTGCCTTTGGGTAGATTCTTCACATTCTGACTGACTGAGCGATTGCTCAGTTTGCCACTATTCTGCCAATTATTCATATAAGCATAGTACTCGCATCCGGGAAGATAGCCTTGTTGTTCCACCATACCTTCTCCCTCTACAATCCAGCCTATGGGGTGGCGGCTCTCATCGTAACGACCGAAACTCGGATTTGTAATAAGTTGGGTTATTTCAAGAGGGTTGTCATAAGTCGCAGACGACCAATCATTAAGTTGCTGAAGATATTGGACACGTGGAATGGTATAAATATCAAAATATGTAACATTGGCATCACGCTTGTCAGCAGCGAACTCTGCTCCATCCTCAAAAGCGCCGCTCACCCATGGCCCGAGGTAGGCATTTGTCGTTTTATTCCTCAGAGCCCAACCTCTATCCCTGAAAAGTTCCGGATAGACCATAGCAATATTGCGGTTTCCATCCACGCCATAAGAATCGCCCTCCTTGTGAACATCGGAATAAGTTTGCCACAGGGTATGATTCCATCCCTCTGTGCGGAAATGTCGGTTGGGGTCCGAAAGCGGTGTAATGATAACCTTCATATCACTCGTGACATCGAAGGCATCTAAGCCGAACACGCCAGAGATGTTTGTATTAGGGTCTACTCCATTGGCATAATACATGGCATAAGTATTGCCCCAGTTCTTGTCACCTACAGCATTCTGTGCTATAACTGTCATACCTGTCTCGGCATCAAGGAAGGCGAAGTAGTTGTCAGCGCAGTCTACACCGCTGAAGGTTTCCACCAATGTCCATCCGGCTTCGAGTAACTTCTTATCCACAGACGTCTCCACCTCTTCTTCCTCTTCCGTCAACTCATCTGTTATAGTGAATGTCTGCTCAGCAGCAAAAGCCGAACCGGCATAACCGGCATCTACCGACTGAACACTCCAAGCATAGTTGCCTCGAGGCAGGCGGTTGAGAGTCCATCCGAGATTGAGCCACGCATTGCCCATAGAGGTGACGCGGCGCACACCTGTTGCGATGTCCGAATTAGGGAACATAAGGTACTGTCCTGTGTCAAGATTGCGCAGATAATAATTGTATGAGAGACTCTTCACGGGTGTTTCCGCATCGGAACCGCTGTTCCAATTCAGTACCACGCTATTGCCATCAACCTCGGCAGAGAGTTCTGTAGGAGGAAGCGGAGAGGTGTTCACACGTTCTGTCTTATTCTTGCAGAGCACAGCCAATCGACGGTCTACATTGTAGCCGTGAAAGCCCAATGCACCATTGGCATTTCCACTGATGAGGATGTCATTACGCCCCTCGCCTGTAAAGTCAGCCAACTCAAGCGACGACTCGCTAACTCCAGGCAGATCAACATTGCTCTTGGTAAACTTACCAGCTCCGTCATTGAGGTACACATCGACCTGTGCGATGTTGCCTTGCGACATGTTCCAACCTGCTAATATCAGATCGGAATGTCCGTCATTATTCCAATCACAGAAACGTATCGGATGCGACACATTGTCCTGCATATATTCGCTGAATTCCTGTGCCAGTGTAAAAGTACCATCACCTTTGTTCAGATAAAGCGATACGGTCTTACCGCCCTCTGCGGCTGTCGTTGACCAGATTTCGCCTACAAGCTCACCACCAATAGCTACATCCAGCCATCCGTCACCGTTGACATCAGCATAAGCCATACCTCCACGAGTGCCCTTTTCCTTGAAGCCTACACTCTTCTCTGTGAACACACCAGTCCCTTCGTTATAGTGAATACGGGTATATACACCACCGCTCTTGTCGGAAAGCAGACAGATGTCCACGCTCTGACTATTATCGAAGTCGGCATACATGATGTTCGGTTCATTGAACCCACCAGGCAGCGTGAGCTTGGTCTTCTTATCATACCCATCACGAGAAGCCTTCTGCATATAGAACGCATTGCGCGAGCCATTCCCGACAAAGAAATAGTCAGGGAGCGCATCGTTGTTGATATCAGCAATACCACATGCTGGAGCAATAGACGCGCCATCCGACAAAGTCTCTGCAATAAGTCTACCGCTACCATCATTCATAAGTACAGCATTGTATGCATCCCAGAAGTCAAATCCTGCTTGTACAACATCAATATGTCCGTCGCCATTGAGATCGCCAGCTGCAAGGCTACACATATTTGCATTGGTGATAGCCTGTGTAGCTACAAAGCCATAGTTACCAGTATTGATGCGTACCCCACCCACTCGAGTCTGGTTGCCTTCACCGCCACTGTATACGATATCGCAAAGGTTATCATTGTTCAAGTCGACAGCCACAGCATCGCCAAGTTTAAATCCGTCATTCTGCGAGATGTAGTCTATCTGGTCTCGATTGGCATTAACTCGGTCTCCGATAGAGTCGACAGGAGCATAAGTCGCTACTGCGACCTTATGGGCAATCTCCTTATATGCCTCTTCCAAACCTGCCTTTTCCCGGATTGCGTCACTTACGTTCATGCCGTTGTTTGTCCAAGTATTATGACTACCGTTCTTGTTCATCGAGAAATTACCCAGGCACCAGTTGTCAGTTACCTTGTAATAATCTGTTCCCTCGTCTGTATAGATATCAAATTGGGCTGTCTTCATATCCCACATGAGAGGGCAGTGCTCAGGATCGCCAGGTTTCTCTATGCAGTTGCCAATTATAGATGAATTAGGCTGTGGCGAAAGAGTATAAATAGCTCCGCAGTCGCGAAGATGAACCGCGAATCCGTTGATATGATTATAATTGATGTGATTGTCGTGCATGATGTTCTTAGTACTTATCCATCCCCAGCCCACACTGATGGCTGAGTAGGGCGCACCGACGATTTCATTATGCAGGATATTCACATTTGAAGCATACCCGATGCCTACGCCAACACATCCCCAATCCTCATTGGCAACCTGAACCATGTAGTTATTCGTTACATAGATGCTGTCGCAAACCACACGCATATCTTCAGGATTGTATGCCTGATGGACCTCAAAGGTCTCGTCGCCGAAAAAGCCTCCAGAGACGCCTGAACCAGCAATGTCAGAGAAGACACATCCGTTTACCGTCATGTTGCGAGTGCCACTAACGAAATCAAGAGCGGTAGAACCCATGTGGCGGAAATGACACCCTTCAAACGACACGTTTCGAGCATACTGAACACTCACGCCTGCTGCAGGGCGTCCCACCCAAGCCACATTGTTGGCCGTGGCGGTATTCTCCGACCACGCGTCAAAGAGATACTGACCCGCCTGCAGTTCCACGTGACCATCAGTAGACGGTCTCATCCATGTCGTGTGCTCAAAAGTGATACCACGGAAGTGGATATCAGACACTAAGTTGTCCAAGCTACCACTAATGTTCACAAGAGTTTCAAGACGAGGGACTACGGCCTCGACACCATCATGTGTCTCACCATTACGGGGCCAATAGTAGAGCGTACTGCCATCCTTGTCATTATACCACTCCTGCGGTCGGTTTAGCAATTCAATCGCATTCGAGAAGAAGAAACGGTGATTGGAATGACTGCCGTAATCAGCGCGCAGAATTGGATAAGGACGCTTAAACTCAATGTCTGCCTCCTTCGATTCAAACGACAGCACACTGCTGAAGTCGTCTTTATGTTTGATGCCAGTGACTCTCATTACGTTCACTACCCAGTCCTGTGGGATATTCAGTTCCAAATGCTTGGCCTTGCTCAGGTCCATAAGAGGGCGAGGGACGGTAAGTGTCTTTGCATTCTTGTCAACGGAGATTATTTGTGGCATGGACATGTCGTCGAATGTGCTGGCACGACGCATCTTGACACCATTGACCCACATCTGACGGAACTCAACAGGCTTGCCGTCTACCACAGGAGTAGGCACCTGCCACACATGACCCTGCGCTACTTCAGGAAGACCAGTAACGTCGCCTGCATCCTGCCATCCACCAACGTCTACACCGCCGCTCAACACAGGCGACTCGCCCTGTGCCGCTTCAATGATGGTAGGCGACAGGAGAGTTCCAGCATCGGCCGCTTCAAGACATAGTGTGTGACCCAATTTGTATACCCCTCCGCGTAAAACAATATGTACCTCTCCTAATTCTTCTGGAGACTTCTGCTGACGCAACTGACGCACATACAGCAGGGCCTGCTCTAATGTAGCAAAGGGAGTATCTTTACTACCTGTCACATTTGAGACATCTGTACCTGAGGGCGAAACCCAAACTTCCGTTATATTCGTCTGAGCCACACAACCCAAAGAGATGGCAAAAGCCACTAACACAAGAATCTTCTTCATATTTCGAATCTTATTTTTCAGTTATCAAATAACAATACATTTTATATCAACAAACACGGCCTCCATAGTTGAAGGGCGTGTTCTCGATTGCATTTACTTTCTGTATAGTTTGAACGTATTTCCGTTCTGACGCATGATGAACATACCCTGATCAGGTGCTCCGTTGAGCTGCACACCTGTTATTGAGTAGAACTGAGCCGGCTCGTTGAAGTTTGGTCGAGCGTCGCAGTTCTTCTCAATAGGCTCAATACCTGTCTGCTGTGTGTAAGAATAGAACTCAATACGCTTAACGCGGAACTCCTGCCGTGCCGGTCCGTTAGCGATGTCGGCCTGGAATGCCACAACCACTTCCTGTGACTGGTCAAGGGTGAAATAGAGCCCGTAAGCGTTGTCGCCAGCAGACGCTTCTGCAATCTTGCAGTGTGCTATTGACTGTTGCTCGATGTCGGCAGTATTAAGCGTGGCGTCAGCTACATAAAGATATCCGAGTTCCATGTTAAAGATGGTCTCGTATGCAGCTCCAAAGAAATAACGTCCTGCAGGGAGGCTAATTCGACGATAAATGCGTGAGTTGGTCAGGTCTGACCCGTTAGGATTATTAGCCTTATCATCATAGACTCCAAGGGTGAGACAGTCGTAGCCGGGCCATTTATCGAGTCCTCCACGTGTACCTTCAGAAAACGACTCGACACCATAGTTCTCGGTTGTCCAATACATTGGGAATGTGAATCGTGTTGTCACGCTCGGATCAAGACGGGTAAAGCCATCTGCCTCAACGAAATACTCCTCCGTGATATTTGTTGCACCAATTTCCTCAGGCATGCTTGTCTTGATTTTGCCTTCAGCAAGGAACTTATTGTAAGCATCGTTGAGTGCGGTATAAGTGGCACTGATCTCGGCAAGAGACGCGTTTGGCCCTACGGCCTTAGCCACCTCCAAAGCTGCCGCAAACTCCTCGTATGCTGCCATTGTATAGGAGCCTGTATTGCCGTTGATCTTTATGGCTGCCAGTTTCTCATCAAGAAGGGTGATGAAATCTTCCAACTTAGCGTAGGTCATCTCGCCGTAGTAAAGAAGCTTCACACCCTTTGCACGAAATTCTTTAGTAGAACTGCCTTTTGTAAGATCGGCCTGAAAGCCTATAACGACCTCTGACTCCTCCTCTAAAGTGAAGAACAGGCCATGCCATGAGCCGTCATCACTATCCGGTGCCTTGTTGATGCGATAGTACGCAATAGAACTTGTCGGGATATCGGTTGTAGCCATTGTCTCTGAAGCCACAAAGAGGTATGATTCGTTAGAAGTTGCGTAGGTGGTGTTATAGGTTGCACCGAAATAGTAGCGCCCTGGCTGCAGAGTCACACGCTGATAGATGCGCGCGTTTGCAAGATTGCCTTCAGAGTTTGAACCAGCATCATTCCATACACCGAGCGATAGACAATCGTAACCAGGCCATTTGTCGATGCCGTTACGATTACCCTGTCCGCCCGCAGGAATATTGTAGTTCTCTACAGTCCAATAGAGAGGTGTTCCGTAGCGTACGCCTAACGTCCCTTTCTCACTGCGCGAGAAGTTGTCTGCCTCGGAGAGCACTTCTACTGTAAGGTCGGCAACCTCGCCCTGCATAGGAGCACCGCCAGGATTGGCTCCGTTCACCTTGAAATCCTCGTATGCAGAGCTCAATGCATTGTATGCAGCGATAATCTCCTCAAATGCCGCATCCTGATCAATCTGCATAGCCAAGTCCAATGCAGTCTGGAGTTTCGCAAGAGCCTTCTTTGAATAGAATCCGGTATTATCTGTCGGTCTTGTTTCGTCTACTATTTCATCTATTTCGATAATCAAGTCCTCAAGGGTCGCATAATCCATTGCTCCGTAATAGAGGAGTTTTACATCGTCGGCACGAAATTCCTGCGTCGAACTTCCTTCAAGCAGATTCACCTGGAATCCAAGCACTACCTCCTGCTGTTCCTTCAATGTGAAATATATGCCATAGAACGAACCGTTTGTTGCCCCTTTGTTAAGACGGGCATGTGCTATAGACTGCTCCTCCATTTCATGAGAGTCGATCAGATCATCTGATGCAAAGATGTACGCCTGGTCTGAGAGTTGGTAAAGGGCATTGAACGTAGCACCGAAATAATAGCGGCCAGCCTCAAGGCGTACTTTGCGGTAGATACGTGCATTGCTGAGGTCACCCTCTTCGTTGGCATCGCGGTCGTTCCACACACCGAGCATAAGGGCATCCTTGCCTTCGTACTTATCCAGTCCGGCCTTCACACCATCTCCTCCGTTAGGGATACGAAAGTTCTCCACAGTCCAGTTTTTAGGTGCACCAAAACGGGTTGTCACTGCAGGATTGAGACGGCTGAAGTTATTAGCCTCTACAAGCACGTCTTTCGTATAATCCTGACAGTTGCTTTCATTAGGGGCTCCACCCTCATTGATCCCTTCGCTGCGAAGTTTCTCGTAGGCGGCATAGAGTGTTTTCAGAGCAAGTTGCTGAGCCACGTCGTCTGCCTCCACATACTGTTTCTGGCTCTCCACAAGTTCAGCAAAGTCGTTTACCTGTTCACGACTAAACTTTCCTGTGTTGTAGCTTGATAGCTGACGCATCTCATCGACCTTCTCCTCATAGATTTGGATGAGGTCACCAAGCGTAATTGTCTCGGATGAGTGTTCATCAAATTCAATGGCAAAGACAGCCGCAAGCTTGTTCACCGGAGTATCAGGCATAGTTATCACAAGTCCGTCGATATCCAGTTTGAAATCGACCTTTCCATGACCGAGAAGTGTGACGTTCTTGACAGCTCCGCTATAATGCTTTGACGCCAGTCCGAAGGTCTCAATGACATATTCCCGGCTTGCAGGATATCTGAGCGTGGTAGCAAATACCGTATCGTTGCGTTCTACGAAACGCACATCAGCGGCCGAATAGTTGTTACCCTCATTGAACCCCTGCGAGTTCAGTGGGTTTGAAGCCTCGGCAAGAGGTCCCTCACCGAAGGTCTTCCATGGACGGGTGCCGTAGATGCTCACGCTGTTGACATCCATCCACGCCTTGATGTCGTTGAGGATGGCAATCTCCTTCTCGTCAATGCTTCCGTTGCTCCTCACAGGTACGCTAAGCAAGAGGTTACCATTCTTGCTGACGATGTCGACAAGCATACTGACAACCTGCTGCGCGCTCTTGTATTCATTGCGATCATATGTACCCTTGTCGTAATGCCATGTTCCGAGACAGGTACATGTCTGCCAATACTTCTCTTGCGGACGATCAGGTATACCGCGCTCCACGTCCCAAAGCATCAGGTCCTTATGCTGCTTCTCCAGAATCTTTCCTGTCACCACGACTTGCTGCTCGCCACCGTTCTTCTGTGCGCTGGTGTTGTAGTAGTGTGACAGAATGTTCAAGCCAACCGACTCGTCACATCCGTAAAACGGCAGTACCGTGTCGTCGAAATAGAGCATGTCGGGATTGAACGTGTTGATACACTCAAGCACACGGTTTTGGAATTTCATCTTATACTCCTTGGAAGGGAGCGATGCCCCGTTGCCCCATGCCCATTGGCTATGGATGGTCCCTACATTCTCATAGCCCGAGCTCGGTTCGTGATTTTGGGCATAAAGCTCCTGTGGGTCATATCCTTCCCACCATTTTCCTGCGCCATCGGCTTTGGTAAGCAATCCGTCGTAGCGGCGCGACATTTCCAGCCATGTCCATGCATGACTTGCGTGCATGCTCACACCGAGTGGCAGTCCATACTTCTCACAAGCATCGGCCCATCCCTTCACGATGTCCTTCTTCGGACCCATGTTCACAGAATTCCATTCCTGATAAGGGCTGTCCCACAAGTCGAAATTGTCGTGATGATTGCCGAGAGTCATAAAATAGCGTGCCCCCACACTCTTGTAGAAGGCAATGAGTTCATCGGGATTCCATTTCTCACCTTTCCAATCACGACAGAGCTCCTTCAGTCCGTAGTCACTCATCCAACCGAAGGTCTGGACATGATATTTTGACTGCCATTCATTCTCGTAATACATGTGGCGTCCATACCAATCGCCTGATTCGGCATGACACTGAGGCCCCCAATGAGCCCAGATACCAAACTTGGCATCCTTGAACCATTCGGGACACTCCCATTGTTTCAGACTTTCCCAATCGGGTTCATACTTACCCGACATCACCTCCACGTCGGTTCTCTGTGCATAGCCTACAATACAGGTTGCCGCCAGCGTTGCAAGCAAAAATCGTTTTTTCATAGTAACATGTTTCATATTCAATAGAGTTTATTTATGGTATCTGTTTGCGTATTCTTCCTAAATGTTCGTTCACATCATATCTTCGGCACAAAGATATATAACAATATTATTTCTCCGTGTTATTATTATAAGAAAGGATAGGACAATATATCGTTAAGTCTTCTGTATTTCGATAATAATTCCTACATTTGCCATAGAAATGGTACCATCACTATGAACATTCCTGTCGAGTCGCTCAACCTCATCATGCTCAACATCGGATTTGCACGCCACCATGCCGACTGGAACTGGCAAGATGTGTCGTCGCCCTTCACGCGCTTGTTTCTCGTAACCGAAGGCGAGGCCAGGCTCCATCTGCCGGGGAGCACTGTGACGCTCCGTTCAGGGAATGTCTATATGGTGCCTGCCTATGTGACCCACAGCTACGAGTGCGACGGAGACTTTTCCCTCTACTATTTACACGTGTACGAGGGGTTCAAGAATGAGGCCGATGTGCTCGACGCCTATGATTTCCCCACCACGACAAAGGCCTTCGACATACACTATGAATTGTTTGCCCACATATGTGCCCTCTACCCTCATGCGGCACTCCCTTCGAGCGATCCCGCCACGTATAACAACACCGTCTGTATGGCCGATAGCATCGAACGCTACCACGAGCTCCCATACCACGACAAGATGCGCCTGCGTGGCCTTACTCTCACTCTTTTCGCGCAGTTCATGGAGCATGCCCGTCCGCGTGTGTGGACTCGAGATGAGCGAATCATTCGAGTGGTCAATCACATACAAAGCCATATCACCGATACGTTGTCGATTGACCAGCTGGTCTCTATAGCCTGCATCACAAAGAACTACTTCATACAGCTTTTCACCCATACGATGGGTATATCTCCCGTGCGCTACATCAATCGCAAGAAGGTCGAGCGCGCCCAGCTCATACTGCTCACCGAGCAACTACCCGTCAAGGAAGTAGCCTATCGACTGGGATTCAACGACCATTCATACTTCATCCGCCTCTTCCGCCAAATAGTAGGCATAAGCCCGCAAGAGTACCGTAGACGCAACGGGGGTAGTTAATCTGTATCTTGCAGGAACAACACTTTCCCGCAAAATTGAAACAGCAATTCCACAAAGAATAGATAACTCCAGACATGAGACCGAATACAAAAGACATTCCTCCTATGCCCCACCTTGAGATACAACCTACCGACGACGGCTCAGCCACCCTCTTCGTGCCTGCACTCGACGAGCACTACCACTCCGTGAAGGGAGCCTACACCGAGTCACTCCATATCTACCGCGACTGTGCCTATCTGTATGCCGCCGATCACTCTGTGGAACGTCCTTTGCGCCTACTCGAGATAGGCTTCGGCACTGGGCTCAACGCTGCTGTTACCGCTATGGCTGCCACGGCCGACCGCCCTGTGCACTACATCACCTTGGAGAAATATCCCGTGGAGCCTCGACTGGTGGAGGGCTTGGACTACGAAGCGCTTGTTGATGCGCCGCTCTTTGCCGCCCTCCATGCCGCACCGTGGGAGCAGCCCATAGCCATCACGCCCCACTTCACGTTGGAGAAGCGCTGTTGCGACCTGCTCACCGCCCCGCTCCCTCAGGACATCGACATCGTCTACTTCGATGCCTTCGCTCCCGAGAAGCAGCCCGAGATGTGGGGTGCCGAGGTCTTTGCCCGCATCTACGAAGCCATGCGCCCCGGAGGAGTGCTCACCACCTACTGCGCCAAGGGCGCTATCCGTCGCTTGCTGCAGACGACAGGCTTCACCGTAGAGCGCCTCGCAGGCCCCGTCGGAGGCAAACGTGAGATATTGAGGGCGACGAAGGCATAGCCATACCTCTCGCTATCCTTTATCGACAGGGCCGACCTCCTATTCAATCCGAGGCTAACCACATGTTGGTTTGCGCCCTGCCTTACCCTTTTTCATCCTCCAAAATTTGCGCTTTTGCAAAAAAAAACGTACCTTCGCATGTTTTTAGGCCCCTCGTGAAAATACGGGTCTTATGGAATAAGAAATTTGTTGCAAACATGGAAATAAACGAAGAAATCAAAGCAAGCGCAGCGAGCAATTACTCGGCGGAAAACATTCAAGTACTTGAAGGTCTTGAGGCCGTACGTAAACGCCCTGCGATGTACATCGGCGACATCAGCGCCAAAGGTCTGCACCACCTCGTGTATGAGGTTGTGGATAACTCTATTGACGAAGCATTGGCTGGCTATTGCAGCCATATCGAGGTATACATCAACGAGGATAATTCTATCACCGTACAGGATAATGGTCGCGGTATCCCCGTTGACTGGCACGAGAAGGAGCAGCGCTCGGCTCTCGAGGTGGTAATGACTGTGCTTCACGCGGGCGGTAAGTTCGATAAGGGCTCTTACAAGGTGTCGGGCGGTCTGCATGGTGTGGGTGTATCGTGCGTAAACGCTCTCTCTACCCACATGAAGACGCAGGTATTCCGTGGCGGTAAGGTGTACCAGCAGGAGTACTCATGTGGTAAGCCTCTTTACGCGGTAAAAACCGTGGGCGATGCCGATCGCACCGGTACACGCCAGCAGTTCTGGCCCGATCGCTCGATCTTTACCGCTCACGAGTATAGCTACGACGTGTTGGCCAATCGTATGCGTGAGTTGGCATTCCTTAATGCTGGTATAACCATCACCCTCACCGACCTCCGTGAGAAGGATGAGGAGGGCAATGCACGCACCGAGACCTTCCACTCGGAAGAGGGATTGAGAGAGTTTGTTCGCTTCGTAGACTCATCACGCGAGCACCTCTTCAACGACATCATCTACCTCAACACCGAGAAGCAGGGTGTACCCATCGAGGTAGCTAACATGTACAATACATCGTACTCAGAGAACATTCACTCGTACGTTAACAATATCAATACTATCGAGGGTGGTACACACCTCGCAGGTTTCCGCACCGCGCTGACCCGCACACTGAAGAAGTATGCCGAGGATACCAAGGCATTGGAGA
>JAZONP010000017.1:0-13571 GCA_045654565.1 Bacteroidaceae bacterium
TTGAGTGAGTTCACCGCAGGAGTGAAGTACTCGCTTTCGGGAGTAATCTGATCCAAGGGGAAGAGAGCCATCATGTGTGACATGTGACGGTGGCCACGGTCGTTAGAGATATCGAACGGAGTGTACTTCCACTCACGGAGGAGCTTCTCGCCCTTCTTCACACCGTTATAAGGGTCGCCCCAACGGCCATTGTAATCCTCAGTGTGCAAGCCCTGGTCGGTCCTTGCGAGGTGGTCGTCAAGAGTAGCAATATCGGCATCGGTAAGGTTTACTGCCTCAGGACCACCAAGGATGTCGATAGCCTCCTTGAGGTTCATGAAGAGGTAGTAAATCATCTGCTGAGCATGAGCAGTACCATCCTCAGTCTGGTTGTCGTGCTGCTCGGCGCTGAACTCATCGGGAGCTACGTAAGTGCCGTCAGGTTCATATTTATAGGGAGTGTGGTAGTTCTTCACGCTTGCCTGCTCATCCTTGGTATTGTCGAAGCCACGGTCCTCGATCAAGCGATGGAACCAGAACTTGGCGCAATCCCACATCACAGGGAAGGCCTTCGCAAGGAACTCCTTATCTTGGGTATAGCGGTAGTGCATCCACAGGTGGCTGGTGTACCATACGTTGGCCACGAGGTAGTTGTCACCCCAGTTACTCATGCTACCATAGAGTGAGGTCTCGGTGAGAATGCTCCATCCATGACCTTCGTTATACTTCACACCTACCTTCTTCCATCCTTCGCTCTGTGCACCACGGATGATGAAGTTTACGAAGGGTTTGTGGAGGTCGCTGAGGTTGGTAATCTCAGTAGGCCAGTAGTTCATCTGGATATTGATGTTGGTATGGATGTCCGAGTTCCAGGGAGAGTTGCTACCACGGTCGTTCCAGATACCCTGCAGGTTGTTGGGTGCTGCAATAGGCTGGCGGTTCGAACTGATGGCGAGGTAGCGGCCATAGTGGAAGTAGAGCTGCTCGAGGAACAGGTGGTCGTTCTGTGTGCTGGTACCGTTGGTATTCTTGGGATAGTAGTTATCAATCAAGGTCTTGGTATCCACGGCAGGAGTCTTCAAGCCGAGGTCGAAGGTCATACGCTTGGTGATCTTGGTGAAGTCGGCTACGTGGTCGGTCTCAATGGCATCAAAACCCTTGGTGATAGCCTTCTCGATGGTGGTCTTCACGTTATTGTTCACATCCTCGATGTTCTCATTGGTGAAGTAGTTGTCGAGCACATTCATGTCGCCGTTGAAGTTGGTCGCACCCTTGAGATAGAAGGTCACCTCTGTAGCGTCCTTCACCTGGATACCTGCTGAAGTAGCAGTAATCTCGGCGTCCTCATCGGCAACCACGTGCAGACGTGTAGCATACTTCACGGTCATCGCCCCGGAGAATGATGCAGTGTTACCCTCGTATACCACCTTGCTGGCATTGATGCCACTGCCGGGCTCGAGTGTGAACACGAGGTTCAGCTTGTCTTCACCCTCGCTCTTGTACTGACCTGCGATTACTTGGTCGGGAGCTGAGCTGAAGTACTTGCGTGTCTGTTTGGTGCCGTTAGCGTTCTTGAATGACACACCAGCGATACCCTCCTCGATGTCGAGGTAGCGCACATAGTCGGTCACACCGTTATCCCAGATACTATTGTCCTTGTTGGCGATGATGAGCGAACCGAAGTTCATGAACGTACGGTTACCACTTCCTGCAGTAATGTTATTGGCTTCACCACTCCAGAGGGTCTTCTCGTTGAATTGGAGCTCCTCGTGAGCTACGCCACCGAATACCATGCAGCCGAGTTCACCATTACCCAAGGGAAGTGCATACTCCATCCAGGGGTAGCTTACACCAGTAGCCTCAGCAGAAGTCTTGTACCACAAGGTGTTGGGGTTCTCGGGCTTGAAGGTCTCGATGCCCTTGATATCGGTGATTTCGTGGATATACTCATCGGGGTAGCTTACATAGTCGGCTTCGTCGAGGTAGAACATACTACCTGTGTCGTTGCCAGTTGCGGCACTGCTGTTCCAAAGGGCAAGATAATTGCCACGCTTATTCCAATAGTTGTTGGCAGAACCTTTGAGCTTGATACGACCGTCAGTGCCGTCAAACTTGATGTTGCCATCAAAGGTGGTGGTGTGTGTTGTCGCATCGGGAGCCACCATGGTAGCACGTGCTCCATCTTCGCTACCAGTCATACCGAGCACCTTAGAGAGACCGGTAGAGTAGTTATAAATCTTGTATCCACCGTCATCCTGCTTCTCAAATGCCCAGAGACCCTTGTTGTCCTTGGGAACGTTGGTGTTAGTGAGCAATAAGTTGCCACCATCGGTATAACCACTTGCTACGCTTACGTAACCACCGTGACCACCACGCATGGTGTAGAACTGGGTGGTAGCATCCATATAGCTAACGTATACGATTGTACCATCGATATTCACAATAGCAAACTTACCATCAACGGTTGCTGCGGTCAAGTCCTTTGTCTTCAGGTTCTTTGCCTCGAAGCTCTGGCCATCGGTATATGCCTGACCATCGTAGGTCACTCCACCATTGTCGGCACCGAGCACGTCGATGGTATAGGTCTTGGCCTTTACTACAGCCTCAGCGATTTGGAAACGGTTACCCTCATCAGTCGTGGTCCAACTGTTAACCATAATACCCGAAGCAGTTTGACCCTTAATCTGAGTGTTCATACCTTGGTTACCAATCTGAAGTTTCCAAGGATAGTCGCCACCTACATTCTCGATCTTCATGGCTACAGAAGCCGAAGAGGTGTACTGACCATTAGTACCTACATACTTTCCAGCCCCCACGCTATAGAGGTAGTAGTCACTACCCTTTTTTTCGATGCGGAACTGCTGATTTTCATCGCTTGCGTTGTAGCTTACTGAGCCTACTGAGTTACCGTTACTTGAACAGATTTCTCCTGATACGGCCGAGCTGTACAACAAGAATGCGCGCTTCGAACGCAGGGTATAGGTGTTCCCATTGTCCAATTGCGACAAGTCAGTCACGAGTGTTTGCGCCTGTGCTGCAAACAGGGTGCAGAAGAGGCTTACAAGCATTAGAGAGATTTTTCTCATGGTGATTGAATGTGTTTAAAAGGTTTGTAATATAGTTATTTGCTAATATTTGTGTTAGTGTGTCATTCTGAGTAACACGAAGAATCTCGCAAAGTCTCTTGGCGAAGTCCTGCGCGGGATCCTTCACTTCGTTCAGGATGACAGAGACGCTATTTTTTTTCCATATAATCAATCTTTACGGTCTGCCCCTTCTTGCAGGGAATGGTAGCGATACCATGTTCGTCGACCTTGACCTTGGCCTTCTTGCCGTTCACGGTGACGGTGGCAGCGGTGATGTCCTCAGCGCCACGTGTGCAACGCACCCTGAGCGGCGCGCCGGCATGGCTCTCGATGGTGGCCTGCTGACACTGGCCATCCTTCCACTCGAAGCCTACGGTGAAGTTGCCCATGGCCTTCATGCCAGTCACGGTACCCTGTGCCTCCCATACGGCGGGCAGAGCGGGCAAGATGTTGATGTATCCGTGGGCGCTCTGCAGGAGCATCTCGGCGATACCCGAGCATACACCGAAGTTTCCGTCGATTTGGAACGGGGCGTGCGAGTCGAAGAGGTTGTAGTAGATACCTCCCGCCCAGGCGTTCACGCCGTATGAGGTAGAGTGTTTCAGAGCGTTCTTGATGATGAGGTGGGCATGGTCGCCATCCTGGGCACGTGCCCAGAGGTTCACCTTCCATCCCATCGACCATCCGGTAGCCTCGTCGCCGCGCAGCTTGAGGGAGTTCACGGCAGGGGCAAAGTACTCGCTCTCGGGCGTAATCTGGTCCATGGGGAAGAGAGCCATCATGTGCGACATATGGCGATGACCACGGTCGTTAGAGATATCGAAGGGGGTATACTTCCACTCGCGCAGGAGCAGATCGCCCTTCTGCACGCCGTTATAGGTCTCACCCCACGCACCCGTGTAGGTCTCGGTATGGAGTCCGCGGTCGGTCTTGGCGAGATAGTGGTCGAGTTTCTTGATGTCGGTCTTGGTGAGGCCCAGTGTCTTGGCACCGAGGATGTCGATGGCCTCCTTCACGTTGGTGAAGAGGTAGTATATCATCTGCTGGGCGTGGGCAGTGCCGTCCTCGGTCTGATTGTCGTGCTGCTCGGCGCTGAACTCGTTGGGCGCCACCAGCGTACCATCGGGGGCATACTGATAGGGGGTGTGATAGTTGCGTACGCGGGCCTGCTCGTCCTTGGTGTTGTCAAATCCGCGGTCCTCAATGAGTCTATGGAACCAGAACTCCGCTGCGCTCCACATCACGGGGAAGGCCTTCTTGAGGAATTCCTTGTCTTGGGTGTAACGGTAGTGCATCCACAGGTGGCTGGTGTACCACACGTTGGCCACGAGGTAGTTGTCACCCCAGGTGCTCATGCTGTTGTAGAGCGACGATTCGGTGAGCACGCTCCAGCCGTGGCCGTCGTTGTAGCGCTCGCCCACGCGCTTCCATCCCTCGCTCTGCGCTCCACGGATGATGAAGTTCACGAAGGGTTTGTGCAGATCCGAGAGGTTGGTGATCTCGGTAGGCCAGTAGTTCATCTGGATGTTGATGTTGGTATGCACGTCTGAGTTCCAGGGCGAGTCGGCGCCGCGGTCATTCCAGATGCCCTGCAGATTGTTGGGCGCTGCGATGGGCTGGCGGTTTGAGCTGATGGCGAGGTAACGGCCATAGTGGAAGTAGAGCTGTTCGAGGAACAGATGGTCATTCGCACGGCTATCGCCCTGACGGTTGTTGGGGTAGTAGTTGTCAATAAGCGTCTTGGTGTCTACCTTCGGGGTCTCGAGACCGAGGTCAAAGGTCATGCGACGGGTAATGGAGGTGAAGTCCTCCACGTGGTCGGCCTCTACAGCGTCGAAGCCCTTGGCGATGGCAGCCTCGATAGTACGCAGCACCTTGCCGTCCACGTCGGCCATGGTCTCCTCGGTGAAGTAGTTGTCGAGCACCTCCATGTCGCCGTTAAAGTTGGTCGCACCCTTGAGGTAGAAGGTCACCTCGCTGGCACCCGTCACCTGGATACCCTCCTCGGTAGCGGTCACCATAGCCTTGTCGTCGGCCACCACATGCAGGCGGGCGGCATACTTCACGGCCATCGCACCGGAGAACGATGCGGTGTTGCCCTCATACACAACCTTGCTGGCATTGATGCCTGTGCCGGGCTTGAGGGAGAACAGGAGGTTCATCTTGTCCGCGCCCTCGCTCTTGTACTGACCGGCAATCACCTGATCGGGAGCCGAACTGAGGTACTTGCGCACCTGCTTGGTGCCACGGGCATTCTTGAACTCCACGCCAGCCACGCCCTCTTCGATGTCGAGGTAGCGCACATAGTCGGTCACGCCCTCATTCCAGATGTTCTCGTCACGGTTGGCAATGAGGAGCGAGCCGAAGTTCATGTACGTGCGGCTTCCGCTGGGAGCGCCCACCACGTTGGCCTCGCCGCTCCAGAGGGTCTTCTCGTTGAATTGCAACTCCTCGCGAGCCACGCCACCGAAGACCATACATCCCAGCTCGCCATTACCCAAGGGGAGCGCATACTCCATCCAGGGATAGCCCGCGCCTGCCGCCTCGGCCGAGGTGGTGTACCAGAGTGTATTGGCATTCTTGGGCGAGTAGGCCGCAACACCGCGGATGACCGGCACCTCGCGACCTTCAGTCACACCTTGAGCACACATCGGACAGATGCCGAGGGCCAAACCAAACAACAGAGCTATAAGGAATTTCTTTTTCATGTCTTTTATCTTTTCGTTATAGAGCCTCATCGAGAGCACTCACGTTTGTATCACTTAGAATGTTATGCCTTTCACGTACCGACCCGCGCACTCACACGCGTATCGAGATGCAAAGATACAGACATTAATTCAATTTTCCAAATTTTACCCAACCCCGTTAGCGTTTTACTCCAACAAGTTCCACACCCCATCCCATCGAACCTGCCTCGGCAAATTGTCCGACCTGCCTCCGCAACCTGCCTTACCTACCTCCGCAATTTATCAGACCTATCTCCGCATCTTGTCGATCTTGCCTCACGGAAACAATATCGTAACTTACTGAGGCGAAGATAAGCGCATAATGCGCGTGCGCCACGCGAGGCAGAGGTTAAGTTAAAGGTTAAGAGTTACCCTGCGCTGTATCGCTGCCGAGCGTGCACTATATATAAGGGCTTATTTAAGTATTATATATACTTTGTATATCTAATACGAAAATAAGAGTTTTTACTCAACAGTATTTTCGCCCATCGGGAGACAGAGCGTATATTAATTCTTAACCTTAACTCTTAACCTATTTTGTCTTTTTCCGAAAAAGGTTGGCTCCTCATCGCTCGGCATAATCCAAGCACGCCTGGTTTTGCTCTCACTCCTTCGTCAGTCGGCCACTTTCACTGGAGAGCCACGCGACTCGCTCCCACCGAAGAAGACTCTCACAATCACACATCTCCACCCAACATTCGACTCAATAAAAACGTTAAATATTTTGCAGTTTCGTAAAAAACGCGTACCTTTGCGTGCTAATAATGCACTAAAGTGCAGCAAAAAGAAAAAAAGAGTATTAACCAAAATTTATCCATGATAAACCTATGAAGAAAAGATTTCAACTTTTAGCTTTATCAGCATTGTGCGTACTGTTTGCTCACGCACAGTTCGTAGAGCCCTCTGAGGGCGTGTTCCGCATCATCAACGTAGGCTACAACGCCGCCTTGATGGAGAACTATGAGAGCAACGAAGTATTTTGCACCTCCACTATCGGCGACGCAGACGACTTTAATCAGCTGTGGATACTGAAGGCTTCAGGTTCTGGCTACAGCATCCAGAATGCCTACACTGGCGCCTACATCCAGACCGGCAACAACGTACAGGAGAAGCCTTACTGGACAGGTGCGACCGCCAAGACATTCAACATCACCTTAGGCGGTGGCGAGAAGAAGGGTTACAACATTTTCGATCCCGGCTTGGGTTCTTGGGGCCTACACAGTAAGGGTGCCAACGCCAGAGTCGTAAGATGGACCGACTGCGATGCCTCACAATGGAAGTTCGAGAAAGTTGAAGTTTCCCAAGAAGCCATGACCTTGGCACAAGCCGAGTATGCCGAATACTTGAGACTGAAGACCGAGTTTGAAGACTATTGCACTGAGCTCCTTGCCAACCAAGACAAGCTGGAAGAGGCATTGGCCAAGTACTTCGAAGATGCTGCTTGCACCGTACTGAAGGCTGAGTTTGCATCGGCTAGCGACGAGGATTTGCGCAGCGCTATGGCAGCAGATAACCTCCCCGCAGAATTGATCGATATGGCCGTGAAGGTGAAGACCGACGAGTGGGCCGAAGACAACGAAAAGGCAGACAAGCCCGGATGGGACAGCCACTACGCCAAGAAGTTCCGTGTACAGATGGTCGAGCCACACAGTATCGCAGGTGAGATCACCGAATGGATCGGCCACCAGGGTCACACCAACATGGACAACCCCACTGGTCTCTATGGCAACAACCGCCAGGTGCTCTACGTAATGGTAGAGGGTGAGGTCAAGGACGGAGCCGAGTTGTATGCCACATGGCTCATCGGACACGACAAGATGCCTAACTACAACAACGGATACGGCGATAGAGGCGTAAGCTTGAAGCCCGGTCTCAACATCGTCCCCATCAGAAAAGATGGCTGCGCACTCTACTTCAACTACCTCGTACACACCTTCAACAAGGATACAAGACAGTTTGCCCACAAGTTGAGCGACTACGACGATCTCAAGATCCACGTAGCAGGTGGTCACATCAATGGTTACTATAGCATTGCAGGTGACTCACTCTACACCCCCGACAACGACGACGACTGGGTATACTATGAGGAGCGTGCCAACCTGGAGAACATCACCATCCTCGGCCGCTACGAGGTGCTCCAGTTCGAGCTCAACGACGTAGTCAACTATACCGACGATAAGGGTAGCACATGGAGCGAGAAGGGATTGGCTTACTACTTCCCCGAAAGACTCCCCACCAGCATGCCTAACAGCCCCGCATTCACCGCGCCCAACCAGCGCATCAACGGTATCGTGGAGGCATGGGACCGCATCTTCCTTTCTGAGAAGATGACCCTCGGTGTAGCCAGCAAGGCAGAGGTAGACTCCATGAACAAGCTCTTCCCCCGCTACGACGGCACATGGACAGAGAAAGCAGAGATCTACAACTACGACGACGCATTGTACGCCTTCTGCGATAGCCTTAAGGATCGTGATGGCGACTACGGTGAATACTACAACCACCGCGGTGTAGCGTTCGGTACACGTACGGGTTACATGTATGGTAGCTGGGACCACTCTGGTTACCACATCAACACCACACAGAGCATCTTGACTTGCATCGCTACTGAGGCTGGACCCACTTGGGGACCTGCTCACGAGATCGGTCACCAGCACCAGGCACTCTACACCCTCAACGGCGAGATGGAGGTGACCAACAACACCTTTGCCAACGTAGCTGCATGGTACATGGGTATGGGTACATCACGCGTAAACGGCACCGAGGGTAACCTTGCTCACGTATACGACAACTTCAAGAATGGAGGCTACCTCCTCAGCAACAACATCTGGGTGCTCACACAGCGCTACTACCGTCTGTGGCTCTACTACCACCGTGTAGGTAACAACACCCAGTTCTTCCCCCGCTTGTTCGAGTTGCTCCGTAAGAGCCCCATGGAACGTAGCTATGGTAGCGGTAGCGAGATGCGCCCCAACGACAAGGGCGTAATGGAGGAGACTGGATTCCAGCTCACCAATGGTTATCGCTCATACCTCAAATTCTACCAGCTCTGCTGCGAGGCCGCCCAAGAGGACTTGACCGAATTCTTCCGCGCATACGGCTGCTTCACTCCCGTAGATGGCGTATTCCAGGGCGACTACACCAACTCAAAGTACTACACCACACAGAAGGAGATCGACAAGGCCATCAGAGAGGTGAAGGCTAAGAACTATCCCGTAAACAACAAGGTACTCTTCATTAATGACTGCACAAACGGAGCAACCTATGGCCACGACGGTACGACTCGCCGCAGCTTCTGGGATCCCGAAACAGGTCGTAGAGAGAATGCTGAGGTTGGTCTCTATGTTGACTACCTCTGTGAGACACCTATCACAGGTGAATATGTATACACCTTGGAAGACCTCAAGTTGACCATTAGCGGAGGTAAGGGCGCTGTAGGCTTCGCCGTATACAACACGAATGGTGAAATTCAAGCCTTCTCAAACAACCACACCTTCTACCTCAACAAGGATGTAGCCAACAGCCTGCGTTCAGGTGAGTCTACACTCTACGCTGTACCTGCTACAGGTGAGGACGTAGTGGTAAACATCACCCTCGGTGATGAAGAAGAGCAGTTAGAGAACCTCGAAAATGCATTGTATGTAGCTCAGGGCTATTTGGAAAAAGTAGATAATACTGGCCGCAAGGTAGGTTATTTGCACCCCGACTCAATCGCTGACTACGCAGCACTCGTTGCAAAGATTGAGGAAGTGGTAAAGAACAAGGACAACTCAGAGAAGAGCTTTGGTGAGTGGTACCTTGAGCTCGATGCTGCAAACGCTAAAATGCAGACCAATGAAAACGCACGCATCCCCTTCACACCCGACTGCTTCTACACTATCGCAATGAGCGCAGATCCTACACGTTACATCAAGTCTGTAACAGCAGGACTCAGCACACAAGTGTTCGATGAGGTAACATTCGAAATACATTGGAGATTTGTCCCCGCTGTAGAGGAGAACACGTACTATATACAAAACCGCGAAACTGGCAAATACATCTCAGTTGCAAACTCAGGTAAGCGAGTAAAGGCAGAAGCTACCGACGTAGCAAGTGCCGTTGCATTCACTCTGGACATCGATGCACCAGGCGAAATATACATCCAACGTGCTGACAACGAAGACATCTACTTGCACAACTTCGTTGTAGCAGCTACAAGCCAAGTACAGGCAGGAAGCATTACGGATAGCAGAGCCAAGTGGACATTGATCATGGAAGACAACATGCTCAGCCAGCCCGTAATCAGCACCAAGAACCTCATCACAATCTACTACTTGCAGCGTACAGATGACGGCAGATATGCATACCATCAGACCACAGGACGTACCAACAAGGGACGCATCCAGTCAAGCGCTCTCAACGACACTGATGAGAACTATTGGTTCTACTTCACTCAGGGTAACGAAGAGGGCAAGTATGCCATCTACAACTACGCAACAAAGTTGTCTATCACAGCTACTGGCACCAAGCTCTATGCAAACAAGGAAGCAGAAACCACAATCGACTATGCCCTCAACCTCAACGAAGAAGGTAATGGATTGATCATCTCTGCTGAGGGTGGCAACTGGCTGATGTCTGCATCAAACGTAGCAGACCTGAATGCACAGACTATGGTAAAACCCACCTCATGGAAACTAATCAAGAAGTGTGAGATTATCATTGAGGACGAAGGCCAAGGCGTAAGTTCTGCTATTGCCGACCTCAACATACAGGTGAAGGATGGCGTAGTGATCGCAAACGGACTGAACAACGGAACCAAAGTTGCGATTTATGACACTGCAGGCCACCTTATCGGTACAGCAACTGCATCTAACGGCACTGTTGCTATCGACACCAAGATGGCTGCCGAGAACACCATCATCGTAAAGATTGGAACAAATAGTGCTAAGTTCTCTGTAAAGTAAATTAAAACCGACAACATAGCAATAAACGAGGGCGTGCCTGGCATGCCCTCGTTAACTTTTATATGGTAAATAGGATAGAAATTATTCCTAACGGTATACAACCGCATTTTACTAATTCTTTTGACAAAAAATTTTCAAAATTCCAAGAAAAGCGCTAAATTTGCACGCAATAAATTTCATAATTGAATAACTGTATGTCATTTGTTGCAGACAAGATCATTATGGACGGCTTGACATTTGATGATGTCCTTCTCGTTCCCGCCTATTCAGAGGTAATCCCCGTCAACGTGTCGCTCGCGACCAAGTTTTCACGTAACATCGATTTGAAGATTCCCTTCGTGACCGCCGCCATGGACACGGTTACCGAAGCTAAGATGGCTATCGCCATTGCGCGTGAGGGTGGTATCGGTGTCATCCACAAGAACATGTCAATCGAGGAGCAAGCTCGTCAGGTGGCCATCGTGAAGCGTGCCGAGAACGGTATGATCTACGACCCCGTGACCATCAAGCCCGAGGCTACCGTGAAGGATGCACTCGACCTCATGGCTGAGTATCACATCGGCGGTATTCCCGTAGTGGATGGTGAAGGCAAGCTCGTAGGTATCGTGACCAACCGCGACCTCCGCTTCGAGCGCGACCACAACTGCAAGGTAGAGGATGTCATGACCAAGGCTCCCTTGATCACTACACACCAACAAATCGACATGGATGCTGCTTCGGCTATCCTCCAGGAACACAAGATCGAAAAGCTCCCCGTAGTAGACAACGAAGGCAAGCTCATCGGCCTCATCACATACAAGGACATCACCAAGGCTAAGGACAAACCTATGGCCTGCAAGGATAGCAAGGGTCGTCTGCGTGTAGCAGCTGGCGTAGGCGTGACTTTTGACACCCTCGACCGTATGCGTGCACTCGTAGAGGCTGGTGCCGACGCTATCGTTATTGATACCGCTCACGGTCACTCTAAGGGCGTTATCGAGAAGCTCAAAGAGGCTAAGAGAGAGTTCCCCAACATTGATATCGTAGTGGGCAACGTCGCTACCGGTGAGGCTGCCAAGATGCTCGTCGAGGCAGGTGCCGATGGCGTGAAGGTAGGTATCGGACCGGGTAGTATCTGTACCACCCGCGTAGTTGCCGGTGTAGGTGTTCCTCAGCTATCAGCTATCTATGACGTAGCCAAGGCCCTCAAGGGTACTGGTGTGCCCCTCATCGCAGACGGTGGTCTCCGCTACTCTGGCGACATCGTGAAGGCTATCGCTGCCGGCGGATACTGCGTGATGATCGGTTCGCTCGTAGCAGGTACCGAGGAGAGCCCCGGTGAGACCATCATCTTCAACGGCCGTAAGTTCAAGGCATACCGCGGCATGGGTTCACTCGAAGCCATGGAGAATGGTTCTAAGGACCGTTACTTCCAGGCTGGCACCAAGGATACCAAGAAGCTCGTTCCCGAGGGTATCGCAGGCCGTGTAGCCTACAAGGGCGCTTTGTACGAGGTGATCTACCAGCTCGCAGGTGGTCTTAAGGCAGGTATGGGCTACTGTGGTGCTCCCACCATCGACAAGCTCCACGACGCTAAGTTCGTACGCATCACCAATGCTGGCGTACTCGAGAGCCATCCGCACGATGTGTCTATCACCAGCGAGGCTCCCAACTACAGCCGTCCTCAGTAAAACAGACAATAGCATAAAGCGAGAGGCTAACCTTCGGGTTAGCCTCTCGTTCTTTATAACATCTGTTAGTCTTTATGCCTATCAGCGTAATATCAATAGTGTATGGCCGCCAACATCTCAGCCATCTTCTCTATACCCTCCTGGAGTGGTTTCTGCACCATACCCTTGATGAAGGGATTGAGTTCGGTGCGAAGCGTGAGCTTCATCTTGCTGGCCTCCTCTGCTGTGGGCAACATCTGCACCCAGATGGTGAGAGGAATGGGCGATGTGGTAGCCTCCAGCTTAATACACTTGGGCTCTTCGCGTTCGATAATCTTGAAAGCAATATCACCCACAGGAGCCACATTGATGCTCACCGTGTCGCTATCAAACTTCAGTTCCTTCACCTTATCCTGCGGGATACGATCTTTCACCGCCTCAAGATGAGACAAGTCAGACAGCATGTCATAGACACGCTGCTGACTATAGGGAATAGCCACTACTTGGCTCTCAAACTGAGTCATAGAGGATTACTGATTCCAGTGTGAGGGGTCACGACGCCAATCGTTGAGCAGGGGAAGCTCCTCCTCTGTAATATAACCGGTTTCTTGAGCCACTTCGAGCACAGCTTCATAGTTGGTCAAAGTTACCAACTCGACATCAGCCTCCTTAAATGCCTTCTCTGCTACGTCAAAGCCATAGGTATAAGAAGCCACCATACCGATTACCTCACAACCATTGTTGCGGATAGCTTGTACGGCCTTGAGGCTGCTACCACCGGTAGAGATGAGGTCTTCAACTACTACTACCTTCATACCAGGACGGAGGTCACCCTCGATAAGGTTCTCCAAACCATGATCCTTGGGTGATGAACGAACATATACGAAGGGGAGGTTGAGAAGGTCAGCCACGAGAGCACCCATAGCAATGGCACCAGTAGCCACACCTGCAATAGCATCTACCTGACCAAAACGTTCTTGTACCACGCGTGCAAACTCAATCTTGATGAAGTCGCGCAAACCAGGGTAAGAGAGTGTCTTACGATTGTCGCAATAGAAAGGAGACTTCCAACCTGAAGCCCAAGTAAAGGGGTTAGAGGGTTGCAACTTAATAGCTTTGATTTTCAGCAGTTTGTCTGCATAGATTTTTTCGAGAGTCTTCATACAACGATACATTTTTATAAAAACATAG
>JAZONP010000018.1:0-5147 GCA_045654565.1 Bacteroidaceae bacterium
TTTATTTTATTGATTTGCAGTGATTGGGATGATATACTCAAATGGGATGCACTCGAGTGCATCCCATTTGATTTAGAGAAACTTCCACTTATTACATGATAGCCTGAGGAGCTACGGGATCTTCTCTGAGCTTAGAAACATCGATTCCCTTGTTGGCCTCTCTCTCTGACTCGGGGATTGAGTAGATGAAGATGGGAGACTCTGCGGGGAGGTCCTCGAAGGTTACGTTACCTGAGAAGTTGGCACCCTGACGGATGATGGGTTTCTTCAAGCGGAGCACATCGAAGAGTGAAAAGCCCTCTCCCCAAAGCTCAACACGACGTTGGAACCACACTTCATCGATGAATGCTTCAACATCAGCAGCGGAGCAAGTGTATTCGGGGTCACGATAGGTCTGTACGAATGCCTCCAAGACAGTCTTACCAGCATCAACGCCAGCACTGCGTCCCAACGCCTCGGCTTGGATGAGCAACATCTCCTCAGCACGCATCAGGGGCCAATCCTGAGAGTTCTCGGTGTTGAAAAGTTCATTACCCTGAGGACCGAACTTCACGTTGGTGAATGTTGCAAAAGTTGCAGCATTAGCGATAGGCACAGAATAGCCAACACCAAACGCATTGTCCAAATTTGCTGAGTAGAAGTTTTCATCTACCCACCAGCCCTTACGTACATCTGTGTCGGGGATACGGGCCCAGAGAGCAGAATTGATACGCTTGTGTACAACATCCATACCCACGCCAGTAGTATAACCATTACCGGTCATTGAGCAGAGATGTGAGGGCCAGTTGATGATACCAGTCTGTACCACATCGTTGTTTGTAGTAATGATAGAACCCCAAATCCAAGAGTTGGCATCGTTGTTGAACGAAGGCACAGATACCTCAGCAATAGAGTAAGGAGTAGCACCAGAGAGTTCTAAGGCTTTAGCTGCATCGTTAGCAGCATCGGCATACTCACCCATTAGCATGTTGGCACGTGCACGGAGTCCATAGGCTACGGCAGCGGTAATCTGGGCCTTATCACCCTCGGCAGGATTCTCCTCAAGATAAGGGATAGCAGTGTTGAGGTCGTCCATGATTTGTGCATACACGCCTGCGACTGTAGCCAAGGGGTTGTTCATGGCCTCCTCCTCGCTCATAGTTTCGGTAATAACGGGCACAGCCAGCTCCTCCTCATGTCCGAGGTAAGTGAACTGGTAGCTCTGCACCAGCTGTAAGTAGTCAAAGGCACGTGAAGCCATAGCCTGACCGATATAGTTGGCAGTCAGTCCCTCAGCCTTCTCTTCGGTTACCAACGTCTTAAGGATGCTGTTTGCAGCCTTGATGTGTTGATAGTGCAGTCTCCAGATGAAAGCATTGTAAGTAGAGGTCTTAACGCGATCCTTGAGCATCAGCTGGTTGCTCAACCAGTTATATCCATGATTCTCTGACACCATGTCTTGGCCAGCCTGATCATACATCAAGCAGAGTGCAGGGAAACCGAAGTCAAGGTGATTGGTAGATGAGCTGGTAGAGATTGTTCCGAACTGGATGAGGTTATCCTTCAGAGCGTTCAAATCACTTGAAAGCTTCTCAGGGTCTTCCAAAGCTACAGCGCTCTTCTGTTCTTCAGTAACAGTACCACCCTGGAGTGCATCTACCTCTTCGCAGGCTGCAAAGAGAGCAGCCGAAGCGAAAAGCATAGTGAAATATTTATTGAATTTCATATCTGTACTAATTTAATGGGGTTATTAGAATGTCAACATCACACCAGCCGATACGGTACGCATAGGTGAATAGTAGTCGTTAGATGATGTTGAGTAGCTTTGACGGGGGTCAAGACCCTTGCGAGCAGAGAATACTGCGATATTGTCGGCAGCACAGTACACGCGGAAGTTCTGTACACCAATCTTCTGGGTAAATCTCTTGGGTACGGTGTATCCGAAGGTCACGTTATTGATGCTCAAGTAGTTTGAGCTTACCAAGAAGCGAGTAGATGTACCATTAGCATAGCCATCACCGTTGTAGTCGAGCTTAGGAACGTCGGTCACCTTGTTCTCAGGAGTCCAAGCGTTCAAGATATCCTTATGCCAGTTCTGACCAGCATCGTCACTTGTACCCTGGTGCATCAATGCAGCATAGGTGTTGTCATAGATGCGTCCACCAAACTGGTATGCGAATGAGATACCGAAGTCAAAGCCGTATACGTTAAGGTTGGTACCGAATCCACCATAAGCCTTGGGAAGGATGTCACCTGTGCCATAGCGTGTTGCGTTGGTGTAAGAGGTAGTCTTCTCCTTCTTTACTACAGGCTCGCCGTTGGCATCCTTGAGAGGAGTGCCATCCTCAGCCATTTGGGGAACGTCGATATACCACTGTGCAGCACCAGTCTCCTGATCTACGCCAGCATACTCGCGGAGGTACATCTGGTATGAAGACTCACCCTCACGGTAGATCCATGAGCCAGAGATCAGTTCACCCTCAAGGTCAGGGTGCAACTCATTGATTACGTTCTTTACAGAAGTGATGTTGAAGTTTGCAGTCCAGTTCACGTTCTTGGCGCGTACGATGTCACCCTGAACGTCAAACTCGAAACCGCTGTTTGACATAGAACCTACATTCATAGGAATAGCAGAATAACCCAATGAAGGAGCTACGGGGCGCTCATATAACATGTCTACGGTCTTACGTGAGAAGTACTCTACTGTACCGCGCAAACGACGCTTGAAGAACTCGAAGTCAACACCTGTGTTGAAGTTGTGTGAGCTTTCCCATGTGATATCCTTATTACCCTTGAATGACATTGAGAGGGCGAAGTCACCATTAGCATCAGCCAACGCATAGTGATCTGAATAGTAGTTGTAGTTGTGGAGACCTGAGTAGCCGAGGTTATCGTTACCCTGTACACCATAAGAAGCCTTCAGCTTCAACAAGTCAATGTTCTTAACACCGAGAAGGAAGTTTTCTCTGTTGATCAACCAACCTCCACCTACTGACCAGAAGTTACCCCAACGGTTATCGGGATGGAAACGTGATGAAGCATCACGACGGAAGCTACCGCTTACGAAATACTTATCAGCATAGTCATACTGCAAGCGAGCGAGGATACCCTGTGTGTTATAAACGCCAGTGTATGAAGAAGCGCTGGGCTGGCTGATAGCATTATCGATTTCAGGAACATTGGGGTTATAGAGGTTCTCCTTAGAAGCACTCAAGTACTGATAAGTGCGCTGATAGTTCTCATAACCCGCCAAAGCATCGAAGCTATGGTTGCCGAACTCTCTATTATATGTCAACAAATACTGCTGGTTAGTGCTGAAAGTGCGAGCTGCAGTAACGTAGATGATACCACCAGTTGCTGAGTACTGTCCATAGTATGTGTTATACAAGTTGTTGTTACGGCTGTTGTTTACGTCAACACCCCAGTTGGCCGAAGCCTTCAAGCCCTTAGCGATTTCCCAATTGAGGAATGCACGGCCGCTGAGCACGTCAGATACGGTCTTGTACTTGTCAAGTGCAATCATTGAAGCGGGATTAGAGTTACCCATGAACGGACGGCCAAGACCGGGATATTCACCAGCACCGAAGTCATAAGTAGTGAAACCATAGTCGTCAATCTTGATGCTACCATCTGCATTGCGCACGTAGAGCGGATAGATGGGGGCAATCATGTTAGAGATGTAGAACAAGTTTCCAGATGAAGAACCAGACTGGTCACGAGGAGACAATGAGTTGGTGTTAGCATATGAGAAACTTGATCCCACCTTAATGCGATTGTTCACCTGATAATCAGCATTCATACGAGCACTGAAACGCTGGAAACCCGAGTTGGGGATGATACCTGTATCCTCCAGGTAACCCGCTGACAAGAAGTAGGTAGACTGAGGGCTGGCACCGCTGATACGCACGTTGTACTCTTGGCGCATATTGTTGTTCATGAACAACTCATTGTACCAGTTGTCGGGCTGCAGATAGTATTCCTTACCGTCTGAACCTACGTACTTGTTACCCACAGATGCATTGGGATTAATCTTGCCCTCGGCAGTAAACAACTGCTCACCCTCGGGGATGTTGTAGATGGGATAACCCAAGAACTGCTGCACATAAGCACCCACCTTGTCAGAAGCGGCATTGCCTCCCAAAGCATTGTTGATACCTTGATAGTAGGTTTCATAATACATGTCGGGGTTGGTCATCACATCGTAGTTGGGGATAGCGCGACGATTAGTACCCCATTTAGCATCTACGTCAATCTTAGCCTTAGCACCGCTTTGACCCTTCTTGGTAGTAATCAAGATTACGCCGTTGGCACCGCGAGCACCATAAAGTGCGTTTGACGCAGCATCCTTTAAAACGGTCATAGTCTCAATGTCCTGAGGGTTGATAGTAGCGATGTTACCTTCGAAAGGCACACCATCAACAACATACAGAGGAGCATTGCTGGCAGACATAGAACCAATACCACGAATACGTACATTAGCCGAAGCACCAGGTTCACCATTGGTTGCAGTAGTCTGCACACCGGCAATCTGACCACTCAGTGCATTGGACACATTAGAAACCTGACGTTCAGTAATTTTGTCGGCCTTAATGGTTGCTGCCGAACCAGTGAACTGAGACTTCTTGGCTGTACCGAAGGCAACAACCATTACCTCATCCAAATGCTCAACGTCGCTTTCCAGAATGACCTTTACATTCTGTTTGATAGCAACCTCTTGAGTCACCATACCTACATAAGAAACCACCAAAGTCTTCGCGCTACTTTGCGTAGAGAATAAAGGCTTTGTCCAAATAGGTTGTCCGGTTGTCCTTCTTAAATGCAATGCATTGGCTCACAATGCACAAGCAAGGACAACCTGGGTTGTCCAGGGCATCTCCATTCTGAAACGGTTCAATTAATCATGTAGTCCCTCTATGTCATTAGGTGTGTGATGTAAGGCTCTGTCAGAATGGGTACATTTTGTCAGTAATCCACTATGTGATCTCTCATTATTGTACAACAGGGAATACGCATTATAAATTTATTAGACGCTGCTATATATTTCTCTCAGATAATAAGTCTTTTACCTCACACGAATCTCACGAATCTCACAAAGACTGCATCGCTAAAGGCTCGCAGTTGTCGGCTTTGCCGAGTGTTTACGAACCGGATGGCAAGCACGAGCGTAG
>JAZONP010000019.1:0-16487 GCA_045654565.1 Bacteroidaceae bacterium
TACGACTTTCGTTTCCTCCTCCTTACTCGGAATAATCAAAGTGAACTTTGCTTCTACCCTCGCTCGTTCGTCGGTTCGCACCTCAGCAGAGATTAAGCAAGCTTATCTTTGCTCTCGGTTTGGCGTCGGTTGTCATCCCGAGCGAAGAGAGGGATCTCACAAACGTCTCATGGTGAAAAAGGACTCCTCGGGGAAGATTGTACCAGGTCCTAATGTGAGATCCCTCGGCGCTTCGCTTTGTCGGGATGACAGAGACGGCGCTCTTCGTCATCGTAAGGGTTGCAAGCAACACTCCTTTGGGGAGATAAACCTCCCGTCGTCGCAACCGACGCTCCTCTCGCGTCGGCGTCATCGTTATCGTTATTAATAGACAATAGCCAAAGCTCAACAACGGAGTTGTTAATAGCCAACAGCTAACAGTCAATGGCTAATGGCCAACAGCTCACGCTGCATATTTACAAAATAAACTTGTCGTTTCGCTTACTTATTCGTACCTTTACGGCAAAATATAAAACGTATGTTTATTGCGAAGAAACTTAGAGAAGAGAGCATATCGGAGTACCTGCTCTATATGTGGCAGGTAGAAGACATGATACGTGCCAACGGATGCGACATCGACAAGGTGGAACAGACGGTGGTGACACCCTATAACCTCCCTGCAGAGCAGCATGCCGAGTTCACCGAGTGGTACGCCAACCTGGTAGAGATGATGCGTCTCGAGGGTGTAGAGCAATGTGGACATCTACAGATAAACAAGAACATCATCATTGCACTCACCGATCTGCACATACGCCTGATGCACTCACAGAAGTTCCCCTTCTATCAGGCTGCCTACTATAAGGCACTGCCCTACATCGTAGAGCTTCGTTCCAAGGGCGGACAGGAGAAGCCTGAGATGGAAAACTGCTTCGATGCGCTCTATGGTGTGTGGATGCTTCGCCTGCAACGCAAGGAGGTGGGCAAGGAGACCGCCACAGCCGTGGCCGACATCGTAAAATTCGTCGGACTGCTCTCCGACTATTACAGCAAGGAACGTGCAGGAGAACTAGATTTGGAAGAGTGAGACCCCTAAATACGAAGAACGATTAACGATAACGAAAACCGCCAAAAGCCAACAGCCAACCGACGCATGAAGCGGCAACGCGGTGTGAAAGCGTTGCTTGCGACGGAGGGAACTTTAGTTCCCCAAAGGAGTCTCAAACTGGCTTGAATTCTTTCAGCGAGCGAAAAGGAGGAAAAGCCTGCATCGCAGGATTAATAACCAACAGCCAAAAGCCAATAGCCAACAACCCTAAACAAAAAAAACATGCTCTTCTTCGAACTACTACAAACAGCTATAGGCAGTAGGCAAGCGCTCACGCATGCCCCTTCTGCTGAGGAGTGGAGCGAGCTCTATGCCTCAGCACAGAAGCAAGCGCTGACGGGTATCGCCTTTCGCGGCGTGGAACGGCTCCCCGAGGGACAGCGTCCCCCCAAGCCTCTGCTGATGCAGTGGTACATGGCTACGGAGCATATCAAGGCGATGAATGCCGAGCAGGATCGCAAGGCACTCGGCGTGGCACACAAATTCCTCGACGAAGGCTTCCCCAATGTCATATTGAAAGGACAGGGCATAGCCAGACTCTACCGAGTTGAGCAAATTGAAAATTCAAAATTGAAAATTGAAAATTACCATCCGGAGGGTGACGCTACACACTACACACTACACACTACACAAGAAAGAGATCTTTCATCTTACCGCACTCCCGGTGACATCGATATATGGCTTCATAGCAAACGGAAGGCCATACTGGAGTATGTGCGTAAGCACGTGCCCGACTGCAAGCCGGTGTATCATCATGTGGACTTCCCCGTGGTGGAGGGACTCGCCATCGAGGTGCACTTCACTCCTTCGTGGATGAACTCACCCGTGACCAATCGCCGCTTGCAACGTTTCTTTGGCGAGCATCTGTCATCGTCGGCATCTTCGCCAGAGGAGCTCCCCACCCCGAGTCTCTCGTTCAATCGCGTATATATCCTCGTGCACATCTACCGCCACCTGTTTGCCGAGGGCATCGGGCTACGTCAATTGCTCGATTACTACTTCGTGCTCTGCCAGGGATTCACTGAGGAGGAGCGCGAGGAGACGATGCGCACGCTGCGCTCCCTACGAATGCAACGCTTCGTAGGTGCTGTGATGTGGGTATTGCAGCAGGTGTTTGATATAGACGACCGTTACATGCTCATTGCCCCCGACGAGCGTGAGGGTCGCTTCCTGCTGGATGAGATCATGCAGGCGGGCAACTTCGGCCAATACGACCAGCGCCTACAGCATCAGCAGGGGGAGAGCGCCCTGCACTGGGGCTTGCGTAAGGTGAAGCGTAACTTCCGCTTCGTGCGCAGCTATCCCTCCGAGGTGCTGTGGAGTCCCCTATTCAAACTATGGCATTACTTTTGGCGAAAGCGTCATTTGTGACGCCGACGCGAAAGGAGCGTCGGTTGCGACGACGGGAGGTTTATCTCCCCAACCTTTAGGTCGCTGGCCGTAGGGAAAAGCAAAGGAGTGTTGCTTGCAACCCTTACGAAAACGATAACGAAAACGATAACGATAACGATAACAATAACGATAACGAAAACCGCCGTCTCTGTCATCCCGACAAAGCGAAGCGCCGAGGGATCTCGCAACAGGACTTGGAAAAGAAATATAGAAAAGAGAGATGGTAAATATTCACCAATACTGGATATACATTATGTCAAATAAAACGCGCTCGGTTTTATATATTGGCATAACCAATGATTTATATCGGAGATATTGCGAACACAGAAACGGAACGATAAAGGGATTTACGGAAAAGTATAAATGCCATTTTTTGGTTCACTACGAAGAGTACAATATGGTAGAAGATGCTATTGCTCGTGAGAAAGAACTGAAAGGATGGTCAAGAGAGAAGAAAGACAAACTGATAGCAAAGGACAATCCGAATATGGTAGACTTAGCGAAAGATTTAGGATGGGTGGATTGAAGTCGAACCTAAGCATAGTCCCTGCGCGGGATCTCTCACGATGTTGACTTCAGCCCCTACGGGCGTCGAACTTCGTTTCGAGATGACACGAAAGGGATGACACGGAAGACGAAAACGATAACGATAACGATGACGATAACGATGACGAAAACGAAGACCGCACCGAAGGTGCATTAACCAGGCGCAGCCGATTAACCATGGCATAGCCATATTAACCGCACCGAAGGTGCATTAACCCGTAACCTCTAAACACTAAACAAAATATGAAAGTACTCTTTATAGCACCGCTACCGCCGCCTGTGCATGGGTCGGCCATGGTGAGCCAATATATCAAGGATAGCCGACTGGTGAACGAGCAGTTTGACTGCGACTTCGTGAACCTCTCTACTTCGCGCCGCATGGACGAGATCGGGAAGGGAGGCATCAAGAAGCTACTGCGCTTCGTGGGGGCGTACTTTGCCCTGCTATGGAAGCTGCTCACCCGTCGCTACGACCTGTGCTACCTGGCTATCACCTGCCACGACATGGGATTCCTCAAGGATGCGCCCTTCGTGTTGTTGTGCAAGCTCTTCCGTCGCAGAGTGCTCATACACCAACACAACAAGGGGATGAGCCGCTGCGTGGACCGCTGGCCCTACCGCTGGCTGCTACCTCTGGTATACCGCAACACAACGGTGATGCTGCTCTCATGGCACCTGTATGATGACATCGCCTCGGTGGTGAAGCGCGAGCAGGTGGTGATATGTGCTAACGGTGTGCCACCGTTGCAGGCTGTTGGCCATTGGCCGGCTGTTGGTTCCAGCGAAGACGATAACGGTGCAGCGGAGGGGGACAGCTTTGCTGTAACGAAAACGAAGACGAAAACGAAAACTCCCTCCGGGGTGTCTACTGAAGGCTCACAGCTCACGGCTCACAGCCAAGAGCCAACAGCCAATAGCCAAGAGCCATTTTCTCACGCAGATTCCACGGATTACACGGAGGATTCTTGCCTCGCGGGAAATATTAATCCCACACAGAATACACAGAACTCACAGAATGGCAAGTCGCTTCGCCCTTGCACCTCCGGGGTGATCGCTAATAGCCAAGAGCCAAGCGCCAACAGCCAAGAGCCAAAAGCTAATAGCCAACAGCTAACAGCCAATAGCCAAGAGTCATTTTCTCACGCAGATTCCACGGATTACACGGAGGATTCTTGCCTCGCGGGAAATATTAATCCCACACAGAATACACAGAACTCACAGAATGGCAAGTCGCTTCGCCCTTGCGGCCATCCGGAGGGGACCGTTGTCCGTTGTCCGTTGTCTGTTGACTTGATAGAAACAAAGGCTCCGCGTCTCCTCTTCCTCTCGAACCTCATCCCGAGCAAGGGGGTATATGTGTTGCTCGATGCATGCAAGGTGCTCCGCGAACGTGGATTACAGTTTGTCTGCGACTTTGTGGGAGGCGAGACAAAGGAGATAGACCGCGCGACATTTGAGACGGCGGTCAAGGAACGTGGATTAGGAAGCCACGTCATCTATCATGGACCTCAATATGGGGAGGATAAACATCGGTTCTTCATGAATGCTGATGTGTTCGTACAACCAACCTTTGATGATTGCTTCCCGTTGACACTCGTGGAGGCTATGCAATATAGTCTGCCCATCGCATCGACAGATGTTGGGGCTATTCCTGATATGGTGCAGGATGGGGTGAACGGCTTTGTGTGTAAACAGCAGGATGTAGACTCATTGGCTAATGCCTTGGAGCAGCTCATCACCAACCCCACGCTGCGTCAGCAGATGGGCGAGGCGGGTTACCAGCGATACAAGGAGCTCTACACGCTGGAGGCGTTTGAGAAGCGCTTCGTGGAGTTGTTGAGCGTTTGACGGCGCTATGAGCAGTGAGCGATGAGCAGTGAGCTATGAGCTGCGAGCATTCCTTGCGATGCAGCCTTCCGTGAAATCCGCGAGATCTGTGTGCGATAAAAAATCCGCGATGTAAGCCAGCAAGAGCGTAGCGACTTGCCATTCTGTGTTTTCTGTGCTTTCTGTGTGAGAATATTCTTTTGTAGTCACACGATGACACTGTTTTTTGTCTCACACAAAATACACAAAATTCACAGATAACGCATCACTCTGTTCGCGTTTGCCTCCGGGATGTTTTAGACAGAAGAACAGAAGAACAAGTTTCTTTGACAGAAGAACAGAAGTACAGGTTTACTTCTTGTCTCACGCGGATTACACGGATTACGCAGATAACGCATCACTCCGTTCGCGTTTACCTCCGGGATGAAAATAAGCAGCAAGCTGCACGCCTCGGGAGAACTAAAGTTCTCTTCTGCGCAACCGACGCTCCTCTCGCGTCGGCGGCTAAGCCGACAGCGAGAGCGTAGCGACTCGCAAAATTTCGTGAATTTCGTGATTTTTGTGTGAAAATTATATTCCGCGATGTAAGCCAGCACTAGCGCAACGCGTGCTATTTCGTGAGTTTTGTGAGTTTCGTGTGCTGCATAAATAGTATTAACTGAAACAAGTCTCTCTGCTCACGAAGTTTTAAGTCTCACACAAAATACACAGAATACACAAAACTTCATACATCGCTAACGCTCGTATGTTACCATCCGGATGGCCAGCACTAGCGCAGCGCGTGCAAAAACACGTCTAAATTCACGTATCATCGCGTTGATTAAATATTTACACGTTGATTATTATTGGCAACACAGCATCACCATTTGGCAAACATCCTCCGCAAAGGGTTGACGCTTAGCCAGATAATCAATGACGATATTTGTATCAAGGAAAAGTTTCATCACAGACGGTATTTATCAGACAACACAGAAGCTACCTCCTTTTTGTAATCAAAATCTTCAGGCAGCTGTATGCAGCCATACAGACGTTGTGCCAATTTAACCTTATCCTTCATTGAGGGAGATACAGTCTGCGGTTGTGTCATCCCCCATCCCATTTTCTTTACCAGTTCACTCAAAAAATGAATGTCAGAACGAGGTATATTAAGATTTATATTTACGATATTATCCATACCATAAACTTTTAAATGTTTATCACTCTGCGAAAATACGCAGAATATCCGATAAAACAAAAGGAATCCATGAAAAGTTAGACGGCAGGCAGCAGAGCATACACTCCGAACGGCAGCAAGGGCGTAGCGACTTGCAAAGATTCGTGAGATTCGTGAGATCTGTGTGCGATAAAAAAATCCGCGATGTAAGGCCAGCAAGGGCGTAGCGACTTGCAAGATTTCGATTTTCGTGATTTTTGTGTGAGAATATTCTTTTGTAGTCACACGATGACACTATTTCTTGTCTCACACAGAATACACAAAATTCACAGATAACGCATCACTCCGTTCGCGTTGGCCTCCGGGATGTTTTAGACAGAAGAACACAAGAACAAGTTTCTTAGACAGAAGAACATAAGAACAGGTCTTTTCTTGTCTCACGCGGATAACGCTGTGAGCAAAAGTTCTCGTTATTGCATAGGGTCTTCGTTTTCGTCCACGCTCCGCGTGTCACCTTTAACCTTTAACCATGCCGCAGGCATATTAACCTTGCGAAGCAAATTAACCAGCGACTCTGTCGCGATTAACCGTGGCTCCGCCACATTAACCTGTCGCCTCGCGACAATAACCGCAGCTCCGCTGCATTAACCAGCGACCCTGTCGCGATTAACCGTGGCTCCGCCACATTAACCTGTCGCCTCGCGACAATTAACCGCAGTTCCGCTGCTTAGTCATCGTTATCGTTTTTGGAGTCAACGGACAACATACAAAGATTTTATTCGTTAACCATTAATCATTAAACATAAAAAAACAAATTCAGACTATAAGTTTGTCTTTATTACAAAATCTTTGTACATTTGTCTCGAATATGATTCAATTATGAAAGTTTTTCACGGTAGCGCCATAGAAGTTAAAGTCCCCGAAATAAGAAAAGGCAAATTCACAAAAGATTTCGGGGAAGGGTTCTATTGCACAAAGCTAAAGCGGCAGGCAAGGAGATGGGCGATAAGAAAGGACACCCCTACCATCAACACCTACGAATATACTCCAGACAAAACCCTTTCAGTCCTTGACTTCAAAGATATGACTGACGAATGGCTTGATTTCATTGCCAACTGTAGAAAGGGTATCCCACACCATTATGACATTGTGATTGGAACCATGGCAAACGATCAGATCTATAACTATATCGAGGACTTCATTGCAGGAGTCATCACACGAGAACAATTTTGGGTATTGGCTAAGTTCAAATACCCCACCCACCAGATTTGCTTTTCTACCGAAGCATCCCTAAGGTGTTTATCTTTTGTTGAATCAGAAATAGTCAGCAAGAAATGACAGGACGAGAGCCTAAAAGCCATAACGACCTCTTCTACCTCTGTGCCTTGATAGAATACATCGCCAGAACCACGAAAAACAGGAATCGCGTCATCGTAAATGCCCTCGGAGAGGAGCGACTTACCAAAATCTATAACCTGGCAGACATCTACCACAGCGACAACATAGCGAGAGTAGCCGATGACCTCATCAAGGAATGTCAGATAGAGGATGATTACTTCGACATCACCAACGTCAAATATGCATGTCCCACTCATTGGGACATTGCAAAAGTATATAAACGCCTTATCATAAACGTATCTCAAGATTGTCCCAAACAGTACATCAAAACTCTCATCACGGTATACAACTCATGGATTGCCGAAAAGATAGACAACTACAATAGCAGTTTCTATTTCGACTCAGCAGAGTGCATATACCAATCCTACCTGATTGGGAAACCGTTATAAACAAATAACTTCCGCTATTAACCGCAGCTCCGCTGCATTAACCAGTCGCAAAGCGACGATTAACCATGGCAAAGCCATATTAACCGCTGCGAAGCAGCATTAACCAGTCGCAAAGCGACGATTAACCATGGCGAAGCCATATTAACCGCTGCGAAGCAGCATTAACCATTAAACAAAAACATGATCTCCATCATCATCCCCCTATACAACAAAGAGGCCAGCATCGCCACCGCGTTGCGTGGTGTGTTGGCGCAGACCTATCAGGACTTCGAGGTCGTGGTCGTCAACGATGGCAGCACCGACGGCGGTGCCGCCGTGGTGGAACAGTTCGATGACCCGCGCATCCGCCTCATCCGCCAGGCGAATGGCGGCGTGAGCGCTGCTCGCAACCGCGGCATCGCCGAGGCACGAGGCGAGCATGTCGCCTTCCTCGATGCCGACGACGAATGGATGCCCGAGTTCCTGGAGGAGATTGCCGCGCTCATCGCCGCGTACCCCGAGAGCAAGGCACGTGCCACAAACTATATCTTCAACTCCAATGGTGTGAAGTCCCCCACCCTCTTGCGCAAGATACCCTTCACCGAAGAGCGTGGTGTGATGACCAACTACTTCGAGGTAGCCAGCTGCTCGCATCCACCCGTATGCTCGATATGTGTCTGCATCGACCGCGATCTGCTGCAAGAGATTGGTGGCTTCCCCGTAAGCATCAAGTCCGGCGAAGATTTGCTCACCTGGGCTCGCATTGCCGTACGCACACAGTGGGCCTACTCCATGAAACCGCTGGCGCAGTATAATTTTGACCAAGTATCTATCAAGGAACCTCCCACACGAATCCCCGAAGAGGTGGATGTGGTAGGTGCAGAACTGAAAAAGTTGTGGCACGACTATCCGCAAGTGATAGGACAGAGAAAATATCTGTCCCTATGGCACAAGATGCGTAGCTCTATGTACATGCGCTTAGGAGGATACAAGAAAGAGTGTGCAAAAGAGGCTTTCAAGTCACTACGCTACAATCCACTGAACTACAAGGTGTATGCTTACTTGGTGTTGAACTTCCTTGGTGTATATAAGAAACAATGAAAAATCGACTCCTCATCTTCCATCCCACGATAGCTCCCTATCGTATCGATTTCTTCAATGACCTGTATCGTGCATTTGACACACGAGTGTGTCTGCAGTATTGGAACCTACGTGATCAGACCTTCGACTACGACAAGATCTATGCGCAGTTTGCCTTTGAGCCGCACTACCTGAAAGAAATCGTAAAGTTGGGTGCTCGTTCTGTGTGGGGAGGGTTTTGGAAACATTTGGATGAGTTCAACCCCGACATCGTATTGGTGGGCGAGTTCAATATGACTGCCTTGATGGTATTGGCTCACCGCTTCCTGAAACGCAAGAAGTACAAGGTGGTCTCCATCTGTGACGATAGCTACAATATGGTGGCCGAGGGCAATGATTTCTCGCGCTTCCACCGCATAGCGCGTCGCCTGGTGGTTCCACGCTTGGATGACCTCATCCTCGTAGAACCCAAGGTTACTCAGTGGTATCAGGAACACTATGGCAAGGGTATCTGCTTCCCCATTATCAAACCTGAAGAGAAGGCACGTGAGGAGTACAGACGGGTACTGCCAATGAGTCGCGAGGTGATGAAGCAGCATGGCTTAGAGGGTAAAAAAGTCTTCCTATTTGTGGGACGCCTGGTGGCACTGAAGAATGTGGAGACAGCTATCCGCGCTTTTGCTCGCCTCAACCAAGAAGAGAAAGCCTTCGTGGTCGTGGGTGAAGGTCCCGAACGGGAGCGATTGGAGGCTCTTGCGCGTGAACTACAGGCCAACGTGCTCTTCACTGGGCGCCTCGAAGGCGATGCACTCAATGTGTGGTACGACATAGCTGATGTTTTTGTTTTAGCGAGTTTTTTGGAGCCGTTTGGTGCAGTAACCAACGAGGCGTTATTAGCAGGTTGCTATGCACTTATCTCCAATAAGGCAGGTTCATCAAGCCTCGTCGTGGAGGGTATGAATGGATATACCTTCTCCCCTATGGATGTGGAGGAACTTGCCAATAGAATGGCTGATGTGGCTAATCTTCCTATAGAATATGAAGAGGATGGACTGAAGAAGAATCAGATGAAGATGACTTATGCATCATTCATGGAGAACTTAGTCGAGAAGTTGAAGGACTAAATTGCAAATCCACAAATATTTCGATAGCAAAACAACAGAGGCTGCACCTGTGCAGCCTCTGCGTTTTTTAAGGCACCCACGAGGGATGCCCCTACGGTCTTCGTCTTCGTTAACCTTTAACCATGCCGCAGGCATATTAACCAGTAGCCATAGGCTACGATTAACCGCGCTTTAGCGCATTAACCAGCAATCTCCGATTGCGATTAACCTGTCGCCCAGCGACATTTAACCGTGGCAAAGCCACATTAACCTGCAGCTCTGCTGCATCGTTATCGTTTTCGTTAAAAAGATGTAATCCAAACAGGCATTGGGGAACGAGCATCTCGCCGAAGCGGATGCTATCTATCTTCATCGAGTGTACCCAAGATACAGGAGCCCTTCCCCCATAAGTTGCATTGTAACACTCCTTGGGAGAGATAAATCTCTCGTCGCTGCAAACAAAGTTCGCCGCCCGTAGGGGCTAAAGGCAATTTTAGTACATCACTCCGTTCGTATGTCCCCATCCGGGGTGTTTGCACTCGGCACGCCGTCAGCGAGGTTGGTGCAAAAGTTCTCATCTTCGTTACAACGCGGCTTACCGCGTTGTACTTAGAACAAATCTGCGTGAGTGCCAGTATCGGTCAATATCAGCACCAACTCCGTTTCGCGTTGTTCCCAAATGAGTAACCAATCTGGTTGGATATGACACTCCCAAAAACCTTTCCACTGACCAGTTAGTTTATGCGCCTTGTAACGCTGAGGGAGCGTGCCAGTCTCGGCCAACAAAGTAACGACTTCTTCGAACAAGGCCTTGTCACAACCTCGCTTCAGGCATTTCTTATACGAGCGCTTGAATTGGTTAGCGAAGAGAATCTCGTACATCATGACTCTAGTTCAGCCATAAGTTCTGCGACACTGCTCACTCTTGTCACTTGACCACTACGCACCTCCTCTACGGCACGTGATAGCGTGCCCTTGCGTATGGTGCGCGTCTTGGCTATCGATACTCCGTTCAGATTACTCAGAATCTTGCGTAAGCCTGGCAACATACTCTTATCTTCGACATTTAACACTATCTGGGTCATAATCATTTTGTTTTTACTCTGCGAAGATACACAGAATCTCCGATATTACAAACAACACCGCTGAAAAGTTTGGGAATCAATCTCACACAAAACACACAAAAGTTCGTGTGAGACATAAAACACTCCGTGAGAAAGGAACAGAGTCATCAGTGCAATCTGTTGATGAGAAAATAAATTATTTATGGTAATTTATGGGCTATTCATGGTGATTTATATTTAACGAAAATGACCACAAATGAGTCGTAAACATTTTGATTTTATGTAGGGGTGGACCGATGTGTCCGCCCAAGGTAAAAAAACAGTGTAAACGATTTTTATTTTTGGCCTGGCACGGCGCATGCCACCCCATACACCCTCTTGCTGCGTACCCTCACCTGCTGCGCCCCGAACTCCGTGAGGTACTGTCCGAAGGTACTGCGCTCGATGCCCGCCATCGCCGAGGGCGATTGGTGGTAGAGGCAGTCATACACCTCAGCCGAAGAGGGCAAGCGTTCCAGTCGCTCCTCGTTGCTCTCGGGTATCTCGCATAGCGTGAGGCAGCGTTGCATCAGTGCCCATACCCCTTGGCTCACGGTAAAAGATGCATTGTGCGCCTCGAGCTGGCGTGTCTCCTCCTCATTGAACCAGCAACGCTCACCCCTGTCGAGAGCCGCCACGGCCTCGGCATAGAGCTGCGCATGGTCCACGGGCGTAGCCACGTCGATGGGATGCGTCAGTTCCACACAGATGAAGCGACGGCTGCCACTCTCGTCATTCAAGAGGTGACGGCGATTGCTCGTAGCGATGAACGATGCCATGCGCTCCCGCTCCTCCATCTGCGTGTGGTAGGCACGCTTCATCGACACCACGGCCAGCTGCACCATGTTCTTGAATGTCGCCATGCGGCGGTCACCGAAGCGGTCAATCTCGTCCACGTTGATGAGCATGTAGGCCGTCATGCGACGCAGACACCCATCCTCCTGCTGCAGGTTGAAGGTATCGGTAAAGAAGCCACTCACCTCGGGAGGCACCAGCATCTTGGCAAATTGGCTCTTGCCCCATCCCTGCCGCGCGCTGATGAGTATGGGACACACGCTATTGCCATACGTCCCCATGCGCCCCATCACCTGTGCCACCATGGCAAGGAACCACATGCGCAGCCATGCGAGCAGCTGCTCATCATCGGTCACGCGACGGAAGAGGGTCTCGATACGCTGCGTGCCATCCCATGCGGGCAATGCCTCCAGGTAGCTTCGCACGGGGTGGTACTGCTCCACCATCGCCCCACCCTCAATCACAGTTTTCACTATATAAGGCTTGGCAAGGATGATGCCCGCATGGTTCAGTTCCATCAATATGCGGTTACACAGCGTACCGTTGAGCACCATCCATTGCTGAGCATCCCGAGTCGTCACCTCATATTGCCCTGACAGCACATTAACTCGCACCTGATAGTGCTCGTCGATGAATTCCTCGATACGAAGCAGCAGAGAAGCTCTGTCCGCGCTATTAGTTGTTAGCTCTTGGCTATTAGCCCCCAATTGTTTATCGCCAATAGCTAATGGCCAACCACCAATGGCAGGCACAACCTCTTCACTCTCCATCGTGGCCGTTACTCTTCTTCGCAGCCACTCGCTTACCTTTTGTAATAACTTTTTCATAGTCACTTGTTGTTTACGCTGTAAAAGTAATACGCTGGAAAAGCGAAGTCAATAACATAATTTAGGCAAAGAAAAGCTTGCTTTTCTCCTTATTCTCCTGTAATTTTGCATAGAGAAAAGTTATCGTACGATGCGCATCGTACAATTGTTCGACCATCATCAGTCAACTGACTGAAGGCCATAAATCAGCTGACTGCTGGCCATCGTAAGATAAATAGATTAAAGATAAAAAAATAGGAAAACGATAATAAAAAAAATGCCGCGATACCCAAAAGTCCCCTCTCCTTGACTTCGGCCCCTTCGGGCGTCGACCTAAAGGTTGGGAGAGGGATAGGGAGAGGCCCCCAAATTATGAAACGAGGAACCACCACCAAGAAATCAGGCACCATCGCCTATCAGCTCCATGTACGCAACGACCTTCAAGGCAAAGCCACAAAGAAGAACCCCGCGATGGCCGTGAGCATCGTGAGTAGCGAAGTCATCACCACCGCCAACCTGGCCAAAGACATCAACCGCGCCTGCAGCGTCACCGAGTCCGATGTAGTGGCCGTGCTACAAGCTGTAGGCCAACGCATCAGCGAAGCCCTCCTCGACGGCAACCGTGTGGAGATAGACCACATAGGTACCTTCAGTCTCTCGCTCACCTGCGAGAACAAGCGCAAGGAAGACCACATCACCAGCAAGGACATCAAGGTGAGCCGCATCGTCTTCAACCCCTGCGCTGAGTTACAGAAGGTCGTGCGCCATGCCGTCATCGTGAGTGGAGGCCCCACAGGCACCAAGCAACTCTCCGATACCGTCATTGAGAAGCGCCTCGCCGAGTTCTTCACGACCCACGCCAGCATCCAACGCTCCGAGTTTGAACGCGTATGCGAGTGTAGCCGCTATGCCGCCCTCGCCAAGATCAAGGCACTCGTCAAGGCCGGCAAGCTACAGGCCATAGGTCGCCAAAATACACGAGCATATATACCAGGAGAGATGTTTAGGGTGTAGGGGCATCCCTTGTGGGTGCCCATTTGTTTAGTGCCCACAGCTCTGCTACGCTGCGCCGTGCCAGGCCAAAAATAAAAATCGTTTACACTATAAAACAGCAATGGGCGCAAAAAAAGTCCCATTCCATCGAGTAACACCCCCTACGAAAAAAAGAGGCCGTACCATCAAGTACGACCTCTTTGTTAGTTAATCGTTCAACGTCTCTAAGGAGTGAAAATCCAACAGCTAACAGCCAAGAGCTAAGAGCCAGCAGCCCCGCTGCATTAATCGGTAATCGTCAATCGGTAAACGTCATTTATCATCATAATGCCCATAGGCTGTAAGAACCAAGACAACGACTTCCGTTTCCTTTATTTGATAGACAAGGCGATGCTTCTGCGTTATCTTTCTCGACCATTGACCACACCTATCTCCTTTTAGCGGTTCAGGATGGCCTGTCCCTGTAGTCGGGTGCTCCATCAACTCCAACAGGAGTTTTTTGAGTTTAGCAAAAGCTTGCGGCTCGTTTCTTTTCAACTTTTTGAAACCCTCTTCAGCGGTGGGCGTATACTCTAACTGATACATAACACCAACCCTTAAAGTGAGTCTAAATAAGCAGACACCTCATTGGGGGAGCTCAACCGCTTACTCCTTCCCTCACGAGCCTCTTCTAATGATTTGTCTACAGCTGCAAAGAATGCATCCTCGGTCATCAACGTCTCATCTACCTTCTGAGTCGCTAAACGTTTCAGTGAGCGCACGGCTTTCTTCAACAGTGATTCATCCTTAGCGATGATGCTAAGAGCCTCATATATTTCTGCGTTTAGGTCTATTGTTGCCATAACTATCTCGTATTTTTCGCGAAGGTACAAAATGAAACTGATATTACAAACAATACAACAAGAAAGTTCGCAAGTCATTTCAATTCACTGAGAAACGAGGTTACCCAACGCAGAGGCAGGCAGACACCCCGGGACGCGTACACTCGGCTAAGCCGACAGCACAAGCTTGCGCGTGCGAAAACATGTCTAAGATCTTGTCTAAGTTCTCGTTGATATTAAAAGGTCAACACGATCTTAAACTGATTACACTGTTTATGTACATGCTATGCTTGTACCCATCCGGATGGCAGCAAGGGCGTAGCGACTTGCAAAAACGTGTCTAAATTCATGTGCCATCGCGTTGATCATTATCCACACGTTGATGTTAATAGATGTTCGCCGCCAGTCTCCTTACCTGCAACTCCTCTTGCCCAAAGTTTATCAACAAGCCCACTTGCAATCCCGTTGCTTTAAGATAATTGATTACTTGTGACTCATAGGTTGAGTTCATCTCACATACGGCTTTCAATTCTAAGATTATAGTATTGTCAATCACGAAATCGGCAATATAATCACAATCTAAAATCTGTCCATGAAATTCTATAGGCAAGTGTTTCTCACGTTCAAAAGGAATACCTTGTTCCTCAAGCACTATAGCCAAGGCCTCTTGATAAACCTTCTCATAGAAACCACAACCCAACTCGTTATGCACCGTATAGCATGCACCGATGACTTTACCTGTTAGTGTTTGATGTAAGTACATTTTTTTCTTTTGAAGACAAAAATACAAAAAACATGTCTAAATTCACGTGCCATCGCGTTGATTTATTATCCACACGTTGATTTATTATTATCAACTGAACTGAAACAAGAACTTAAACTGATAACGCATCACTCCGTTCGCGTTTGCCTCCGAGGTGGACACTTCTTGTTTTAACATAAATGATCGTAAATGGCCCACGAATTGCCATAATTAGGCAATTTGTATCGAGCACAATATTAGGCATATCGGCTACTTATAGGGGGTACGTTCATGAAGGTTGCGAAATCCTTCCACCTTATCTTCATTAAGAGCACCTTTCTCCCATAAACGATCTATCTCCTCCTGTGCTTGAGTAGCAAAATAGTCTGAAATAGCTTGTTTCAAGCCATTCAAAGCCTTGTCACTTTTCACAAAGGACATCATCTCCAACAGCTGCATTTGAGCAGGGTTAAACACTGTAGCCTTCATCTCTTAACACTATTAAGGTTATTACTCTGCGAAAGTACGCAGAATATCCGAGATAACAAAATTATTAGCAACGGAGTTGCAGGTTAATGCAGCGGAGCTGCGGTTAAAGGCCAAGAGCCAACAACTAAAAGCCAAGGTTTGTGCCAGTGCCGACGCGGTATGAAAGCGTCGGTTGCGACGACGAGAACTTTAGTTCTCCAAAGGAGGCTAAAGCTTGCTTGAGCTCTTTCAGCGAGCGTAGCCAAAGCTCAACAACGGAGTTGTTAACAGCCAAGAGCTATTTTCTCACGCAGTTAACTTCGTTGAATCTAGGCTGCGCGCGCTGCGCGATTTGTAAGTTGAACTTACATCGCGCTCGCTGGCATGAGATTTGTCACGGATTACACGGAGGCTGCATCGCAAGGAATGCTCGCAGCTGTCGGCTATGTAGTAACGATAACGTTGACGCCGACGCGAGAGGAGCGTCGGTTGCGACGGCTGCTGGTTTATCAGCACAAAGGAGTGTTGCTTGCAACCCTTACGAAAACTTTTGCTCACAGCGTAATCCGCGTGAGACAAGAAGTAAACCTGTACTTCTGTTCTTCTGTCAAAGAAACTTGTTCTTCTGTTCTTCTGTCTAAAACATCCCGGATGGCCAACGCGAGCGGAGTGATGCGTTATCTGCGTAATCCGCGTGAGGTGAAAAGCACTCCGTGAGAGAAAACAGTGTCATCAGTTTAAATTCGTGTTGACAATTAAAGAATCAACAGATTGCACAGAATTTAGACATGTTTTTGCACGCGCTGCG
>JAZONP010000020.1:0-30113 GCA_045654565.1 Bacteroidaceae bacterium
TTCGTTCAATTACCCCATTCTGTGACGACATCACAGAATAGCTTCTTGTACTACTTGTCTGTATGGAAAATATTTTCAAAGAACTCTTTCTTCAACCAACCTCAAGGGGTGTCCCTCTCGATTGCGGATGCAAAGGTAGATACTTTAAACAAACTGACCAAATCTTATTGAAACTTTTTTATAGAAAAATTTAAACTTTTTTAATAAGTGTCTGATTTACATTAAGGACGAAAAACAACCCTCTCCGCACTTCTTAGCAGTATTGCAATGTGAACATGGCAAAAAACCTAAACTTATCATCTTTTACGCAACACATACCACACGAATATCAAGTCTTTTACCTTTATATATATATGGCTAATTGAGACAAAAGAGAAACTGCTAAAAGCATATTGCCATTTACCACATTTTTCAGTACCTTTACACCACAAATATAAATTGTGTATCAAAATGAAGAAAATTCTATTCGTTTGCCTCGGGAACATCTGCCGCTCATGCACAGCAGAGGAAATAATGCGCACCATACTGCATCGCGAAGGACTAGATAAGAGCACCATAGTTGACTCGGCTGGCCTCATCAGCTACCACCAGGGCAAACAGGCCGACCCCCGCATGCGAGCCCACGCCTCGCGCCGAGGATACCACATCACTCACTTATCTCGTCCTGTGCGCATGAGCGACTTCGAAGAGTTTGACCTCATCCTCGGCATGGACGACAGCAACATTAGTCGCCTACATGAACTAGCCCCCAGCATCGAAGTCGAAGAAAAAATACACCGCATAACCGAATATTGCAATCGCACGATGACTGACCACGTGCCTGATCCCTATTATGGAGGCGCACAAGGTTTCGAGAACGTTATTGACATTCTCGAAGATGCCTGCGAGGGATTATTAGTAGCAATTAAAGAATAATCCATCCTTACTTACTGACCCCCTATTCCAAATTGCGTATTTACAGCACACACATTAAGCAAAAACATACCAACAAGCCCTACCTGCATAGTAAAGAAAAAAGAGGAGAATGCACGCACCCTCCTCTTTTTTAAGCAATACACTTAATGAGCTATTGCAACTTAAAGTAATAGGTAATAGTTCCCATTTGATTATCCACACCATTAATGGCATTAAACCGCGCACATTTAGCGGCATCTTCCGCCGCTTTACGCAACTTAGGATCCGAAGTATTGGTGCGGAGGTTGATACTGGTTGCAATAACCTGTCCTGAAGGATTTACGGTAATAGTTACCACCACGCGACCCTCGGATTGCACTGTATTGACAGGACTAGGCAATCCCTCACCCGACAAACTACGGCCATTGAGGTCAAAGGTTCCTTGCACGCCAATGCCAACCGTTTTCTCCGCCTCAGAAACCCCTGATTCAATGCCTTGGGTTCCCTCTGCGGGTTGTTCATCAGTTCCCCCCTTGCTACCCATCTCAAAACCCTTACCAAAGGCGTTTGCCATCTGCTGAGCAGCGCGCTCAGCTGCTTGACGCTCGGTCTCGGCACGCTTCTGCGCCTCAATCTCCTCTGCGGTTGGCATATCTACAGCGGACTCGTCAGGCTGAGTGATAAGAGGCTCATCAACTTGAGGCTGGAGCTGTGGTTGCGGTGCATTCTCTACATTGGGCACATCGCTCTTCATGGAAGACACCTCAGTGAACTGGTACGCCTCGGTATCACCTTGTGCTTGTGCCACGTTGCCCAATTCCACAGCGATGCCACTCTCCTCCTCCAATACTGGGGTGTTAAGTTCGAGAAACACAAGCAGCAATACCACAAGAGCATGCACTGCAAGAGTAACGGAAGCACCTACTATTTGATTCTTATCTACTTTCAACGCTTGTTCTTTTTATCAGGGCGACGAGTTGCCAGCACCATCTTGAACTGGTTCTCGTTAGCTATATTCAACACGTTCACAATCTCACGATAGGGCACACGCTCATCAGCATAGAGCGCCACATACATCTCAGGCTCCTTTGCAGCGCAATCTTGCAAGAAAGCAGTCAACTCTTCGGGAAGTATGGGCATCTCATCTTCGTTGCCAAAGGCGGTGTAGTAGTTGAGTTCCTTGTCGATAATCACACGCGCCAAGGGTTTAGCAGAAGTTTGCTGCTTACCCTGCGGGAGAAGCACCTTGATGGCATTGGGAGTCACCATGGTGGAGGTAATCATAAAGAATATCAGCAACAGAAACACAAGGTCCGTCATTGATGACATACTAAATGAAGGCGATATTTTATTTCTTCGTTTTAGGCTCACGATTTTTCTAATTGAATATTAAAATTAGGACTTGGGAATTAAAAGTTAGAGAGCAAACACTCCAAACAACTTCACTCTTAATTTTTGAGATCCATGAACGAAAGGGTCTGTGCCTCGAGTACGTTGGCCACATCATTTACACGCGATACCAGATAGTTGTAAGCGAACATTGCCACAATACCCACAACGAGGCCGCCCACGGTGGTAATCATAGCCTCGTAAATACCGCTTGAAAGAAGGGTGATATCGATATTATTACCAGCATTAGCCATTTCCCAGAATGCACGTACCATACCGAGTACGGTACCCAAAAAACCAATCATGGGAGCTCCGGAGGAAATAGTAGCCATCACAGAAAGGCCCTTCTCAAGCTTGGCCACTTCGAGATTACCGGCATTCTCCAACGCTGCCTGTACTTCAGATGCAGGACGTTCTATGCGTTCGAGACCTTTCTCAATCATATTGGATGCGGGAGTGTTGGCTACGCGGCAATAGTTGATAGCAGACTTCAGTTCATTGGTCTTCACATAGTCATGAATGCGTTCCATAAATGCCGGATCTACCTTTGAAGACTTACGTATCACTATGAGGCGCTCGACAAAGATATACACACAAAGAACTGACAATAATGCGAGGACAATCATAATCCATCCTCCCTTCGTGGCCATATCCCACAGATTCATCTCATTTGCCGCCTCTACCACCTCGGTAAGAACGGGATTTTCGGCCATCTCAGCTACGGCCTCTTGTGTTTGTGCTTGTAAAAATAACATGTTCTCGATTAACTATTTTACTAATTTATAAACTTCGTCTCTCTATATTTCCCCTGTTTTTCCGTATTCAGTGTTTCACGATGAGACACTCCTTATATCGACATATTGTTTCCTCCAAACCGAGATATAGCGCATCGCAGATGAGCGCATGCCCAATAGAGACTTCATCTAAGTTGGGGATATTTTGGGCAAAATAAGCTAGATTCTCCAAACTGAGGTCGTGGCCAGCATTGAGACCTAGCCCCACTCGCTTGGCAGCTTTGGCCGCGGCAATGTAGGGTGCAATTGCGAGCTCGCGATCTTTTGTATAGTTCGCCGCATAGGGCTCAGTATAAAGTTCCACACGATCTGCGCCGATCTTTGCCGCATACTCCACCATCTCAACGTCGGGGTCTACAAACACAGAAGTGCGTATACCGGCTTCATTAAAGACAGACACCACTTCAGTAAGAAATTCTTGATTAGACATAGTATCCCAGCCATGATTTGAGGTGATTTGATTGGGCGCATCAGGGACTAAGGTTACCTGCGCAGGCTTAACTTGCAGCACCAACTCGATAAATTCCTTACTAGGATAACCTTCTATATTGAATTCAGTCTGCAACAAGGGACGCAAAGCATACACATCAGCACGACGTATGTGACGCTCATCAGGACGAGGGTGCACAGTGATACCTTCACCACCCATCGCCTCGCAGTCTATTGCAAAACGACACACATCGGGATTGTTACCGCCACGAGCATTACGTATCGTAGCCACCTTATTTATATTTACACTTAGTTTCGCCATACAATATAAAAAAAGTATTACCTTTGCGGTGAGTAATTTGCCTGAATTGCAAATCCGCCACAAAGGTAACATATTTAATTGACATATTGGTCATTCATAATTCATAATTCAAAACCCAAAACTAAAAAGATGCGCTTCGCCCTATTTGGAAACACTTATGAGACCTGCAAATCTATGCATGCAGAGCAATTATTTACCATACTCTCAAGCTATGAAGATGATGTATATATCGACCGTGAGTTCTACCACTTCCTCTGCAAAGCACAAAGTTTCGCTTTTAAGCCAGCTGGCATCATCGAAAACCTCGAGAAGCTCGACATTGACATGGCCATCAGCCTCGGCGGTGATGGGACTTTCCTCAAGGCTGCTCGTTGCGTGGGGGCCACAGACATACCCATCGTAGGCATCAACACCGGCCGTCTAGGATTCCTTGCCGATGTGTCACCCAATGAGATGGAACGATTCTTTGCTCAATTACACGAAGGACACTATACGATACGAAAGCGAAGTTTACTCGAGATTATTGTAGGCGACGACATCGAGCACCCGAGTTATGCCCTAAATGAAATTACCGTATCCAAACATGACAGCTCATCCATGATTGCCGTACATACCACAGTCGGAAATGAGCATTTGGCAACATACATGGGAGATGGCCTCATCATTGCCACACCAACGGGTTCTACAGCCTACTCACTCAGTGCAGGAGGACCAATAATATACCCACAAGCCGACGTTTTCGTACTTACCGCTGTTGCGCCACATAGTCTAGGAGTGCGTCCTATCATCATTGCAGACGACAAGACCATCAACCTCAACATAGAAAGCCGAAGTGGAAGTTTCCTTGTGGCCATCGACGGCATCAGCCAAAGCTACCCCGAAAGCGCTACTCTCACTTTGCGCAAGGCAAAGCACACCATCCGCGTGGTTAAAAAAGAGGGCAACACCTTTTTCCACACCTTGCACGAAAAAATGATGTGGGGCGCTGACCCGAGAGAATAGGGAGCTAAGTAGTCTTTAGACTCAAACAAGAATAACAATAACGAGCCCAAACAAAAGAAGGGTCGCCATGGCGACCCTTCCTTATTTTATCTGCGCACAGACGCTTAACGAGCATAGCTCACTGCACGTGTCTCACGAATAACCGTAATCTTCACTTGACCAGGATAGGTCATCTCGTCTTGAATCTTCTTTGCGATATCAGCAGAGAGCGTTTCTGTGGTCTTATCATCAATCTTATCAGCACCAACGATAACACGAAGTTCGCGACCTGCCTGGATAGCATAGGTCTTCACCACGCCAGGATATGACATTGCCAACTGCTCAAGATCATTAAGACGCTTCATGTAAGCTTCTACAATCTCACGGCGGGCACCAGGACGAGCACCAGAGATAGCATCACACACCTGTACGATAGGCGCCAAAAGAGTCTCCATCTCTACCTCATCGTGGTGAGCACCAATTGCATTGCAGATATCCGGCTTCTCCTTATACTTTTCAGCCAACTTCATACCATAAAGTGCATGAGGCAACTCATTCTCCTCATCGGGCACCTTACCGATATCATGAAGAAGTCCAGCACGCTTAGCCTTCTTAGGATTGAGGCCCAATTCAGAAGCCATCACAGCACAGAGATTTGCGGTCTCACGGGCATGTTGCAAAAGGTTCTGACCATATGACGAGCGATACTTCATCTTACCAACGATGCGAATGAGATCGGGATGCAAACCATGGATACCGAGATCAATCGTAGTACGCTTACCAGTCTCGATAATCTCTTCTTCAACCTGTTTCTTAACCTTAGCCACCACCTCTTCAATACGCGCTGGGTGAATACGACCATCAGCTACCAACTGATGGAGGGCCAAACGAGCAATTTCACGACGCACGGGATCGAAAGCAGAGATAACGATTGCTTCGGGAGTATCGTCAACAACCACCTCGACACCTGTTGCAGCTTCGAGTGCACGGATATTACGACCTTCACGACCGATAATACGACCCTTCATCTCGTCAGACTCAATATGGAATACGGTCACTGAATTCTCAATGGCAGTCTCGGTCGCAACACGCTGAATAGACTGGATAACGATACGCTTTGCCTCCTTATTGGCAGTCATCTTTGCATCATCCATGATGTCATTAATATAGGACGCAGCTTGCGTTTTGGCCTCTTCCTTAAGCGACTCCACTAGTTGTTCACGTGCCATATCAGCAGAGAGTCCACTGATAGCCTCAAGGCGTTCACGTTCCTGAGCTTGCAACTTATCAAGTTCTTCCTGTTTCTCACCAACAATCTGCATCTGATTATCGAGGTTAGCCTTGATAGCATCAATCTCATTGCGACGACGCTGATTCTCGCTCTGCTGTTGATTGAGCTGAAGTTCGCGCTGCTTGATACGACTCTCAGCCTGTTGCAATTTTTGGCTACGAGCAGCTACTTCTTTCTCCAACTCCGCCTTCTTATTGAGAAACTTCTCCTTCACTTCGAGGAGTTTGTTTTTTTTCATCACCTCACCTTGTGCCTCAGCCTCAGCCAACAAACGCTTGGCCTTGGACTTTGCCCCGGAGAAAGCGATGACATAACTGAGCACAGCACCTAAGATTAGGCCTGCCACTCCGACAATTACCGGTATTAACGTTGTCATAGTTTTGTTACTTATTTTTTATTAATAAAAATCGCACTACCTTGACACAAAGCACGGCTGCGCTTTGACGCCTTAGTAGTGCGTGATATACTTCAATACGTATAAATCAAACGTTCTCGCCATTATCAGCCAAGAATTCGTCGAGCTTCATGCTTAACTCTTCGAACTTCTCCTGAAATGGCCGAGTATCAGTACGCATCCTCTCCTGCTGAAACAACGTTCCAATGTGCAAAGCCACCATCGCAAGATACCTTCCTGTAGTTTGCCCTGGAAAATGCTCCCGATACACGTTCAACTTATCATCTATGTGTTTTATTGCTTTACGAATAGCCTCTTCCTCTCGAGGGTCTATCTTCAAGAAGAAAGTCATATCAGCAATAGACACCTTTATCCTCAGTTGGTTAACAGGTATCATAGCGTATCTCCTTTTTGTGCCGAGGCATTGAGTAAAGCTATACACCTATCCACTTCACGCACTAACTCCAATAATCGCTGTCGCGTGCTACCTATTTCCGAGTCGCCCACGCTGATTATCTTAGCTAGCTTGAGACTGGCATAAGATGCAGTCAGTTCGTCGTATTGTTCACGCACCTTGGTCAACTCAACGGATTGCTGGGCCAACTGCTCACGCAACGCAGTATTTTCTACAGAGAGTTGCGTATAAGCCTCCATCAATCTATTCAGTTTCGATTCAAAGTTTCCGATTACAATATCATCTACTCCCGTCATCTTAACCAAACTTCGTTACAAATGTAGCCTTTTTTCGACAAAGCCCAAACTCTTTGCCAGAAAAAGTAGCTTATAAGCCTTAAAAAAAGTTATTCGTTCTTCTTTTTGGGCTCTTTTTTGGCCAAGCGAATGACATTGAACACAAAGTCGGCCATCCACTGACCCGAGTAGCCAAGCGCATGCTGCAACTGACGCACCTCGCCGACAGCCTTAAACATTGCAGCATCTTTCCAATCATTATTGGTAAGTATCTTACTTATGGCAGCCTCGGTCGAAGCATAAAGCCATTTCTTGAACGGGATGCGCATAGTATATTTCATCTCATTACTCACAGCCATCATTAAGCTCTCATTAAAGCGCTGAAATTGGAAGAAATAGGCATTTACCATATTTACATTACGACAGTTCTTCTTAATTGAAGCATCTACCTCCTTAAAGAAACCCTCACCTAGACCATAAACTTGCATCAGCATCCTCTTACATCGAGATTTCTCAGCCACACCGAGTTTGTTATTCTGCGTAGCCACCTTCAATGTACGCTTAAACATTGCGAGATCAGGCAACATATTAATATTACTGATGCCTAAATTACTCGCCATTACTGCTTGATAGTATACACGGATGAGGGTCATGAAATCTTCGATTCCACCAACCTTACATTCTTCGTTTTCCGTCTTCTTACGGAACAAGTTACTTAATAATCCCATAGTTATTCAAAAATTTCGCGCAAAAATACATAAAAGTTTAGAGTTAAGCAAACTTGCAAGTGTTTTGTTATTTTCACGAGCAAAGCGCTAACTTTATCAAGTTATTTTGTATTAACGCAATAAAAACATTATAAAAATATGCCGTATAAAAAATATGCGTTATCTTTGCAGAATAATATGGATTACTATACACATCTGAATAATATGAAGAAAACAAGATTCCTATTGTTTATCGGCTTGGTTGCCATGGTCTCTTGTACATCGTACAAGAAAGTTCCTTATTTGCAGAACAGTTCCGAAATAGACAGTGCAACGATCTCCGTCCTCCACGACATGCGCATACAACCCAAAGATGTGTTAACAATTACCGTCAGCAGCGAAATGCCGGAAGCGGCCGTACCATTCAATTTAACCGTACCGACCCCGATGTCTGCTAGTAGCAAAAGCCTCACCTCACAGCCAGCATTACAATCCTATCTGGTGGACAATGAGGGATGCATTGAATATCCCACGCTAGGCAATTTAAAAGTGAGCGGAATGACCAAGGGAGAGGTAGAAGAGATGATCAAGGAGAAAATTCAATCCAACTTCACCACACCTCCTATCGTCACCGTACGTATGGTCAGCTACAAGATTTCGGTATTGGGAGAAGTGGCCAACCCCAAAGTGCACACCCTTACAGAGGAGAAAATCAATATATTTGAAGCTCTGGCCTTGTCGGGCGACCTTACGCTATTCGGAAAGCGTGACAACGTGAAACTCATTAGAGAAAATGCAGATGGGACAAAAGAGCTAGTATCTCTAAACCTAAACGACGCCAATATTGTTCACTCCCCTTATTACAACCTACAACAGAACGACATTTTATACGTAGAGCCCAACAAAGCCAAAGCGCGAGGTGCAGACATTAGCAGCATGACCTCTATGTGGTTCTCCGCAACATCTCTGCTCATGGCCGTAGTTACCTTCTTGTTGAATCTCACGAATATCAAATAAACACACATAGACTATGATTGAAGGAAATATAAACATAAACAACTTCGAAGAAGAAGGCGGATTTGACATCAAATCAATCTTGATGAAGTTATTATTCAATTGGAAATGGATTATTGCATCTATTATCGTATGCCTTTGTGGAGCATATATCCATCTTCAAAAGCAAACCCCCGTATATCGTATACAGGCTACTGTTATGATTAACGACGAGCAAAAGGGTTCGTTCCAAAATCAGATGCAAACCCTTCAGCAGGATTTTGGCATAATGAGTACGACTGGAGGACTGGACAACGAATTAGAAGTTCTTCGTTCAAAATCCGTGATCAAACAAGCTGTTCTTGACTTAGAACTCTACACCAGATATAGTATCGATAACGGATTTTTTAAGCCTACCAGCACCTTATATGGAGCCTACCCTATAAAAGTAACTCTTAATGGTGATGACTTGGAGCGTCTAAATACTGCAGCAACATTCACAATCACCCAACCGGATGAGACTTCATGCGCAATCTCTTATCATCGCTACGATAAAGAGAAGGGAGAGATTGTTGAAGTAAAGGAAGAAATAAAATCGCTTCCTTGCACATTGAGCACCCATATCGGACGTTTAGTATTAACCAAAGGAGAGCTACCAGCCCTTGCCCCCACCAAAGAGTTGATAGTAACAATAATTCCCCCAATTGTTGCAGCCAAATCCTGCTTAGGTGCACTTAGCATAGCACCAACATCGAAGACAACCTCAGTTGCCAACATTTCATATCTAGATGTCAACAAACGTCGCGGAGTAGACTTTGTAAACCAACTCATCATCGCCTACAACCGCGAGAACAATAACGACAAGAACTTCGTGGCTCTGAAGACGGAAGAGTTTATTGGGAGACGACTTGAAAAAGTTGCAGCCGAACTAGATGAGGCAGAAGAACAAATGGCGCAATATAAACGTTCGGCAGGACTAACCAACCTTTCCAGCGATGCACAAAGAGTGATGCAAGGAAGTTCGGAATACGAGAAACAACATGCAGAGATTGTTACGCAAATGAAATTGATCAGCTTCCTTCACGACTATGTCAACAATCCCCAAAACAAACTGCAACCAATTCCCGCAAATGTAGGGCTAACAGACCAAAGTCTAACTGCACTCATTGAGCGTTATAACGAATTAGTCGTAGAGCGCAGTAATTTATTGCGTACAGCTAGCGAAAGCAACCCTACGGTAATCGAAATCACAGCGATTGCAGACTTAATGGCGTCAACAATCAAAGCTTCAATCGGAACGTTGCAGAGTTCTTTTGAAATTAGAAAGAAAGACTTCGAGCGTCAAGCAAAAAAATACGATTCGAAGTTAGACAATGCCCCCACACAAGAAAAGATATTAGCAGGATATGAACGACAACTAGAAGTAAAATCGGGGCTTTACATGATGTTACTGCAAAAGCGCGAAGAAAACTCTATTGCCTTGGCAGCAACAGCAGACAATGCAAAAATCATCGATGCCGCACTCGCCAATGACGCTCCAGTATCACCTAACCGCAGAATGATATGGCTTATCGCCTTGGCTATAGGCACAGCTTTCCCCATTGCTATAATATATTTATTGGAGTTATTCCGCTACAAGATTGAGGGGCGTAACGATCTAGAGAAGCTAACTAAGTTGCCAGTGCTTGGAGATGTGCCAGTATCAAACGGCACAAAGAACGGCACACACAATATTGTAGTAAGCGAAAACTCAAACGATTTAATGGCCGAGACCTTCAGAGGCATACGAACCAACCTTCAATTTATCCTTGATAGTCCCGACAAGAAAATCATACAATTCACTTCATCTACTGCAGGTGAAGGAAAAACATTCGTATCATCTAATTTGGCCGTAAGTATGGCACTGCTAGGAAAAAAGGTTCTTCTCGTCGGCCTCGACATAAGAAAACCCCGATTGGCAGAGATGTTCGACCTAGCAGACCGAAGAAAGGGTATCACTTTATTCCTTTCGGGAGATGCAAACAATAGAACAGGACTTTTTGAGCAAATTATGCCCTCAGGAGTTAATGAGAATTTAGATATTTTGCCTGCAGGCATCATCCCTCCCAATCCTGCCGAATTACTTTCTCGAAAGAATCTTGACAGAGCTATGGATTATCTAAAAGAAGTATATGATTACATCATATTAGATACTGCCCCTGTAGGTTTGGTAACCGACACGCTGATTATTTCTCGCGTAACCGATGCTACAGTGTACATATGCCGTGCAGATTATACCCCTAAAAGTAACATGGAGTTGGTAAACTCACTATGCAAAGAAGGCAAACTTAAGAATCTCAGCATCGTGCTCAATGGCATTGACATGAGCAAGAAAAAATATGGATATTACTATGGGTATGGGAAATATGGGAAATATGGACGCTATGGATACGGAAAGTACGGGCGCTATGGTCAATATGGATATGGACAAAGCACTAAATAAACGCAAATAAACAAATTACACAATAAAAAAACAGAGGGTGATGCCCTCTGTTTTTATATATCCAGCTTACAAAAATCGACTAAGCAAGTTTCGACAACGCCTCTTTAATACGACGCATTGCTTCTACGATATTTTCATCAGAGGTCGCATAACTCATGCGGATACACTCAGGTGAACCAAAAGAATCACCACCTACACAAGCCACATGACCCTCTTCAAGGAGATACATTGCAAGGTCTGAAGCTGTTTCGATTACTTTATCGCCAAATTTCTTTCCATAATAGGCACTACACTTTGGGAAAAGATAGAAGGCTCCCTGAGGCTCATTCACCTCAAAGCAAGGAATATCACGTCCCAACCTCACGATGAGGTTACGACGACGTTCAAAAGCCTTGCGCATCTCCTCAACTGGTTCCTGTGTGCCACGATAAGCAGCTTCAGCAGCCTTTTGCGAAACAGAGCAAGGGCCGCTGGTGTACTGTCCCTGAAGTTTATTGCAAGCCTTTACCAACCATTCGGGACCAGCGATAAAACCAATACGCCATCCAGTCATCGCGTATGCCTTAGAGACACCATTAATAATCACAACGCGATCATGCACACCAGAGAACTGAGCAATACTCTCGTGACGACCCACATAGTTGATGTGCTCGTAGATTTCATCAGCAATTACATATACCTGCTCATGACGCTCGAGAACGGCAGCCAATGCGGCCAACTCCTCACGGCTATACACTGAACCCGTAGGGTTTGAGGGAGAGCAGAGAATAATCGCTTTGGTCTTAGGAGTGATGGCTGCCTCTAGTTGCTCAGGAGTAATCTTAAAATCTTGCTCAATCCCCGCAGGTACTATAACAGGAGTTCCATTGGCCATAAGAACCATTTCAGGATAGCTCACCCAATAAGGAGCTGGTACAATAACCTCATCGCCCTCGTTCACAAGAGCCATAACAACATTACACACAGACTGCTTGGCGCCATTAGCACAAGAGATTTGGTTAATAGTGTACTCCAAATTGTTCTCATTCTTCAATTTATCCACAATAGCTTGGCGCAAAGCAGGATAACCAGGCACAGGTGAATAGCGTGAGAAATTGTCATCAATAGCCTGCTTTGCCGCCTCCTTGATATGATCAGGAGTATTGAAGTCGGGCTCGCCCACACTAAGGTTAATTACATCTACACCCTGAGCCTTAAGCTCAGCACTGCGTTGTGACATCGCCAAGGTTGCAGACGGCGACAAGCGATTGATAAGATTACTTAATGCATTCATAGTTGTTTGTATTAAAAAATTTTCTTCAAAAATGTAACGTGTGCCCCATGCGTTCCTTCTTGGTACGCAAGTAACGTTCATTATGTTCGTTTGGATTAATTTCAATAGGAACGTTCTCGGAAATTTCTAGCCCATAGGCTTCAAGACCTATACGCTTGACAGGATTATTGGTAAGTAAACGCATCTTATGCACACCGAGCGAACGAAGTATTTGTGCTCCGACGCCATAATCACGCTCATCAGCATCGAAACCAAGATGAATATTGGCATCTACTGTATCTAGCCCTTCTTCTTGAAGTTTATATGCCTTTATCTTATTCATTAGGCCAATACCTCGTCCCTCCTGCATCATGTAAACAATGACACCCTTTCCTGCCGCTTCAATCTCCTCCATGGCATGATGCAACTGATCGCCACAATCACAACGACAGGAGCCGAAAATATCACCCGTCATACAAGATGAGTGCATACGCACAAGGATGGCTTCATCCTCAGCCCACTCACCCTTTATAAGCGCAACATGCTCTGCTCCATTGGACAATTGACGAAAAGGAATAAGACGGAAATGGCCATATGCAGTGGGCATATCCACTTCCTCGCCACGTTCAATCATCGATTCTGTTTCTAGTCGATAGGCAATAAGATCATGAATGGTAATAAGAGGAATACCCATCTCGCGCGACAATTCAACCAACTGAGGCATTCGGGCCATGGTGCCATCCTCGTTCATAATTTCGATAAGCGCAGCGGCTGGTTGCAAGCCTGCTAAACGAGCAAGATCAATTGCAGCTTCTGTATGTCCGGCTCGACGAAGTACTCCTTTATCCTGTGCATAGAGCGGATTAATATGACCGGGGCGGCCAAAGTCCTCTGCCTTACGCATAGGATCAGCCAAAGCACGGATAGTCGCAGCACGATCCGCTGCAGAAACCCCTGTAGAACAACCCTCAATGAGGTCCACGGTCACAGTAAACGGTGTACCCAAAATACTTGTATTGTTGTTTACCTGCGGAGCTAAGTTCAACTCTTCACAACGAGTCAAAGTAATAGGAGCGCACAATACGCCACGTCCATAACGGAGCATAAAGTTTACAATCTCGGGAGTTATCTTTTCCGCGGCAACTATAAAATCGCCCTCGTTCTCGCGGTCCTCATCATCAACCACAATCACGATACCTCCTCGACGGAAGGTCTCTACTGCATGTTCAATGGAACTTAATTTCCAGTCCTTTTCGTTAGAGTTTTCTTTCATAGAGATAAATGATATCTTGTATTTCTTTGTTAATTTTTACTATTTTCGTCATATCGTTCCTCAGACGGTAGCGGAAGAAGACGGCACGTGCATAAAGCAAAATGCCTATCGGGGCCACAACACCTGCAACTACATTCATCCACCTATAAGCAAATGGAGTAGCATGAGCATTCTCCGAAATCACAGGATAGGCATTGATTCTATTTATAAATTCTTGGTTACGGCTATTGGATAATTGCGACACAACATGAGTCAACTGTGCATTTACAGCAATTAATGCCTTATCCCGCCCATCACGAGCAAAGAACATAGCAACATAGTTGGGCAATAACTTTTGTAGATGGACGTCATAGTTTTCACAAGCAACGGATAGATTGGATAGTTCTTCGTTGACAACACAATAATCGGGATCGTCAATAATGACTTCCTTTAATACATTATTACGTTTAGTAGGCAAACCAAGCGCCCAACGCATAGCATTCTTGTAAATATCAACATTAAACACACCCGAATCTTTGTTTGCTTGATAGGTTAGAAATACTCCTAAAGGAACTAATACCGCAGAACTCATCCAAGCTCCCCACCATACCGAAATTTCCCCTTCGCGCGCCAGTTTAGTTCCCTTCGTCTCCAGTATATAATACACTATAAAGGTCGCCACCGACACAATGACAGGCATTCCCAATCCGCCTTTACGAATAATTGCTCCCAAAGGGGCACCAATAAGAAAGAACACCAAGCACGACAACGACAATGTTATTTTGCTGAACCACTCCAATTGGTGGCGGCGAACATTCTTGTCTGCCGTAAACACCGTTTTGCTTTTCAGTTCCAGTTCGCTCTTGAGATTCTTAATACGGCGCTGCTCACTCTCGAGCCATTTCTTTCGTTGATCACGCGTAGAGGAGTGAAAAACACTATCAACATCGATATAAGTGATTCCATCACTCACGAATTCTTGAAGTCGAGTGGTATCCATTTTCGTCAGAGAGTGAGAAGCATATGAGCCACTACTCAACTGAGAAAAGTAAATACGCGCAATACTATCCTGAACGGTCTTCATTGAATCAACGTCGTGTGACAATTGAGTCATATTCTTATTCATAGCATTACTGCTGAGAAAACTACCATCCATCAAGTCAAAGTCGTTACTAAACTCTATAAGCATTGTTTTCTCACCAAACTGTTCGCGGCGATAGGGAATATTTCTCGAATTGATCTGACCGTCCTTAAGATTTTCAAACTGTTCGCCATGATAAAGAATAAACTTCAGGTGCTGTTTATCAGCTGTAGTCTCAAGGCGTCCACTATCGGCCTTCAATATAGTTGCATTCTCAAAGCCATTACTCATGTTGTAGATTACCACGCCATAGAGCATTCCCGTATCACTGTTTTTTTTCTTGACGTAGAGATTATAGTTCTCAATACCATCATAGAAAGCCCCTTCGGGAATTTCCAACTCCGGTGATTTCTGTTTCATGGATATCAGCAACCTTTGCAACTGAAGATTTGCATGAGGAACCGTTACATTCTGAAAATAAAAGGACAATACTCCTAGTCCTATACAGGATACCACAAGAGGGCTCATCACTCTTATCAGAGGAACACCTGCCGCCTTCATGGCTGTCAACTCCATACGCTCTCCAAAGTTACCAAAAGTAATGAGCGCAGCCAATAATATCGCTAAAGGCAGTGATTTGGGGACTAGCGTCAGAGTTGCATAATAAAAAAACTTCATAAGCACACCCATCGGGATGCCCTTACCGACCAATTCGTCCACATACAACCACAAGAGCTGCATGATGAAGATAAACAGGCAGATAAAGAAGGTTCCGACAAACATAAAGCCGAAACTTTTCATCACGAATATGTCAAGTTTCTTTATACGCACAACAATGGCACTCTTTAATCGCGCGCAAAATTAGTGCAAGACAAGCGAAAAAGCAAGTTTACCTGCATTTTTCCAAGGTACAGTTACGTTGCAATCCGCAGTAAGCCCTAATGAAGGAGAGCAGCGTTAATTCCCATGCATTAAATTCCTGCAATGCGACGCAACTCCTCCATCTGACTCTCCCACATCTGGGTCAAATCCTCTTCCTCTTCGTTGCGAGAGACCTCGGTTATTTCCAGAACATGAGCCTTGGTAAGTTCGCTCACATTCATTCTCAATTCAAAATAGGTTTTTGGTCCCTCATCAAGCCAATGAAATCGAATATATACCCCCTCGCGACATCCCAAAAGTTCTGCTTCACGCATCTCATCTTTTCCCCAACAGAAGGTATATACTCCATCACGCTCCGTTATCTTATCGGCCATCCATGCCTCCAAGCCTCCTATTGTGCCGATAAAGTTCCAAACAATGTTCCGCGAATTGCCCACAAGCGGATATTCCAAATGTATTTTTGTCATGGCGATATGTATTAGATTCCGCAAATATAACAACTGACTTAAGAAAAAACAAATTTTTCACACTATTTTAGTTTACAATCGGAGGTCAGTTAATTATTTTTCGCAGGCTCGGCAGCAGATTTTTACAGGTCCGAAAAAGTCGCGTCGCAGGTTCCATAGTAAAGAGCCCATAACAAGTAGAAAGCCGCAAGCGTCTACATCACTTTCACTCGTTGAGATTTGCTTTTTCGCTCGGGTTACACTAATTTTGCAAACTCGAATATAAAAGACATCAAATATGAGCAAAATCATCCTCACAGGTGACCGCCCTACGGGTCGCCTACATTTGGGACATTATGTAGGTTCATTGCGCCGTCGCGTTGAGTTGCAAAACTCTGGACTTTTCGATAAAATATTTATCATGATTGCCGATGCACAAGCGCTAACAGACAATGCAGATAACCCTGAGAAGATTCGCCAAAACATTATCGAAGTAGCACTTGACTATCTCGCTTGTGGTATCGACCCCACAAAGAGCACCATCTTCATCCAGTCACAAATTGCAGAGTTGTGCGAACTCGCCTTCTACTACATGAACCTCGTCACCGTGAGCCGCCTCCAGCGCAATCCGACCGTGAAGACTGAAATTCAGATGCGCAACTTCGAGACCAGCATTCCCGTAGGTTTCTTTACCTACCCTATAAGCCAGGCTTCCGACATCACCGCTTTCCGCGCGACCACAGTTCCCGCTGGCGAAGACCAACAACCGATGATTGAGCAAGCTCGCGAGATTGCCCGCCGCTTTAACGGCATCTATGGCGACACCCTCGTAGAGCCCGAAATTTTGCTCCCCGACAATGCCGCTTGCATGCGCCTACCAGGTACCGACGGCAAAGCCAAAATGTCAAAAAGTTTAGGTAACTGCATTTATCTTTCTGATTCTTCAGAAGAGGTACGCAAACGCGTGATGAGCATGTATACCGACCCTGACCACATCCGAGTAGAAGATCCAGGTAAAGTGGAAGGCAACACCGTATTCACCTATCTCGATGCATTCTGCCAACCCGAGCACTTTGTCAAGTATTGGCCAGACTATAGCAGCCTTGACGAACTGAAGGCGCACTATATGCGTGGTGGTCTAGGTGATGTGAAGGTTAAGAAATTCCTCTACGCCATCCTTGAAGAACTGCTTACCCCCATCCGTGAGCGCCGCAAAGAATGGGAGAAGGATATCCCCGCCGTATTCGAAATTCTAAAAAAAGGTAGCGAAGCCGCACGAGAAGTTGCAGCTGACACTCTCGCGGATGTACGCCGTGCAATGCGCATCAATTATTTTGATGATGCTGAGCTCATAGCCGAACAATCGCGAAAGTTTCAGGGTTAACAAATCGTGAAACGCAATTTGCACTTAGTGGCAAGACAACTAATAGTCGACATTGGTAATTCTTCGGCCAAGGTAGCCTTTTTCGAGGAGAACAAACTCCTCGAAGAGTTCCGCCTTGAGCACGAAGCATTGCTTCGTTTCTTCTCAAGCGAGGCCACGAGAAGCGACATTAGTTCTGCCATCGTTTCGTCAGTTGTCCATCTCAGCAAAGAGGTAGAGCAAGCCATTCAGCAACTACCCTACCCATGCTTGCACATGTCAGCACGCCTTAAAATGCCTTTCGACATTGCCTACAAGACTCCCGACACGCTAGGTGCTGATCGCCTGGCAGCTGCTGCCGAGGCCCGAGCGCAATATCCCGACCATAATCTACTCATCATTGACGTGGGCACAGCCATCACTTACGATGTGGTTACTACCCAAGGATTATATCTCGGAGGGAATATCTCGCCGGGAATCGACATGAGACTGAAAGCACTACACCATTTTACAGGCAAACTACCCCTCGTTGACAAAGAGGGTCAAAGACATCCGATAGGCATAACTACAGAAACAGCCATCCGAGAAGGCGTTTTGCAAGGTGTGAATAAAGAAATAGATGGATACATCCATGAGTATAAATTAAAATACCCCAATCTTTTAGTTTTTTTAACGGGCGGAGGGACATTTTTTTTGGATAATACCACAAAAAGTCACATCTTTGCAGATAATTTGCTCGTAATAAAAGGGCTAAACCGGATATTGATGCTTAACAATGAAGCCATTTAAGTCACTTACCATATTATTCCTCACACTGCTCACACTTCCCGTATGCGCAGAAAATGGGCTAATCTCGCCCTACACTCGCTATGGCTTCGGCCAACTCTCAGCCATGGAAACCGGCACAAACAAAAGCATGGGAGGCACAGGTATCGGTGTACAGAATAGCAGCCAAATCAACATGCTCAACCCTGCTTCGTACGCAGCAGTCGACACCCTTACATTCCTCCTAGATGTGGGTATGAGCCTAAACTATACAAACTTTTCGGAAAATGGAATATCCAAAAACTCGGGCAGCGCAACTTTTGACTACCTAGCCATGCAGTTTCGTTTAATCCCTCGTTTAGGCATGACCATAGGATTGACGCCTTTTTCGAATATCGGATACAATTTCAGCCAAACGAACACAATATACGACGAAGAGAGCCTAGTTAGCGCAACGCACCTTTATAACGGAACTGGTGGTCTACGACAGATAACCGCAGGTTTGGGCTATATGCCATTTAGAGGATTGGCTATAGGAGCCAACATCTCGTATGTATATGGAGAAATTTACCACTACGTATATACACAATTCAGCAATGGAGACATCACTCCACGCACTAAGATGTATCGAGGTGATGTATCCACTTATAATGCTGAATTTGGCATACAATACAAGGCATCCATCGGCAAAAACAAATTCACCCTTGGCGCCACCTACCAACCAGGACATAGCATTGACGACGAAGCCTATTCCATTGAGACTTTTTCAACCAACGATACTATAGAGAATCACATGTTAAGCATGCCCTCGATGTATGGAGCAGGAATCTCATACACTTACGATGAGCGTCTTACCATTGCAGCAGATTACACACTGCAACGATATGGTGATGTTGACTTTTTCGGGCTTAAGGGCTCCAATCGTCATCGTGCCTCAGTTGGAATGGAGTATATTCCAGAGCACATTACTCGAAACATTTTTCGCCGTGCACGTTATCGCGCAGGTCTTCATTGCGCAACAGCCCACTATACCATTGACGGAAGACAAGGGCCTACTGAGTACGGAGCGATCGTTGGCATTGGATTACCTATCATGAATCGTTGGAATGGCAAGAGCATTATCAACATTTCCGGCCAATATATTCACGTTAGCCCCAATGCGCCAGGCATGATTACCGAGAATTCCCTTCGACTCAATATCGGCTTATCAATCAACGAAACCTGGTTTAACAAGTGGAAGGTTCAATAATTAAGGAAAAAGATTAAACTATCCACGGGCTGGAAAGTCCGACATATACAAAGTAGATAAAATATTAAACAAATAAACAAAACGACTATGAGATTTAAAGCACTTATTGCATTTTTTGCACTCGCAGCTTCTGCGATGGCTCAAAAAGGCGTAGAAGATGGTTCACGTTTCGGACATGGGCAGGATAGCATCGACTGCCTTAACAACATCAGTCTCTATAGCGAGAACCTCAAGACAAAGAACTATCCCGATGCTTACACCTATTGGAAAAAGGTTTTTGCCGATGCACCCGTATCGCGCCACAGCCTTTACACCGATGGTGTCACCATTCTCAAGAATCTCATTGCGGGAACCAAAGTTCTTGAGGAGCGTAAGGCGTACGCAGATGAAATGATGCAGGTATACGACCAGCAGCTCCATTATCTAGACAAACTGAATTTGTTGAGAAAGACCCCTTGGACTGAGCACAATATTAAGGGTGAGAAAGCACACAATTACCTCACCTACTACCCCAAGATGGACAACAACTTGGCATACGATATGCTACGCGAAGTAATTGAAATGGCTGGCGATAAGAACCAATATTACGTTATTGGTGACTACATGAAGGTATCTCTGGCTAAGTTCAAGGCCGACGAGTCTCATCGTGCACAGTTCATCATGGACTATTCCCTCTCTGCAGAGCTTATCGCTTCTATTGCAACCAAGGCACAGAACATGAGCACACCTAACCCCAAGCTCATTGAGGCTATAGAAAAAGTGAAAGGCAATGTAGACGGTTACTTTGTAAATAGTGGAGCTGCAGACTGCGACCAGCTCGAAGCCATCTACGCTCCTAAGGTAGAGGAGAACAAAGAGAATCTCGAGGAACTTCGCAAAATTGTAGGTCTCATGGCTATGCTCAATTGTAACGAGTCTAATGTATATTACACAGCTTCTGAATATGCTCATAACATTGCACCTACTGCTGCTACTGCAGCGGGCTGTGCCTATAGCTATCTCAAGCGTGGTGATATGGCCAAATCACTCGAATTCTTCGACCAGGCCATCGAACTCGATACTGTAGCAGAGAGTAAGGCCGAGTACTACTACAAAGCTGCCATGGTCCTCAACTCTGAGCGCCAGCTCAGCAAGGCCAAGAGCTACATCATGCGCGCAATCGAGCTCAATAGCAATAAGGGAACCTACTACATCTTCCTTGCCCACAACATCTATGCCGCTGCTCCCCAGTGGAACGACGAGCCTCTGCTCGACAAATGCAAGTACTTCGTTGTACTCGACCGTCTCCAGCAGGCCAAGCGCGTCGATGCGAGCGTCGCAGAGGAGGCAAACAAGCTCATCAATGCATACTCAGGCCACACGCCTGCTATTGAAGAGCTCTTCATGCTTGGTAAAAGCAAGGGAGACAAGATCCATGTAGGAGGTCTCATTAACGAGACCACCACTATTCGCTAATACCTGTGGAGCGAAATAGGAGTCAGAGAAACTTGACCAACAAAGGCATAACAATCGTCCTTATGACGATTGTTATGCTATTTATGTTATCAGCATGTTCCAAAAAGAAACAGCCAATGACCGGCGCTATCACCAATCGCGACTCAGTCCCCATTATGACAACCCGAGACGTGTCAACCTATGTCAGCGATTCGGGCGTCGTGAGATACAAAATCATCACCGAAGAATGGAAGGTATTTGACCGCCTTAATCCCTCGCGTTGGACATTCGAAAAAGGTATATATCTAGAAAAGTTCGACAACAAGCTCACCATTGTTGCTACTATAGTAGCTGACACCGCCTACTATTACGACAAAGAAGAGTTATGGGAATTACGCGGAAACGTACATATCGAGAACGAGCAGGACGAACAGTTCGACACCCAGATGCTTTTCTGGAATCAAAAGACCAAAATGGTTTACTCTGACCAACATATTCGTATACGCCAACAAAAGCGTATCATCACAGGACAAGGCTTCACCTCCAACCAAAATTTTACAGACTACACCATTAGGCAGACACAAGGAGTTTTCCCCATAAAGGAAGAACAAACGAGCACCACAGATAGCACATCCATAGTAACAGAAAGTGTTACTAGTATAACAGAGAAAGGGAAAGAGGGCGAAGGAATCAAGATAGAGAATCTTCAAACCAATTAGCTACGCAAAGAAAACAAATTCCACCTCCATAGATTATATAGGGCCCTACCAATCAGTACAAAACAACCTTAAATTGGCGGAAGTAACACACCCTAATCTCAAGAGGGACTAATGTTCAAACTCAATTCATCATATAGCATCAACGACAATGACCCCAACAGCCCTATTTCTCCTCATAGCCATGGCCTTCTCAGCCTTTTTCTCTGGCATGGAAATCGCTTTTGTTTCTTCTAGCAAACTGCGATTTGAGTTAGATAAGAGCAATCGAGGGCTCTCGGCCAAATTACTCTCGGTCTTCTACAACAATCCTAACAACTATATCTCGACCATGCTTGTGGGCAACAATATCGCCCTCGTTGTCTATGGTATCATGATGGCCAACATCATCGATGGTTTCCTCATCGAACATATCACAGAAAACCCAGCCTTAGTACTACTCATCGATACCATCATCTCTACGCTCATTATCCTTGTAGTGGGAGAGTTTTTGCCCAAGACCATTTTCAAGATCAATCCTAACTCGACACTTCGTTTCTTTGCATTACCCACCTTTCTGATATACTGCATCCTCTACCCCATTTCTAAGTTTGCCACAGCTTGTGCGCGTGGTGTACTTCATCTTTTTGGAATACGTCTCAACAAGGAAACCTCCACTAAAGCTTTCACTAAGATGGACCTCGACTACTTCATCCAATCAAGTATCCAACAGGGTAATGGTAATGAGAATGTAGATACCGAAGTCAAGATATTCCAAAATGCACTCGACTTCTCCAATCTCCGCATCCGTGATTGCATGGTCCACCGCACCGAGATTGAAGCTGTAAGCATTAACACCTCATCCGAAGAACTCATGCGTATATTTGTCGAGACAGGTTACTCCAAAATCATCGTCTACAAGGGCACGATCGACAATATCATCGGCTACATCCACTCTTCCGAGATGTTCAAGCGCACTACTACCTGGCAGGACAACATCGTCAAAATGCCTTTCGTCCCCGAGAGCATGCAAGCTCAGCGTCTCATGGAACAATTCCTTCAACAAAAGAAATCTCTCGCCGTTGTAGTCGACGAGTTTGGCGGCACTGCAGGTATTATCTCATTAGAAGACATCGTCGAAGAGCTATTCGGTGAAATTGAAGACGAGCACGACATTGACGATTACATCGCAAAGCGGAACGACGATGGCACCTATCTTCTCTCAGCTCGCCTTGAGATTGAGCGTGTAAACGAATTGTTCAGTCTTAACCTCCCCACTTCGGACGAGTATCAGACCCTTGCAGGGCTTATACTCTACCATTATAAAAATTTCCCTAAGATGCACGAAATAATACGAATCAACACTTTCCTGTTTAAGATTACCAAGGTAGAGAGCAACAAAATCGAACTCATTACACTGAAAATCGAGGAATAATCGACTTTTTTGGTCTAATATTATGTTGGGAATATTTTTTTTCGTACTTTCGTGCGCTCAAAACGATATTTGTAGAATTCAAAAATAACATAAAACTAAAACAATACACAAAATGGCAACATTATCAACAATTAGAAAGCATGGCGCAGCCTTGGTTATCGTTATCGGCATTGCGTTGTTTGCATTCGTCGCTGGCGATGCCGCAAAGGTATTACAGCCTAGCCAAAATTCACAGAACGTAGGTGTTATCAATGGTAAGAAGATTGAAGCGCAGGAGTTTCAGCAATTGGTAGAGGAGTACACTCAAGCCGTAAACTTCATGCGCGGAGGTTCATCTCTCAGCGAAGAGGAGAATGCCCAAATTAAGGATGAAGTATGGAGCACTCTAGTTACCAACACCCTTATTGGTGCAGAGGCCAACAAGTTAGGTCTCATCGTTACCACCGCCGAACTGCAATCAGTCATTGACGAGGGTAGTCACCCTTTGCTAGCGCAAACCCCTTTCCGCAACGAAGCTACTAATAAGTTCGATCGTGACATTCTCATGAAATTCCTCGCCGAGTACAAAACTATGGACGTTGAGGTTATGCCTGCGGAATACGTAGACTACTACCACATGCTCCATAGCTATTGGAAGTTCATTGAGAACAACATCCTCAGCGACTTGCTCATGCAAAAGTACGAAGCACTCATTACAGAGGCTCAGATTTCCAACCCCGTAGCGGCAGAATATAATTTCAATGCGCGCAACAACCACGCAGAGGTATCATATGCTGTTATCCCTTTCAGCAGTGTAGCCGATTCACTCGTAAAGGTTTCTAACAGCGACATCAAGAAGCTCTATGACGCTAAAAAGGAACTTTATAAGCAACCCGCTGAGACTCGTGCTATCAAGTACATTGACGTAGCTGTTAAGCCTAGCCAGGCTGATCGCGATGAGCTCAACAAGGAGGTTAGCGAATATGCCGCACAACTCGCAACAACAGAAGACCTCGGCGCACTCATCCGTTTGGCGAATTCAGAAGTTGCCTATTCTGCTGTTCCCGTAACCACAAATGCACTTCCCGAGGACGTAGTTGCCAACCTTGCTTCTGCCAATGACAATGCAGTATATGGCCCCTACTACAATCAGGACGACGACACCTATAATGCTTTCCGCATTATTTCTAAGGCCACATTACCTGACTCTGTCCAATTCCGTCAGATCCAAGTTGCCGATGCCGATGCTGACCGCGCAGCGACCTTAGCAGACAGCATATACAATGCTATCAAGGCAAAAAAGAATGCAAATTTCGCCGAAATCGCAGAGAAGTATGGTCAGAGCTCTGAACCCGCTTGGATTGCCACATCAAACTTTGAAGGTGCAGCCATTGAGGGTGATAATGCAGCCTACCTAAACACTCTTTTTGGCATGAAAAAAGGAGAGCTCAAGCAACTCGCTATCGGAGGTGGTCATCTCATCATCGAGGTACTCGACACTAAGAACCCCGTGGAGAAGTACGAAGTAGCTATAATCAAGCGCACAGCATATTTCAGCAACGAAACCTATGCAGCCGAATACAACAAACTCAGCACCTTCATCGCTAGCAACCAGTCACTTGAAGACCTCGAAGCGAATGCAGAGGAAGCTGGTTTCCGTCTCTACACCAACAATTCGCTCAGCAACACCGCCCACAACATCGGCGGCGTACAAGGAACACGCGAAGCACTCCGTTGGGTATTTGGAGCAGAGAAGGGTGAAGTATCACACATCATCGAAGCAGGAGAAAACGATCATCTCATGGTAGTTTCTGTAGCAGACATTCATAAAGCAGGCTATCGCCCTGTATCAGAAATGGCCGAGATTTTCCGCACACAAGCTGTTAAAGACAAGAAAGCGGAAAAGATTCTCGCCGATGTGAAGAATATCCGCACAATGGACGAAGCACTTGCCCTTCCTGAAGTTAAGTCAGGCACTTTGAACCGAGTAAACTTCAACTCACCCGTATACGTAAGTAAGGCTTCTTCTAGCGAAGCTACAATCAGCGGTGCGGTAGCAAGTCTTGAAGAAGGCATCTTTAGCGCGCCGATTAAGGGCAACGGTGGTATCTACTTTGTACAAGTTGTGAAGAAAAACAACGGTACTGCTACCTTCGATGCTGCAACCGAGCAAAAGTCTCTTGAAGCTACAGCTATCCGTAATATCAACGGTAACACCATTCTCAATGAACTCTATCGTAAGGGTAATGTAGAGGATAGCCGCTACCTTTTCTTCTAATCAAAAGATTAAGATTTAAGATTACATAACAGTCGCGGGGACGCAATTGCATCCCCGCGACTGTTATAAGCATATATTTGTTTTATTTACATATTTGACTTACCTTTGTAAAACAACTGAGCATATTATCCTATAGATAAGAGTACTATGAATATGACAAACAGACAGCACCTTCTTAAAATCACCATTTTGCTCCTCGTGAGTTTTGTAGCAAATGCTGCATGGGGAACAACTGAAATCTTCTCGTCCTCAATCGCAGAGACAGATCTCATCCCCGTTTTAATCAGCAACAATCGCAGCAAAGACTATACTATCAAGATAAATGCTGCCTCCGACTATTTAGGGAAGAACGTCAATAGCGGCAACTGTGGTTATCAAGAAAACGAGATATGGTATCTTGTAGGTTCTCCAGAAGCTTTCAAAATGTACAATCACACAGCAGGCATGAATCTAGCACTGTCACTGGATGGGGATGGGCCTAATGCCGTTGCTACCCTCAGCGATGAAGGGACTGTTCTCTGTCTTACCCTTCAAAACGACGGGAGTTATACCATCTCACCCCAAAGCAACAATACACAGAGTTTTAATATGTATGGTGGTAATGGCCAAGACATCAAACTCTACGATGCCGCGGATAGTGGTTCTAGATGGAACTTTCAAGTTATTGATATGAGCAAGGCGCTCAAGATTCATTACAAAGCAAAATTCAAGGGAGGTTATGAACAGAACTATAAGATTGGCGAATTGGCCATCACTATTGATGGCATTACCAGCACCATCATGCTAGACAAGTATACATTGCCTGCATCTACCACCTGCTATCTCCCTAAGGATGCGACCTTCAGCATCGCCACAGGGTTAGTATGCCATGGTTGGGTAATGAAAATTAACGAAGGCAACAATCTTTACCCACAGAAGCTCCCCACAGAAGGACTTTCCGTTAATGTTAACATCGCTGTTGACAAAGCCAATAAGTACCAATACCTTTATTACTCTCCTAGTACAGAAGGTAAGCCCTACCGTATCCCAGCAATCACTACCACTGCTAATGGATATGTATTTGCCATTAACGACTATCGCCCTTGTGGGAACGACATAGGCTTTGGCGAAGTTGACCTTGTGATGCGTCATAGTATAGCTCCCGGTAGCAAATGGGATGGACACTCATGGACTGACGAAATCAAAATTGCGGATGGGCTAGGGCACGTAAACGAAGGAGTATGGAAGATGGGGTTTGGAGACCCCGCTATCGTAGCCGACCGCGAGAATAATGAAATTCTTGTGATGAGCGTCTGCGGTAACCGTCTCTGCTGGCATGGCAACTATGGTGCAGGCACTAAAGAAAACCCTGAGAACCCCAATCGTGTATCGCGCATTCGTATCAAGTATAACGACAAGACTCGCCAATGGGAAGTGGGCAAACCCGAAGAGGTTACTTACGATATCTATCCCCTTTTCAAGGATAGCGACGGCAAGGCCCACGTGGGCTCGCTCTTCATCGGAGCTGGCCGCATAGCACAGAGCAGCAAGATTAAGGTGGGCACACACTACCGCATTTACTGTGCCGTGTGGGCTGTATCTACAGGCAGCGGACGCTATCACAACTATGCCATCTACTCTGATGACTTCGGTGACACATGGCACCTACTAGGCGAACTTGGTCGCGATTTTAATGACAGCCCTGCACCTTATGGCAACGAGCCAAAGTGCGAGGAACTTCCTGATGGCAGCGTGCTGCTCAGTAGCCGCAAGGGCTATGGGCGCTACTTCAACGTGTTCCACTACACCGATGTCGAGAACGGCAAGGGCAATTGGGATGGTGTGGTGTCGACCGACCAGGTGGGCGACCTCAAGTGGGGCAGCAACGACACCAACGGTGAGCCTCTGCGCATCGGGCACGTGCTCTTCCAGTCGGCCCCCACAGGCTATAGCAACCCCGCCAACGAGGCACGCAGCGACGTGTCTGTATTCTATAAGGTGCTGAGCGACAACCCTGCCGACTACACACCTACCAAGCTGGCCAACGGATGGACCAAGATACAAGTCTCGGACCGCAACTCGGCCTACTCGTCCATGACCATTCTCCCCGACGGCAACATCGGCCTCTTCTACGAGGAGGCTCCGGGAGGATACTCCATGGTATACGTACCACTCGACCTGAAGCAACTCCTCCCTGCAGAGGTATATGAGAAGCTGGGGTGGTGATAGGTTATGGGTGATAGGTTATAGGCTATCAGAAATCATCTACGACCTCCAAGGACGCCGCGTCACCAACCCCTGCAAGGGTCTCTACATCGTGGGAGGCAACAAGGTCGTAATATAAATCAGTCATTGTGCATGGTCTTGTGCATGATTTTGTGCACTATTTTCATAGTTAACCCCTATCGTAATCAATGCGATAGGGGTTTATTTGTGCATGCTATGCCGCCTGCCTAAGTTTTGCATATTTTCGCGAGGATTTGCGGTATACACCCTGTCTCACATGTTCCACATACCCCTTCATGCAGAGGGTGTGAAGGTGTTTCTTTATCGTGCGAGGTTTCACACCCATCTCCTCGCCCTGTTTGAGTGCCATGGCTGTGGTAAACTGAGTAGGCATGATGCTCAAGAGAGCAAGCGGACTGATGCATACTACTGGCTTTACCTCCTTCTCCTCCGTGCGCAAGCGGTTATAGAGAGCCGAGGTCTGCATCATGGTGTAGAAGATGTAGGCAAGGCCCCAGCGCAGGTCGCTCTCCGCAATGGTGAAGCACCGCTCATCAAACATCCCCTCCGCAGTGCCCCACTCCTCGTGACGGCGTAGCACAGTGATGATCATGAGCATGCGATAGAGGTTGAGGCGCGAGCGCAGGATGGGAGCACGCAGGCCTCCGTCGGGCTGGGAGAGTGCGACGAACGATAGCATCTGCTCATAGTATGCATCGATATATTCGCGTTGCTCGTCCGAGATGATGAGGCGGGGAAGCTCCTCGTCGGCCTTTCCGTCAAACTGTCGCAGCTCCTTCCATATCTCCGTGAGCACTCGGCGGTGGTGCCCATACACGTTGCGGAAGGCCTCGGCCGTAGCCTCATCCATCTCCCTGCAGAAGGTACTCTTGGCAGGCAGGTTATGGTAGAGGAATCGGGTGGAGAGGCCGTCCTCGAGGTTGGGGATAAACTCGCGCACCGACGACATGGTGCCCGTAGCGGCTAAGGCGATACGGGTGTGCTCGATGTGGTAGTCCTCATCGTCGGTCTTGCGGGCGGTGTGGAGGTCCTCCTCGCCATGGGCCGCGAGGAAGATGTACATGAAGTCACCGAACGAACCTCGGTTGGCAGCACTCACCTCGGCAAGCTCGGGGATGTGGAGAAAGGAGATGTTATTGCCATTGGCATAGATGAGGCGGTAGAGGTTAGCTGCCGTGGTCTTCGAAGGCAGCTTGTGCATACGGCGTAGGGGAGCCTGCGGCTCGTCGACCTCCTCGGAGATGTCATTAATGTCCACGAGGTGCGCCACATCGCCCTTGGCGGCAAAGTTGAGTTGGCTCGTGCGTCGCGAGTAGCGCTTGTGTCTCTTGCGGTAGTCGGCCATGGCCTCATTGCTCTCGTTGGTGATCAGTCTGTTGATGTCGTCGATGAGACTAGCCACATGACCCACACATCCCTTGCCCGAGGCCGAGGGTCCCACGCAGAGGTTCATGATACCCAGCGAGTAGAGCTGCTGGCCGTGGCGCACGCGCACATGGCTCATGGCCGAGCCCAGCGTGGGCATCATGGCGGCGAGTAGCATGCTTCGGAGGTCGGCATCATCGTAGAGGCTCAGCGGCTCGCTCATCATCTGTGGCAGACACTGGGTCATCGTGTCGGGGAGGGGGCAAGGCACCACCGTGCCCTCCTCATCGTAGATGGCGTTCATCAGCGTCAAGGGATTATCAACAAAGGGTGCTGCCACCTCACTGAGCAGGGGGAACACCTCCTGCTGGGTCTCACGCAACGCCTCACCATAAGGTTGGGCTTGCTGTTTTTCATTAGATTCTTGCATAGCATGGTTGGGTAAATTGTTTTCCATAATAAATATAATATTAAAGGTTAGTAAACCACTTATTTCTTCTGCAAAGTTACAGCACAAAACACCCAGCGTCAAGTGTTTGAATATTAAGTTTTTACGAAATTATGGAAAACTTTTCACTATATCCTTTGGAACTTTTCTCTCTACCCATTATCTTTGCTGAGTAAAGAGAAATTTTCTCTTCTCCGCGGTGACGAATACTTCCCTCCGCGATGATGAGTTCTCCCCTCCGCGGAGACGAGAGCTCTTCTCCGCGGAGAAAAAACACCGAGCCTTAACCCTCAGGGCAGACGCATCAGAATTTCCATAAAATCTTGTTCTTGAAAATCTTGTTTATCCATTTGATATACACGTTATTATATTTGATTATGTCGTAGTTTTTTAGTAACTTTACACCTATAAAGTTTTACAAATTTTGACATAAAAATGGACCTAATTAGCATAATAAAATACTTGGATGACCCTCGTCGTGAGCAGGGGCGTATCCATTCTCTGGAGAGTATCATGTATATATCGATTGCCGCAGTCATCGGTGGCGCCGAGAGTTGGAACGAGGTGGAGGAGTTCGGTCATCTGAAGGAGGATTTC
>JAZONP010000021.1:0-5079 GCA_045654565.1 Bacteroidaceae bacterium
TCTCTGCTGAGGTGCGAACCGACGAACGAGCGAGGGTAGAAGCAAAGTTCACTTTGATTATTCCGAGTAAGGAGGAGGAAACGAAAGTCGTAAGGAGGAAAACTAAGAGTTACTAACGCGGAAATACATAGATTGGGTAAACATCTATATTATTGCCTATATAAATATAAAGAGCATCTCAGCAGAGATGCTCTTTATATTTGACAATGATTATAGAGGCTAATTAATGTGCCTGATTAATCAAACAGGTTTCTAAATTTACGGAAAATCTTTTCCTTCAAGCTTTCATTGGGCATGAAGTTATCTGATTTCTGGAATTTCTCCATTGCAGCCTTCTCGTCTCGACTTAAGGTCTCAGGGATGTAAACGCTGATGTTCACCAAGAGATCTCCTGTGCCATAACCATTCACATTGGGTAGTCCCTTGCCACGCAAACGCAACACTTTGCCCGGTTGCGTGCCTGGCTCAATCTTTACGCGCACCTTGCTGTCAATAGTAGGAATGTCTGCTGTGCCACCGAGTGTTGCTGTGGGGATGTCGAGCAAGAGGTTATAGATGAGGTCGTTCTCGTCGCGTAGAAGTTCTGCATGGGGCTCCTCTTCAATGAGAATGAGTAGGTCGCCAGGTACGCCATTGCGCTTGCCGGCATTACCTTTGCCACTCATAGAGAGCTGCATGCCTTCGGCAACGCCTGCGGGAATTTTCACGGTTACTATCTCCTCGGCATATACGATGCCCTCACCACTACAGTGTGAACATTTATTTTTAATGATCTTGCCTTCACCATTGCATCGGGGGCAAACACTCTGTGTCTGCATCATACCAAAGATGCTCTGCTGGGTGCGTGTCACCGAACCGGTGCCATGACATTCGGGGCAGGTCTCTGTTCCGGAATTGCCCTCGGCTCCTGTTCCATTACAATGCTCGCAAGCTACATATTTCTTGAGTTTGAGTTTCTTTTCTACGCCCTCAGCTATCTCTTTGAGGTTTAGCTTCACCTTGATGCGGAGGTCTGACCCACGAAAACGACGGGCTTGTTGACGGCCACCGCCTCCACCAAAGCCACCAAAGCCTCCGAATCCGCCATGTCCACCGAAGATATCACCGAACATAGAGAAAATGTCGTCCATAGACATCCCTTGTCCGCCGTAGCCACCACCTGCAGCTCCACCCATGCCGGCATGGCCAAACTGGTCATAGCGAGCACGTTTGTTCTCGTCGCTAAGCACTTCGTAGGCCTCGGCAGCCTCCTTGAACTTGTCTTCTGCCTCCTTATCACCCGGGTTGCGGTCGGGGTGATATTTGATAGCCATTTTTTTGTATGCTTTCTTAATTTCGTCGGCTGATGCTTTTTTGTCGACGCCTAAGACTTCGTAGTAATCTCTCTTTTCCATAATGGGACCTCTTTCTCCCTCCTTCAATGGAGTGGTGACGCGGTTTCGCGAAAGTTTATTGTTTTACTTGTTGTGTTATCTTGTTGTGTCTCTTTGTCTGTTTTGCTTTGTCGGGCTGGAGGAATTACTGGCCAACAGCAACCTTAGCATGACGTATAACCTTGTCTCCCAATTTATATCCAGCCTGTACGCAATCAAGGATTTTGCCTTTGAGCTCTTCCGAAGGTGCGGGGATGAGGGCAATGGCTTCGTGGAAGTCGGTGTCAAAGTCCTGTCCGTCGGTCTCGATTTTCTCCAAACCCTGTTGTGTGAGTGTGTTTTTGAACTTCTGTGCGATGAGCTTAAATCCCTCGATGCAAGCATCGGCGTCCATACCCTTTTCCATGTTGTCGAGTGCGCGGTCCATGTCGTCTACGATGGGTAGTTCGGCTACAATCACCTTTTCAGCAGCACTCTTGATGAGGTCAGCTTTCTCTTTCATGGTGCGTTTGCGGTAATTGTCGAACTCTGCGGCTTGACGAAGGTAGCGATCTTGCAATTCGGCAATTTTTGCTTCAGCTTCGGCGAGCTGTAGCTTTAGCTGGTCTGTTTCGCTCAGGGGTTCTTCGGGTTCTACAACTTGTTCTTCGGTATTATTTACGTTTTCATCAGTCTCGGGAGTTTCTACTGTCTCTTCTATTGTAGTATTCAACTCTTCGTTCATCACTTTCTTCTCTTCTTGTGTACTCATATAGGATGTTAATTTATTATTCGATATGACGTTCTGTCACATTATAGTGACAACAAAAAACTTGCCATAAGTGTTTTGTCTGTCATTTCCATGGTGATGTGCTTGAAAGGCTGACAAGGCGTGTCATTTTGACGGCTATAATAAAAGACTCCGAACAAGTTCGGAGTCTTTTCAGTGTATGGTAGGAGGGAAGATTAGCCTTTCTCTTTCTTTTGGTATTCCCTTTCTTTTTCTACAGTGGGGGCTGACTCTTTGTATTTAAAACGACGAATCTTTTGCGTAGCGGTTTTTTCGAAAGGTTCTTTCATTACCTCTACAGAGCTTACCTGTGATGACTTGTTGACGTTCTTATTTGTCATCTTCAGTACTTTCTCCTTCCAATTTTCGATGAAATCGTAAATCTTGTCCACGTTCTCGTTGTCCCACTCGATGTAGTTTTCCATGGGCTGTACGAGAGCTACAAGACGACCATCGCGCTCTACGACGATGGATTCACTCACACCCTCGACGTTGTTGATTACGTTTTCGATCTCTTCAGGGTAGATATTCTCTCCAGAAGGACCAAGAATCATATTGCTATTACGGCCCTTGATGAAGTAGTGCCCTTTCTCGTCTACGGTGGCAATGTCGCTGGTGCGGAACCATCCATCCTCGGTGAATACACTCTTCGTACGTGCGGGATCCTTATAGTATCCAAGCATCACGTTGGGGCCTTTGGCGATGATTTCACCTTCGCCTGTTTGGGGATCTACGTTATGAAGCTTGAGTTGTACGTTGTATACTTGCTTTCCGAATGAGCCTACTTTGCGCCATCCGTGCATAGCATAACCCAAGAGGGGAGAGGTCTCGGTGAGACCGTATCCGATGGCGTAGGGGAAACCAGACTTGAGGAGGAATTTCTCCACTTCGGGGTCGAGCTTAGCTCCGCCGATGCCATAGAATGTCATATGGCCGCCAAAGGTTTTCTTCAGTTTCATTCCGATGATCTTGCACATCAATCCGTTCATGTGCTCGTTCATCCAAGTGAGCGCACGGCTTTTCTGTATGGTGGGGAGCACACTACCTTTGTACACCTTCTCGATTATCATAGGTACGGTGAGCATGGTGGTAGGCTTTACTATCTTGAGAGCCTTGAGCAAGAGTGAAGCTACAGGAGGTTTGGGCAAGTAGTAAACGGTAGCACCGCAATACATGGGGTAGAGCATGCCGAGTGTCATCTCCAAGGTGTGAGCCATGGGGAGTACGCTGAGCCAGCGGTCCTTCTCGGTACGCTTACATGCGTGGTAGCAGGTGATGACATTCGAAGACAAGTTGCGATGGCTGAGTACCACGCCCTTGGCGCTACCTGTTGTACCTGAGGTGTAGATGATGGTGGCGATATCGTCGGGGGTGGGGACACTAGTGTTGCCGTCGCAGGTGAACTTCTCTTCATCGGCCTTGATTATTTCTAGGGTGTCCATATCGAAGATGAGCACCATCTTGTCCTTTACTTCCTGGCTAAGCTTACCTGCGAGCTTCTGCGATACGAAGATAACCTTACTCTCCGAGTGGTTGATGATGTTGGTTACCTCGTTCTCTGAACTGTCGGGGAGGATGGGAATGGCGATACGTCCGAAGGGGGCAGTGGCGTAGAAGGCTGCCGACCAGTTGGGCATGCTTTGTGAGTAAATGGCAACCTTGTCTCTTTCACCGATACCATATTGGGTCAATGTTTTAGAGATGCTGTCACACTTTTGCTTAAACTCGTGATAGGTGTATCCACCTTCCTTGGTATCATACCATTGGGTGTATTGATTCTTGGCATATGCCGTAGTAGCGTATTCGTATAGTTTGGCGAGGGTGTCCACATAGTTTTCCCTCATTCGGCTCATTCGCTTGTAAAGTTGGATCATCGGATTTAGGTTTATTATTTAGGATTTATTTATTTCTGATTTTTCAGTTTGTTCAGTTTGTTCATTGTTCAAAGTTCATTACTTCGTTATGTAGTTTTCCTTATGCTTACCCACAAGGTGCATTTCTTCATACATTGCTTGGATGCGTTGCATGTCGGCACGGGCATCATCGGTAAGCTCTACCTTTTTGCCCCAACCCACATGCTTGGTGCCCCAATCGAAGTAGCCCATGTATACAGAGCAACCCACTTCGCGAGCTATGGTGTGGAAACCAGTCTTCCAACGCTTGATGGGCTCACGTGTTCCTTCGGGAGCAAGTGCTAGGTGACATACCTCTGCCTCCTTCATCTCTTTGATAGTGCTCAGCACAAGGCGTGTGGCATTTTTGCGATCTACGGGGAGTCCACCGATTTTACGCAACAATCCTCCTATGGGCCAAAAGAAAAACTCCTTCTTTACCATAACTTTTGCCTGTCCTCCGATAGAGGTGTAGAAAAGGTATGAGATGACGAAATCCCATGCCGAGGTGTGGGGGACACCTAAAATAATACACTTGTCTTCAGGGACAACGGTGTTGTTATCGACCGTCCACCCCATAACTTTTAATAGCCAACCACAAAATTTTCTCCACATATATATAATGTCGTTCTTACATTTAATATTTAAATATGTTGCAAAGATAGTGTAAGCTAAGAAAAAAATCAAATTAATTTCGTTATTTACCCATCTCTTGTGGCCAATAGAACTTATTAGTGGTAAGTCGATCCCATACATTGGTCGGTTTTATTTAAAGAGTTGCTTAAATTAGTAAAAAAAATAGTCTCTTGATGTTTTATTGAAATAAATTTTGTACTTTTGCCAAATTGATATTACAAAAGTGAAAAAGCAAAATAAAATTATTAGTGATATGGAAAAGAACATACAGGAATTGACCGAAAAGATGTTTCGGGATGGAGTAGAGAAGGGCAACGAAGAGGCTGCACGCATCGTAGCTGCTGCCAATGCCCAGGCTGCCGAGATCGTAGAGAAGGCACGCAAGGAGGCTGATGCCCTCGTTGCTGCT
>JAZONP010000022.1:0-18209 GCA_045654565.1 Bacteroidaceae bacterium
GCAGCACCGTCCTGCTCCTTAACGGCAGCGAGGTAGGCCATGTATACCCACTGTACAGCCTCTTGAGCTGATGTGGCGGGGCGGCTGAGGTCGAGACCGTAGTACTCACCCATCACCTTGATCTCCTTGAGGGCCTTGATCTGCTCGGTCACCTCTTCGCGGAGTCGGATGTTGGCATCGGTCATAGGACCTGTGATGTGGCGCTTGTCCTCCTCCTTAGCCTCGATCAAGCGGTCGATACCATAGAGGGCAAGACGACGATAGTCACCGATGATACGGCCACGAGCGTAGTTGTCGGGCAAACCGGTGATGAAGCCCAATGAACGGAATGTACGAATTTCCTCTGTGTAGGCGTCGAACACACCGTCGTTGTGTGACTTGCGGTAGTGTGTGAAGATGTCCTTCACCTTCTCGTCGATCTCAAGACCGTTCTCGTGGCAAGCCTTGGCTACTACGTTGATACCACCGAAGGGCTTGATAGAGCGCTTCAGCAATTCGTCTGTCTGGAGACCTACGATAAGCTCGTTCTCCTGGTCGATGTAACCAGCCTTGTGAGAAGTGATGGTTGATACTGTTACGTTGTCGAGTGAACGTACACCGCCATTGTTGCGCTCCTCCTCGAGAGCCTGCAAGCAGAGGTTCCAGAGGTTGGTTGTGCGCACTGTGGGACCCTGCAAGAATGAAGCATCGCCAGTGTAGGGAGCGATGTTAGCACTTACGAAATCAGCTACGTTGATTTCCTTGTTCCAAAGTCCAGTGATGAAATTCTGTTCCATGCGAAATTGTACTTTATAAGGTTACTTAATTGTTTCGATAAAAAGTGTTTTCCTTTTGCTTGCAAAGAACTTTTCAGCGAGTGAAGCTTATCTTTGCAATTGCAGTGCAAAGGTACTACATTTTTTGCACTCCAAGTAATAATACTGGTAGTATTTTATGTTTTTTAGCATAATTTTCGCCTATCAGCAGATAGGCTTTATCTATAACTTAAGCCTTGTCGGTAGTTTTGCTACGTGGAAAGACCAAGTTAAGTATTACGCCCACAAGCGCCGCGAGGCCAATGCCTCCGATGGTGAAGCTACCCAAGGTGAGTTCGGCTCCACCGATACCCAGTGTGAGGATGAGCGATGCTATGACCAGATTGCGAGTGTCACCCAAGTCCACCTTGTTCTTGATGAGGCTATTCACACCCACCGAGGCGATGGTTCCAAAGAGTAGCAGCATGATGCCTCCCAATACGGCGCTAGGGATGGTCTTGAGGATAGCGCTCACCTTGCCCAATACGGAGAATAGGATGCCCACGATGGCGGCTATGCGAATCACTGCGGGGTCGGTAATCTTGGTCAGTGAGATGGCTCCCGTCACTTCCGAATAGGTGGTTACGGGAGGACCGCCAAAGATAGAGGCTGCAAAGCATGCCAATCCGTCGCCGAGCATGGTGCGGTGCAATCCGGGGTCTTTCACGAAGTCCTTTCCGGCCACCTCATTGATGGCATACACATCGCCGATGTGTTCGATGACTGGTGCGATGGCTACGGGAATCATGAAGATGATGGCCTCCCAACGGAATTCGGGGCGCACGAAGGCGGGTAATGCAAACCATGCGGCATCGGCTACGGGTTGGAAGTCAATCATCCCCATGAGGATAGCAGCGATATAGCCTACCACGATACCCGAGAAGATGGGGATGAGTCGTAGGAGTCCCTTGCCGAAGAGCGATACAACGACGGTTGTGATGAGTGCGATGATTGCCAGCAGCCAGTTCTCCTTGGCCATGTTGACTCCTGTGCCAGCCAGCGACAGTCCGATGAGCATGATCACTGGTCCTACTACTACGGGTGGAAACAGTCGTGCGATGAATCCCACGCCACGGAAACGTACCAGTGCGCTCATGAGGGCATATACTGCTCCCACAGCGGCAAGGCCCGAGAGTGTCCCTGGCAAGCCATATAGTTCGGTAGCTTTGATGATGGGGGCGATGAAGGCAAAGCTACTACCTAAGAAGATGGGCACTTTACCCTTGGTTACCATGTGAAATATGAGTGTACCCACACCGGCTGTGAACAGGGCTACCGAGGGATCCATACCCACAAGTAGAGGCACCAGCACCGTGGCTCCGAAGGCCACAAACAAGAACTGCACGCCCACGATGCTCTTCTGCACGGGGCCTAGTGTTTTTTTGTTGTCCATAGATGTGTTCTGATGATGAAGTGTGCGCGTTACTTTGTTCCAAAGATACGGTCGCCCGCATCGCCCAATCCGGGAAGGATATAGTTCTTCTCGTTAAGTCCTTCATCGAGCGAAGCCAGGTAGATGTCCACGTCGGGGTGCATCTTTTGTACGGCCTCCACACCCTGGGGTGAAGCCACAAGGCATACTAAGCGGATCTGTGTATAGCCATCGGCTTTCAGTCTTGCTATGGCATCGCAAGCGCTACCTCCAGTAGCCAGCATGGGGTCGGTGAGCAGTACCAGGCGCTCCTTACCAGATGGCATCTTATAATAATAGAATACGGGTTGGCAGGTCTCCTCATCGCGATACATGCCGATGTGTCCGATACGTGCCGAGGGCATGAGCTTCATCAGTCCGTCCACCATGCCAAGTCCAGCACGTAAGATGGGTACGATAACCACCTTCTTGCCTGCAATCTTGGGTGCCTTCATGGGCATCAGTGGGGTTTCTATCTCTTCGTAGGTCAAGGGGAGGTCACGTGTGATTTCATATCCCATGAGCATAGCAATCTCTTCCAATAGGGTGCGGAACTTCATGGTCGAAGTCTCTTTGTCGCGCATGATGCTCAGTTTGTGTTGCACCAGCGGGTGTTCAATGAGGTGTAAAGCCATAATATAAGTGTTTTTAAAGTGTTCGATATACAAAGGTAATGTTTTTCGGCGGATAAGCACCATGAGTCTTTGTTTTTTTTCGGGCTTCGTATGGGGAGATAGAAAAATGTGTGTACATTTGCAAAAAACAATTCCGATCATGAAGCATGTGAATGTAGGACTTCTTTCATTGGTATCCTTGCCGGGTGCGCTCTTGGCACAAGAGAAGGGGCATGAGACTGCTCAGCTGGCTCGCCCCAACGTGGTGATGATCTATGCCGACGACTTGGGCTATGGTGACCTGGGTTGCTATGGTGCCATTGGGGTCGAGACTCCTAATGTGGATAGGTTATCCAGCAATGGCTTGCGCTTCACCAATGCCCATGCTGTGGCCTCCACCAGTACGCCCTCGCGCTACTCCCTGCTCACGGGCGAGTATCCCTGGCGCAAGGCAGGCACCGATGTGGCAGCGGGCGATGCAGCGATGATCATCTCGCCCGACCAGTACACCGTGGCTGATGTGTTCAAGGAGGCGGGCTACACGACGGCAGCCTTCGGCAAGTGGCATCTAGGACTCGGTGCCCAGACGGGCAAGCAGGATTGGAACAAACCCATCTCTCCGGCACTGCCCGATATCGGGTTCGACTACTCCTACATCATGGCAGCCACGGCCGACCGCGTGCCCTGCGTGTTCCTAGAGAATAGCACCGTGGCCAACTACGACCCCTCGGCGCCCATCTATGTCAACTACAACCAGAACTTCGAGGGTGAGCCCACAGGACGCAACAATCCGGAATTGCTCTACAACCTGAAGAGTTCGCACGGACACGACTACTCCATCATCAATGGCATCGGCCGCATAGGCTATATGAAGGGTGGGGGCAAGGCACTATGGAAGGATGAGAACATTGCCGATAGCATCACCGCCCATGCTGTGGACTTCATCCGCGAGAATAGCGACAATCCCTTCTTCATCTACTTTGCCACGAACGATGTGCACGTGCCCCGCTTCCCACATCCCCGCTTCCGCGGCAAGAGCAGCATGGGCTTGCGTGGCGATGCCATCGCGCAGTTCGACTGGAGCGTGGGCGAGATAATCCGTGTCCTCGAGGAACAGGGACTGATGGACAATACCCTCATCATCCTCACTAGCGATAATGGCCCCGTGCTCGACGATGGCTACGTAGACCAGGCCGAAGAGCTCGTGGGTGAACATTCTCCCACGGGAGGCTTGCGTGGAGGTAAGTATAGTGCCTACGAGGGAGGTACGCGTGTGCCCTTCATCGTGCATTGGCCGGCCGGCATTGAGGAGTCGGCAGTGAAAGACGAGCTGGTGTCACAGATCGACTTTCTCGATGTTATGGCCGGCATTGCCGGTGTGGCTGGCGGTGAGGCACTCTCGCCCGACGGACAGCCTGGTCAGTTAGCAACATGGTTGGGATGGGAAGAGGGACAGTCGCGCCCCTATGCCATCGGCATGGCGCAGAACCACACCTTGACCTTGCGTACACCCCAATGGAAATACATCGAGCCCAAGGGCGGTGCGGCCATGATCCCTTGGGGACCCAAGATTGAGACCGGCTACTCCACCTCGTCGCAGATCTTTGAGTTTGTCGATGGTGAGTACGACGAGAACCGCAACAAAGCCTCCGAGCATCCCGACGTGGTCTCCAACTTGGGCGACGAGTTAGAGCACATACGCAACCATACGGCAGGTGAGGTGACTATCCTTGCCGAGGCCGGAGAGGTCATTGACCTCACGGCCTATTTCGGATCTCTTGCAGGCGCTGGCGTGAGCGGAGATTTTATTGCAGGTAAAGTCACAGACTTGAGTCGCGTGCCCATTCGCAGTGATGCTACTGAGGGTTCTCACATCGGTGTGTTATCTATGCCCGATGGCACCATACGCACTTTCACGGTCGTGATAGGCTCGACCTACTATGGTGCCTATCACATCAACTATAACGGTAATCCTCTGTTTATAGCCTACAATACGACTCACGACAATAGTAAGAGTGAAGGGTACAAACTCATCTCGCCCGACCATGCTACCTGTACGGCCGCAGGCGATGAGATCTTCCTCGTGCAGCCCTCGGGGAGTGGTTACACCCTGTCCATGCAGGGCAAGTTCTTGGGCGCGCCCAAGTCCAATGGGTGGGGTCACATCCTATTCTCCGACGACGAATCTTCGGCAGGCATATACCTCTTTGAGGAGACCTCCACTTCAGGAGTATATAAGATACATTCCACCAACGGAAACATCAATTACCTGAACATCTACAAAGAGCATGGTGTGGCAGGTAACGACAAATCCACCAAGGCAGGCTTGGCCACCTACACCATCGACGAGGTGAAGTCATTTCCCGTCACTCTTCCGCCGGGTGGGGCAGCAGCCATCTGCTTACCCTTCAATGTCGTTATTCCTGATGGCGCATGTGCCTACGATGTTACATCCTCGGGGATTACATTGGATGAGTCTTCGGGTGTCTACACCTGTACGCTGAGCCCCATCGCTACAGCAGGGGAGACACTTCGCAGAGGTACACCCGCCATCATCAATGCCGATGAGAACACCGTCTTATTAGCTGTCACGATGTCCGACTATGATGCTCGTGGTTCACTTCCCCAGTCGGTACTTAGGGGAAACTATGTGGCTCAGTCGTTATCTCAGCTCACAGGGAATAGACGTTACCTTTTGAATCAGCAGGGTACCGAGTTCAAGAGTTTTGAGCAGACGGTCAATGTGGCTTCCAATCAGTGCTGGATAGAGTGTGATGGCTCTAGCGAAACCTTTTCCATACGTTTTGATTCGCCGACTAGACTCCCTGAAGCTCCCTCCGTCGAGCAGGGACACACAGAGACGATTTTCACTCTCGCTGGTCATTGCCTGTCGTGCAAGCAGAAAGGCGTCAATATCATAGGAAACAAAAAGGTCCTCGTCGAATGAGGACCTTTTTTTATGCAATAAGCATCTCTTCTGTTTTTTTACTGTCTCGCCTGGCGCTCCTCGTAGAAGGTGATGCGACGGGTGAGCTCTTGTTGTTGTGCTTGCAATGCGGATGAGGCTTGCAGGGCAGCGGCGAGGTCGGCCACCTGGGCGAGGGCCTGGGCATCAGCCTTGGCGAAGGGAACCTGTGCCTTGCCGTTATTCCCGATGAGGCTGACCTTTATGCTGGTGTGCTGGGCCACGAAGTGTGCTACGTCGGGTGTAGCTGCAAAGTCGGTGCGCTCGGTGCGCCCTGTGGCATCGCTCATCACATAGGGCTCGGCTGTGGGTTGTAGCTCTACATAGCTGCCGTCCGGGGCGGTGAAACGCAGGGTGTGTGCACCTATGGGCTTGCTGCGGTAGAAGGCTGTGATGGTGAAGGCACCATCCTTCTCGCTCGTCTGTGGACGCAGGTAGGTCTTGCCCACGTTCTTCTCGGTGCGGTGACGTGCGGCATAGTAGGTGCCGTAGTCTTGATATTGGGCATCCTTATCGAGGTGGAGGGTGGCTGCAAGTGTGGTAGCTCGGGCTGTGCTCTCGGCAAGCAGGCTATCGGTGTAGTGCTTGCTGGTGCGGGCCTCGGCGAGCTCCACTTCGATAAAGAGAGCCTGTGCTTGTGCACGTGTCTCAAAGGCCTTAGGGTATAGTTCCTTGATGCTGTCTATTTGTAGCTTGGCCAAGGCGTATTGCTTGTTGGTATAGGACTCTTGGGCGCGGGTGAGGTAGGGCTGTGCCAGTTTCTCTACATCTTCGGCACAGTTGCTCAGTGTAAGGCCTGCCGCGAAGGCAAGCAGTAGGTTGCGTATCTTCATAAAACTTCGTTTTTTTTCTGATGTAAAAGTAATGCTATTCTTCCACATATTATAATATAATGCCTAAAAAAGTGAAAAGTGAGGGTGGGAGGGGGCAAAAACGATTTTTTTTGAGTACCTTCGCGAGTTGAAATGACAACAGACAACGGACAACAGACGACGGACAAGGTTTGTGCAAGCTGAACGTAGAATCAAGATAGCTTGAATTATGCTGAGGTGCAGCCAAAGCTCAACTACGAAATTGTTAACTGACAGCTGTAGCGACTATAGTCTGTTGACTGTTGTCCGTTGACCCCAAAATAAAGAATTATGCGACATATATCACCCGAGGAACTGAAAGCGATGTTCGACACGAAGTTGTTTCACCTCATCGGCGACACGCCCGCCGAACTGGGACTCGAATGCTATGCCGTAGGCGGCTACGTGCGCGACCTCTACCTGGAGCGCCCATCACAGGATATCGATGTGGTAGTCGTGGGCAGTGGTATCAAGATTGCCGAGGCCCTGCGCAAGAAGCTGGGTCGCGGAGCCCACGTGAGCATCTTCCGTAACTTCGGTACAGCGCAACTCAAGTGGCTCGATATGGAGGTCGAGTTTGTAGGTGCCCGCAAGGAGTCCTATACGCACGATTCGCGCAAGCCCATCGTCGAGGATGGCACGCTCGAAGACGACCAGAACCGCCGCGACTTCACCATCAACGCCTTGGCCGTGTGCCTCAATGCCGACCGCTTCGGTGAGCTCACCGACCCCTTCGATGGACTGCTTGACATGGAGGACCGCCTCATCTGCACACCTCTTGACCCCGATGTGACCTTCAGCGACGACCCCCTGCGCATGATGCGATGCATACGCTTTGCTACGCAGCTCAACTTCTACATCGAGGAGGAGACCTTCGAGTCGCTCACCCGCAATGCCGAGCGCATCAAGATCATCTCCAAGGAGCGCATTATCGACGAACTCAACAAGATCATCGCCTCGCCCATCCCCTCGAAGGGCTTCGTGGAGCTCGATCGTTGCGGCCTGCTCCCTCTCATCTTTCCCGAGCTGGCCGCTCTGCAGGGTGTCGAGGCTGTGAATGGTCGCAAGCATAAGGACAACTTCTACCACACCCTCGAGGTGCTGGACAATATAGCCCGACAAACTGACAACCTGTGGCTACGCTGGGCAGCCTTGCTTCACGACATCGGCAAGCCCCGCACCAAGCGCTGGGACCAACGTCTGGGGTGGACCTTCCATAATCACAACTTCATCGGGGAGAAGATGATACCCACCATCTTCCGCAACATGAAACTCCCGATGAACGAGAAGATGAAGTATGTGCAGAAGCTCGTGGGGCTCCACATGCGCCCCATCGTCATTGCCGACGAGGAGGTCACCGACAGTGCCGTACGCCGCTTGCTCTTCGAGGCGGGCGACGACATTGATGACCTGATGATGCTCTGCGAGGCCGACATCACCTCGAAGAACGAGATGCGCAAGCAGCGCTTCCTCGACAACTTCCGCCTCGTGCGCGTGAAGCTCAAGGATCTTGAGGAACGCGACCGTATACGCAACTTCCAGCCCCCTGTCGATGGCGACGAGATCATGCGCACCTTCGGCCTCACGCCCTGTGCCGAGGTGGGTGCCCTCAAGATGAGCATCAAGGATGCCATCCTCGATGGTATCATCCCCAACGAGCACGATGCCGCCTACGAGTACATGATGAAGAAGGCCCGCGAGATGGGACTTAATCGAGTGGAAAGTTGAAAGTGGAAAGATGAACCTTTAGGTCGGCGAAGTCCAAGTCGTTGCCGTCCGGATGGCTTTTCATATTTTAACTTTCATCTTTTTTAACTTCTAATTTTTAACTTTCATCTTTCCACTTGCTACACCATCTCATCGCTCAGGGCGAACATCAGCAGCAGGATTTCAAGTATGAGATCTCCGATGCGCGCAAGATTGCGCGCACCCTCTCTGCTTTTGCCAATACTGACGGGGGCAGATTGCTCATTGGCGTCAAGGACAATGGCAAGATAGCCGGTGTGCGTAGCGACGAAGAGATCTATATGGTCGAGGCCGCTGCTGCGATGTACTGTGTGCCGCCTGTGGAGTGCCGCATGAGCATCCATCGTGTCGAGGGGCACAATGTGGTGATTGCCGAGGTCGAGCGCTCCGAGCAGATTCCTGTGCGTGCCCGCCTCGACGATGATAGCCTCTGCGCCTTCGTACGCATTGCCGACGAGAATATCGTAGCCTCGCCCGTGCAGATGGCCCTCTGGCGCGAAGAGGGTAGGGACCGCGGTGCTGTGCTTCCTTTTACCGAGCGTGAGCAAGCCCTGTTGCGTCTCCTTGCCGAGGCCTCCGAGCCCCTCACACTCAATCGTTTTGCCCGCTTGGGCCGTCTTCCCCGTCACCGTGCCGTGCAGATGCTGGCTCAGTTTATTCGCTTTGGCCTCGTCGAGCAGCAGTTCGTGGGGCACACGTTCGTGTATGTCGCGGTGTAGGGTTTCGGGTTTGGGGCTGTTGGCTGTTGGCTATTGGCTATTGGTTCCAGAGAAGACGAAGACCGCTGTCTCTGTCATCGTTATCGTCATCGTGTCATCTCGAAACGAAGTTCGACGCCCGTAGGGGCTGAAGTCAACATCGTGAGAGATCCCGCGCAGGGGCTATGTAACGTTGAGTGAGACTCTGCGAGGAAGATTGTACCAGGTCCTAATGTGAGATCCCTCGGCGCTTCGCTTTGTCGGGATGACAGAGACGGCGCTCTTCGTCATCGTCATCGTAAGGGTTGCAAGCAACACTCCTTTGCTTTTCCCTACGGCCAGCGACCTAAAGGTTGGGGAGATAAACCTCCCGTCGTCGCAAACAAAGTTCGCCGCCCGTAGGGGCCAAAGGCAACCGACGCTCCTTTCGCGTCGGCGTCATCGTTATCGTCAACGTCAACGTTATCGTTATTAATAGCCAATAGCAATTTCCCACTCATCCTTCCAGTGCAGTTCCGGTGTGCCGTTGGCATCGAAGGTGATGGGCAGCCATATGTGGCGCGAGAACTTTAGGCTACGCGGTATCCAGCGGTCGGCCATGAAGATGTACTCATCGGTGCCCTCCACTTTGAAGATATAGGTTCCCTGTGTGTAGAACGACTTCTCGGCTCCCTTGCCACGGAAGGGGCTGGGCAGCTGCTCCCAGGGTCCCCAGATGGATGTGCTCTTGAACATGCGTGCCTCGTTGGGGTCCCATCCCGTGCATCCGCTCGTGATCATCCAGTACACCCCGTCGCGCTTCATGATCGTGGGTGCCTCATTGTGTCCACCCGGTGCGAGGCGTATGTAGCGTCCCGTGTAGTCGAGGTAGTCGGGGGTGAGCTCGGCGATGTTGAGTGTGAGGTTCTCCTCGGCCGAGTGTATGTGGTAGGCCGTGCCGTCGTCGTCGATGTAGACCGTCATGTCGCGGCTCATCTGTCCGCCTGGCAGGTCTCGCTTGAGCAGCAGTCCCTCGTGTACGGCACGTCGCCACTCGGGTGTCCACCACTCCTTATATTCCGCCTCGTCGAGTGCCTGGGCGCGCTTGATATCCTTCTTCGTGAAGTCCATGGGCCACTTGCCCGCGTTGGGTCGCAAGGAGCGGATGAAGGTGAAGGGTCCTGTGGGAGTATCGCTCACGGCGAATCCCACGCGTGCCGCCTCGTAGCCGCGTCCCTTGAGTTCGAGGTGGAAGAGCATCACAAACTTCTTCGTCTCCTTGTTGTACACCACCTTGGGTCGCTCCATGATGCATCCACGTTCGATCACGTCGCCCTTGGTCTCCGATACGGCCAGTGCCACGCCCTCGTCCTTCCAGTTCATCAGGTCCTTTGATGAGTACACCTCTATGCCCACCTCGGTGGTGAAGCCTCGTGCGGGGCGGTTCTCGCCATACCAGTAGTAGGTGCCTTCGTGGTAGATGACGTTGCCGCCGTGGGCGTTGATATGTTCGCCCTTGTCGTCGGGCCACAGCTCACCGGGGGTGATAGATGTCAAGTTCTGTGCCTGCATAGCGCAGCACAATGTCCATGCCATGATGGCGATGCTTAGTCTTTTCATGGTGTGTGTATTCATTTCAATAGTTCACTCCAGTGCTTTTTCACTACTACGGGCGGTGCAGTGACGAAGGGTTTCGCCTCAGTCGCCGTGCTACGTGTGGTTGTGCGGTGAGCCAGGTCTTGCTGTACGAATGTCTCGTAGTCATACTCCCAGCTGTCGCCATAGGCCAGCTTGTTGATGCGATAGTATATCGCTTCGCGTGACGGAGCATTGAATCCTCCGATATTCTGGTTCATGATGCTCTGCGTCGTGGGTCGATAGGCTCCTGTGATGTAGGTGAATGCTCCCTCATAAGCTCCCAGGTTCTCGTGAGCATATCTGGGGTCATTGATGAAGTGCTTCCACTTGATGGTGTTGAGGTCATTGTCTGCACTCACGTTTCTGTACCAACCCCACTTTGTCATTTCGTTCAGGCTTGTCAGTTCATCATAAGTGATGTGGCCTTTATCGGAATAGAAATACTCGTCGCCCAGTTTGCCGAATCCGTGTCCACCCACCTCATGTTGTATCACCTGGATATAGCTTTCTTCAGCATCACGCACGGTGCTATAGGCTATGGAGAGTCCATTGTTGTAGTCGCTTTCGTATAGTGGGTTAAACATATAGCATGTGCCGCTATTGCCAGGTGCGTTCACCACTACCGATATGACGGCATTCTCCATTCGCTCATGCGACAGTGCTTTGAGGGCATATTTCAGTGCGACAGCATCGTTACCCGCCACCTCTGTGCCTTCACCGAAGCAGCATTCCATTGCAGTCTTGGCATGAGCTGTATACTCTTCGTTGGGTGATACCACATCTACGCAGTATACGTTGAACAGGTGTCGGTGCGACTTGTAGGGTTCCTCCATGAAGATGGCCTCCATGCCCTTCCTCATATGTTCGTCATAGGTGCCGTCGGCATGCAGGCGGTCGGTGTATCCGTCGCCCATGAATACGAGGTCGATGCCTTGTCCCTCGGTTGCAGCCTGCAGCAGTGTCACCTCACCATCGTTGCTGTAGTCGGTCGAGGTATATAGTTCTTTGGGTTCTTCATCGGAAAATGTGTTGTCGATGAATCCCTGTATATATTCTAGCGTGTGTGTAAGGTTGGAGAACAAAACCCTCTTCTGCGCGTCAATACCCACGATAACGCCCACCATGTTTCCAGTATAGGTAGTTGACTTACCATCATAGATGCCGGTGAGGCGTTGGTCTACGTCTTCGATAACGTCCATAATGACAGGGTATTTTATCTCCTGTTGTTCTACGAATTGGTTCACCGACTCGCTCCACCATCCGGGTGTATGGCTGATGATGTCGAGCCCTTTGTCCTTGTAGTTCTTATAGTACTCGTTGAGTATAGGTATGATTTTCAAGCTTGTGCCACACGTTTCAGACCACACGAACAGGATGGTCAGTTTGTTTTCCTCATAGTGCGACTCCGCTTGGTTTCGGTCGATGGTCATCGCCTTCACCTCGGGTACGTGCAGGAAGTCGGGCAGATAGAACTGGTTACCGCTAATCAGCATGGCCCAATGGTACTTCCAATATTCCGTCTGCATCACCTCTTCGGGGACAAAGCCCGACAATCTATTGTCTGCCGTGACTATGTCCACCCCTCTGTTCATCATCTCGGCATACTCCTTCGGGATGCTACCTGTGAATTTATTCCCAATGAAATCTAGTACAATCAAACGTTCGCATTGGTTGAAGCACAGAGGCAGTGGCCCTGATAGTGTGCTCAGGTTGAAGTAGACCCGCTCCAGCATTTTCAGTTTACTCAGTTCGTCGGGTACGCCTCCTGTTATGGGGTTTTCGCATAGGCTCAGCTGGGTCAAGTGTGCCAGGTTGCCCAGCTCGGGTGGCAATGTACCCGTGAGGTTGTTCCCGTCGAGGTCTAGTATGCGCACCGAGCCGTATGTCGTTGTCTTCACGCCATACCACTCGCTCAGGGGCTTGTCGCTTCCCCAGTTCGTATTGTTTGTCCAGTTGTCGCCTCCCGTGGCTTTGTAGAGTGCCATCAGTGCCTCGCGGTCGATTTCGGCTTGTTCGAAGATGCCCTCATCGTCGATTGTCACCGTATACACATATCCCGCTTGCATGCCTTCGTCCGATAGCTTCACCATATGCAGTACTTCGGTATGGCTTCCATCGATGAACTTTCCTATGGTGATGATGCTTCCTGCAGGCTGGGGTAGCAGTGCGATGTTGCATACCACCACTGAGGTGTCGCCTATCTCCTTATCGATTTGGTATTCAATCCTTTTTAACTCATCTTTTATTGTGAAATCGCCCGTCTTCAGATCCAGTGAACCATTATATCCGGCTACAGGTGATGTCGACTCCAGGGTGAGGATTTTTCTTGTCCCGGTATCATCCTGTAGGAGCGAGGTGGGCACCGTTACTCTCAGCACTGCGAACAGGTGTTTGAACTGGAGGTTCACCTCTCCGTCCTTCACCACTCCCGTGGCTACCATATTATCATAGGGTGCCAGTCCCCTCGATAGGTCTTGCCCACCATTTAGGTAGAACGATACCTTGTGCTGCTCCTCCATTGAGTCGTGTTCCATAGGGTAATAGGCCCATACGGTGTCGCCTTCGTCCACATTCAGTGCTTCTCCATAGCCTACAAACTGCGCGTTGGCTCCCGATGAAGTAGCCGAGTAGCGCAGGTTCTTCTGTTTGTTGGTGACGAGTCCTATGGCATCGTCCTTTACCCATGTCACCTTGGTCACGCCATTCTCTGAGGTATAGGCCGTGCGGGTGGTTGGGATGTTGGCATTCACCACGATATCTCCAGTTTTGTAGTAGTTCTCCACCACGTCGCTGTCTTGACATGCTACGACGGTCATCGCTGCCAGTAGCGTCACTATATAGTTTCTTAGTTTCATCGTATACATCATTATATAATGTTTCTATTCCTACTTATGGGCATCTCATTTCTTCGCGTTGATCATAGCGGATGCTCTGGCATGTCGTCGATGCCTCCATTGCCATCTACGCTCTTCTGTTCCACCTGCACGTATAGGTACAGATATTTGTAGTAGATCTGTATCGTTGCGTAGCGTTGGACTCCTGCCTGCTCTGCTACATCGAATACGTATGTGCGTTCGTAGTTGTCGCCTTGGCTCTGCGATTTCAGGCTCAGCCAATCCGCATTGCTCGTTACTTGTGGTTCGCCATTCGCCCGTATCTTCAGTTCGAAGCTCCGTGCGTTTGCCTTCAGTTCTATCTTGTCTGCAGAGATTAACTCCAGCAGGGCTTTGGCCTCTTGTGTCACGAGCAGTGTAGAACTCACTCCGTACTGTTCGTTGGCAAAGACCACCTCGGCGCTACGCTCGTCATAGCCCTCGTTCGGGGCAACGACAAAGATTCGTCTGTCCGGTGTGCTACCCTCTCCTTCGATGAGCCAGCTCACCTCGGGCATCTTGAGAGTATAGTCTATATTGGTGTATACGCCAACCTCCAACGATTCGCCTTCAGCGCTGACTATACATTGATCACGAGCGATACTGAGGACGGGTTCGGGCCTTTCCTGTGCAGTCTGTGTCACGTATGCCGTGTCGGCCACGCCTTCGGCCTCGTTCACAATGATGATCTCGGCGCTGCGGGTCTCGTAGCTCTCGTTGGGTGTCACCACGATATGGTGGTATCTTGAGGCTACGCCACCGCCAAATTCCAATGTCTCGTATAGCCAGCCTACGCCGGGTACAATCAGCGTATAGTCCACGTTGGTCTCAACGCCGAATTCTATTATTGCGCCTCCCCATCCGGCATCGAATCTGTCGCCATTAAATCGGAGATAGCTCTCAGGCTTTTCCCGTGCCGCCTGTGTCACGTACACCGTGTCGGCCAGTCCCTCGGCCTCGTTCTTCACCACGATTTCAGCCTTGCGAGGCTCGTATCCCTCGTTGGGTGTCACCATGAAGTAATGGTATCCTGTACCTACGCCACCGCCATACTCCGGTGCCTCGTACAGCCACTCCACGTCGGGTGTCACCACCGTGTAGTCCACGTTGGCGTCTATATCCAATCTTACGATTTCGCCATTCCATGCCACGTCGAGGTGCTCGTTCTGTACTCGGAGATAGCTCTCGGGCTTTTCCTGTGCTTTCTGTGCTACGTACACCGTGTCGGCCAGCTCCTTGTCCTCGTTTCTCACCACGATCTCGGCGCTGCGTGGCTCGTAGCTCTCGTTGGGTGTCACTAAGATGTAGTGATGTCCTGTGCCATCATTGAGGCTCGTCTCCTCATACATCCACTCCACCTGGGGCATCACCACCGTGTAGTCCACGTTGGCTTCCACGTCGATTCGTATCAACTCGCCGTTCCATGCCACGTCGAAGCTGTCGGTCTTCACCTTGAGGTAGCTCTCGGGCTCTTCGGGCTTTTCGGGTTCATCGGGCTTCTCCTGTGCCTCCTGTTTCAGTTGCAAGGTCTTGGTCACCTTGCCTGCGTTCACCACGAGCTTGGTTGTGCGTTCCTCATACGATGTGTTGGCTTTGACCACCACCTTGAGTGTCACCGTGCCAGCCTTACCTTGAGTTGGACTCACGCTACACCATGTAGCTCCGACCTTGGCCGTCCAGGCACCATCGGTCTCGAAGGTGACGCTCGCCTCACCACCTTGGGCAGCGAATGTGGGCACACTCGTCGTAGCCATTTTTACGTAGGTTGCCTCTTTTGCAGGGGGTGGTGTGGGCACCACAGGTTCCGGTTCGTCACATCCGCACCACAAGAGCAGTAGTGCAGTAAGCATCCATAAATACTTGTTTTTCATAATAGTGTGATAGTTTTGTTCCATACTTCATATTCATCTCCGTCACGCCACGTGGCAAAGATTCCTTTCAGCGGGTAAAGGTAGTAAAAAAGAAATAAAACTGCAACAATATGGGGGGGGAGTAGGAATTAGGAGTTACGGGTTAATGCACCTTCGGTGCGGTTAATATGGCTAATGCCATGGTTAATCGGCTATGCCTGGTTAATGCACTTCGTGCGGTTTTCGTTTTCGTCTTCGTTTTCGTCATCGTTATCGTCATCGTCATCGTGTCATCTCGAAACGAAGTTCGACGCCCGTAGGGGCTGAAGTCAATATCGTGAGAGATCCCGCGCAGGGCCGACGCGGGATGAGCGTCGGTTGCGACGAAGGAAACTTTAGTTTCCCCGAGGAGTCCTTTTTCACCATGAGACTCTGCAAAGAAGATTGTACCAGGTCCTAATGTGAGATCCCTCGGCGCTTCGCTTTGTCGGGATGACAGAGACGGCGCTCTTCGTCATCGTTATCGTCATCGTTTTCGTTATCGTCTTCGTTATCGTCTAGAGTTTAGAGTGTAGTGCCAAAAGCTAACGGCTAATAGCTAATAGCTTGCAGCTCCGCTGCACAGTCATCGTTATCGTCATCGTTATCGTTTAGTGTTTAGAGTGTAGTGCCAAAAGCTAACGGCTAATAGCTAATAGCTTGCAGCTCCGCTGCACAGTCATCGTCATCGTTACAGCATAGCAGCTCCGCTGCATTAACCAGCGACCCTGTCGCGATTAACCGTGGCTCCGCCACATTAACCTGTCGCCTCGCGACAATTAACCGCAGCTCCGCTGCTCTCACTTCACATATCTCTCAATCATCATCCGTATCTCCTCCGTGCAGACGGGGCAGTAGGTGTCGATGGTGTGAAACCAGTTCATCATGCAGTTGGGCCAGGGGCGGTACACGCCACGTTGCAGGTATCCGCCGCCCTCGTAGATGCCCAGTGCCCAGGGGCGCTTGGGGTTGTAGGTGGGGCCCTCGGGGTTTTGCGGGTTGAGTCCCCATCCCGTGTGGTCGGTCACCTTGTCGCGCTGGTCGGCAGGCAACAGTCGTCCCCATGCCTTGGCGTCGAGGTCGGTGAGCGTGGTGATGTTACCCTCCCAAGGCTCCACGTTAGGGAAGTAGAGGTCGCTCATCTCCGTGCCGCCCACATACTCGTCGGCTAGTCCCACGAAGAGGTGTCCGAACTCGTGGCTATAGGTCTTGCGTGTCGATGCACCGGGTATGTTGGCTGCGCTCATGCCGTAGAAGTTGTATATGCCACCGCCGCCATACTTCTGCGAGTTGGTGAGCACGTAGATGATCTCGTAGGGCACGTGCGCCGCGATGTCGAGCACGCGCTGGTAGTCCTCAAACATCTGGTATCGCTCCGAGTCGAAGGTGTAGTAGTGAGCGTCGAGCACCGTGTTGCGCCATATGCGTTCGCCCGGTATCGTCACGCCCGACTCGTCGCTGGGTGCCCACACGGCGCGGAAGTTAAACCGCTCGCGATATTCCGCATAGGGAGCATAGGAGAGGATGTCCTCGGCAAACTGCCGTGCCGCCTCCATGAATAGTGCCTTCTCCGCCTCGGTGTATCCCTCGGGGATGATCACCACGTCGACGCGCTGGGCGGGGTTGCCCGTGTAGTGAATGTCCGTGGCGGTGAGCGTAGGTCGTGCCTGGCGTATGAAGTAGCTGTCCACGTCCACCTCGTAGCTCCATCGCTTGTGCATCGTGCCTGTGGCGTTCTCGCGGGTGTAGAACTCCACCACCACGTCCGCCTTGGGGTAGGGGAAGGTGATGCCCTCGGGCATGGCACGCTGGGTCGTCTTCGCCTCGGGGGTGCACTGCCACTCGTTGAACAGCGTGTTGAATCCGCGCTGGTAGATCACCTTTCCCGTGGCCTTGTCGAGCACGCGGAACTGATGGTTGCCCACGTTGCGCTCGTCCACCAGGTAGTGCTTGTTGCCAGCCCAGTAGGGCTCCTCGATGAGCTCGTCGAGGAAGAAATGTTCCGTCTTGGCGTCGCCCGCATGGTAGTAGTCGAGGCGCATCGTCTTGGGGAGGAAGTAATCCTCAAATTTCACTTGTGCCACCGTGGGCAATGTCATGGGCAATGTCACCGCCACCACAAAGGCAGCGCATAGGGTACGTAGGTTCATATTTGGTTTAGAGTTTAGTGTTTAGTGTGTAGTGTTTAACAGTCTCATTGTTGAGTTCAAAGGTAATTCATTTTACTGATATTTCCAACCCATATCTCCACAGCCTTCAACTGACATCTGTTTTTTTGTCGGAGATAATATCGCAGTTGTCCAACAATACTAAAATCTCAGCGATGTTAACTCTTAGTTTCCCTCCTTCGCACTTCGGTATAGATTAAGCGAACTTATCTATACGCTCAGTTTTGCGTTGGTTGTCATCCCGACAAAGCGAAGCGCCGAGGGATCTCGCGCAGGGACTTTACCAGGACACTTTGCGAGATGTTTGCTTTTCCCTTCGGCCAGCGACCTAAAGGTTCACTTCGTTCAACATGACACGAACTACGCTTTGGACAACTGCTATATCATTACCATTTTTTTGTGAATAATATAGATGTTTACCCAATCCATGTTTACCCAATCCATGTATTTCCGCGTTAGTAACTCTTAGTTTTCCTCCTTACGACTTTCGTTTCCTCCTCCTTACTCGGAATAATCAAAGTGAACTTTGCTTCTACCCTCGCTCGTTCGTCGGTTCGCACCTCAGCAGAGATTAAGCAAGCTT
>JAZONP010000023.1:0-5139 GCA_045654565.1 Bacteroidaceae bacterium
CTTAAACTTGAACCAACAAAAAATAGAGAATTATGAAACGATACATTTTATTAACCCTGACAGCCTTAGTGCTTCACACGGGCAGCCTATTTGCCCAGTCGGCACAGCCCCGCGAGAAGAGCGAGGCAGAAATCTTCATGCAGCAGACAGCAAAGGAGGTCAAATCCGACGAGATTGACTACGCCTACATCTCTACGAGCATGTTCAGACAACTGCTATCACAAGCGCTATCAATCGTTGATAGCGATATCAAGGAGGCCTTGGGAGTAGACAACATCTTGAGTTCGGTGATGTATATGCGACGTTTCATGTCGACAGGCCGTGAGGGGTACGAACTATTGCACAAGGCCATGCAACCCTTCTTGGAAGAGGAGGAGGAACTGATGGGTATGCAATTGAACTCCTTCAATAGAGCTGATGGCGGACTTTCGATTGTTTATAGCGATCCGAAGAATGTGCTCATCATCAACGAACAAGAAGGAGATGAAGACTATTTCATGGTCATCTTTGTCTCGGGGGTTTCGTATGAGAATTTCATGAAAGTGACTGGCAATGGCGGCCTGATATTTTGATTATAACACGGGGATAGATTATGAAAAAGATGATATTATGCTTCATCGCCGTATGCTCGGCAACGACGATGCAAGCGCAAGAGATAGATTGGACGGGGTTAATCCAATTTACCGACGAATTGGAGGCGCTTCAAGGTGATCACGTGTCGTGCGACACGATGACACACTTGGAACTCCTGGACTATCTGGACACGGAGATTGTCAGTGATGACGATGAGTTGTTCACCAAGTTGGATAAGAAGGACTTCCGACTCATCATGATTGCGTCACCCGATGGCATAGGGCGCGAAAGCATCTATAAGGTACTCGACAAATACGAGGTCACAAATGCAGAGGTGTTGTTCGGCATTCCCTTGTTGCTCTGCTATCGTAGAGATGGCGGCCAAGTCATGCTCTTTGTCGGTGATAAGGCATCGCTGATGGTTCTCGACTACGGTGACTCGATAGAGGTACTCTACCTGAACTCCGACTTGATGATGATTTTCAAAGAGATTTTCACCTCGATGATGATAAATGGCGATGGTGGCAATATTACCATAGGCGAATCAGGAGACCTGCAGTTCAGTTACTCATTCAGCAGAACGAGGGAGGAGCAAGAGGAGGATGCGGAAGAGCCGAAGGTGTACTCCTTCGACCAGCAATCGGATGGTACTGACCCATACGAACGCTTCAATGAGGAGGTAATTGACATTGCCTCAAAGATTGCAGCGTCAAGTACTCCTACAGGAATTCAAGAAATTGAAGACCTTGAGAAACCCTCATTCATACTAAACCTTGAGACCAACAGTTTCTTAGTGGCTATCCCCACCGTACCGGAAGACATCAAGAAGGATATGCAACCCTATGCTGCCTATGGCGTATATGATTGGATCAACAGTCTGGGCTTCGGCAAAGGTGCCATGACGGACAGTGCCGACCAAAAGTCAGAGATTATTCTCCCCGAAGATGTGGCACGACTCTATGCCGTGAAGCACCTGCCACAGGAAAAGTGGAACGAGGAGGGCTACTCGCCCATGTTCAAGGCGATATACCAGCAGGAGTATCAGGGCGGCACACCTGCTGTGCTCTACCGCCACTCGAAGAATGAGGCAGGCTATAAGGACATGCTCAGTGACCTGGGATTCCTCTTCAATCTCGAACTTGGCGACACCTACCGAAACCTGAAGGTGACGCAGCAGAGCGAGCGCGAAGGGAAGCACTTTGTGCAACTCTATGGTGAGGGCCGCATCCTGATGTGCGTGTTCGACTCACCCGAAGACAAGTACTGCCACATGAGCATCCTCATTGGCGGAGGTGGCGGCTTCGAGCAGGCAGTCAACGAGTATGTCTTCGGTGGAGAAAGAGACATAGCCAAGAAGTGCAACATCATCATCAACAGCGACCTGTCGGACGACTCAGGCGGCATACACTTCACCACCGATGAGTACTTCTTCGCAGGCAAGTCGCACAAGAACGGCGTACACATCGATTTTAAGTATTGGGATTTGTATACAAAGTAAAAACATTCACACCACGTGTCATCCTGAACGAATGTGAACCTTTAGGTCGACGCCCGAGGCGTCAGCCTTGGCTGTTAAGCCGAAGGGGCTGAAGTCAAGGGGCTAAAGGCAATCTCGCAAGGAATCCTGGCAAAGTTCGTGCGCGAGATCCTTCACTTCGTTCAGGATGACAAACAAAATAATTCATAAATCATAAATCATAATTCAGCATTCATATCATGAACAAGAGACTATCATTGACAGCGATGCTTGCCATTGCAAGTTTCGTATCGCTCGTGGCGCAGACCACAGCACTCGTGCCCTACGTGGGCGGCTACTTCGTAAAGGACGGAGACAAGTGGACCGAGTATCGCCCTGCCGACAAGACGGGCAAGTGGAGCACCTACAAACAGTACAAGGAGAACGACTCCTTCTTCTATGTAGAGAACAAGAAGTGCCGCTTGGCCATTCCCAAACTGGGCAAGGACATGATCTTCATCGACCGCGAGAAGAACAACGACTGGAAGCAGGTGTACACCACCATCGACGTGCATCACCAATGCGTAGAGCCCGAAGGACTCTTCTACTGCTACAACGATGGCCGCGGCCGCGAGCATAACGGCTACTACATTCGTCGCGATGGTGGCGTGTGGCACGAGTATGCACCGGGCAAGAAACGTGGCGTATGGGCCGAGTTCAAGCAGATTGGCGAAGACAAGGATTACTTCATCGTGGAGAGCACCGAGAACATCGTACGCATTCCCAAGAAGGAGGGACTCAACTTTATCATCACGAAGCCCGACTACGATGGCTGGCGCGGAGGCTACACCACAAAAGCCATCTATGACCGCTCGGCAGCGTATCCCTACAACTTCGACTTCCAGAACTATGGGGAGGCGAAGCGAGGCAACAATTTCAAAGTCAACAAAAAGGGTGGTCGTATCAGCCTCGACAACAAGTGCAATATGCAGATTGCCTACGATGGCAAGCACTACGACTTGGTGTATCAATCTATCGAACTAGTCGAGAGTCCAAGCGCAATGATGTCACTCATCTCTAAAAATAGCGAATGCATCCTCATCACCATCGACAAGGACAATAAAATTCTATTGTATGAGGGCAGCGCTCGAGTAGAATGCAAGAAGATCGGCAAGAAAGTAATGTTCCTTGGTGCCAGCGGCAAGGATTACCGCGCCATCGTGGAGCAATTGAGGATAGGAACCTTCCGTATGTAATGTAGGGATATACCTACGACATATAACGAAGCGAAGCGCTCGAGGGATGTTTTTGAGACTTTGTCATCCCTTGGCGCTTCGCTTTATTGCGTTCAACCGTTTCTTGCTATGGCAAGAGCATCCTGGCTGTTACTCTCCTTTGAGTCTCTTGGCCATGGCGGCTGCAGCATGACGTCCGTCGCCCATGGCGAGGATCACGGTGGCACCACCACGCACGATATCGCCACCGGCATAGATGGTGGGGATGTTTGACTGCATGTCGTCGTTCACGGCGATGGTGTTCTTACGGCCGAGCTCGAGACCCTTCACCGAGGTGGGCACGATGGGGTTGGGCGATACACCTACGGCGACGATGGCCATGTCGATGTCGATGGTCTCAGTAGCGCCGGGGATAGCCACGGGGCTGCGACGACCGCTGGCATCGGGCTCGCCAAGCTCCATCTTCTGCAGTACGACCTGCTTCACGCGACCCTTCTCGTCGGCGAGGTACTCGATGGGGTTGTGCAGGGTGAGGAACTCTACGCCCTCCTCCTTGGCATGCTTCACCTCTTCGAGACGGGCGGGCATCTCCTCCTCGCTACGGCGATAGATGATCATGGCACGCTCGGCACCAAGACGCAGGGCGGTGCGCACAGAGTCCATGGCGGTGTTACCACCACCGATGACGGCTACGCGCTTGCCGAAGATGACGGGGGTGTCGGTCTCGGGGTTCGACGCATCCATGAGGTTCACGCGGGTGAGGTACTCGTTGGATGAGAAGATGCCGGTGCTGTTCTCACCGGGGATGTTCATGAAGTTGGGCAGGCCGGCACCCGAAGCGATGAATACGCCCTTGTAGCCCTCGGCCTCGAGCTGCTCTACGGTGATGGTCTTGCCGATGATGCAGTCCTTCTCGAAGTGTACGCCCATCTGGCGGAGTCCCTCGATCTCAACGTCAACTATGTGGTTGGGCAAGCGGAACTCGGGGATACCGTACTTGAGCACGCCACCAATCTCGTGCAATGCCTCGAAGACGGTAACGTCGAAGCCCTGCTTGGCCATATCGCCAGCGAAGGAGAGGCCGGCGGGACCTGAACCTACGACAGCCACCTTGATGCCGTTGGCAGGAGCCACGGCGGGCTTGGCTGCCTTGCCGCTCTCGCGCTCATAGTCGGCAGCGAAACGCTCGAGGTAACCGATGGCCACGGGCTTGTGACCCATCTTGAGGTGCATACAACGGCTCTCGCACTGCTTCTCCTGCGGACACACACGACCACACACGGCGGGGAGTGCCGAGGTGAGCTTGAGCACGCGGGCAGCTTCGAGTATCTCGCCACGCTCGATATTCTTCACAAATGAGGGGATGTTGATACCCACGGGGCAACCCTCCATACAGGTGGGGTTGGCACAGTCGAGACAACGCTTGGCCTCGGTGAGCGCCTGCTCCATGGTGAGGCCCTGGTTGACCTCCTCACGCAACTGGTGACGGCGATAGCTGGGCTCGAGCTCGGGCATCTCGCAACGCTCGATCTGGGTGCGCTCCTTGGCCTTCATGCTCTTGCGCAGTGCCTCGCGCCACTCGCTGTTGCGGTCGATGTCGACGGGAGTTAATTCTGAATTCTGAATTTTGAATTCTGAATTGTCATTTGTCAATTGTGAATTGTCATTTGTCACGGGGTGTGTATGCTCGGGCTTCTCCATCTCGGTGACCTCGATGTCCTTGAAGGCACCCATACGCTTGAGCATCTCGTCGAAGTCGACCTGGTGACCGTCAAACTCGGGGCCATCGACACACACGAACTTGGTCTTGCCACCTACGGTGATACGGCAAGCACCGCACATACCGGTACCGTCGACCATGATGGTGTTGAGCGA
>JAZONP010000024.1:0-39442 GCA_045654565.1 Bacteroidaceae bacterium
AATATTCATGGCAATTCGTGGTACATTTACGGTCATTTATGTTAAAACAAGAAGTGTTCACCCCTGATGTAAAGCACAAGCAATGCGCGTGCACTTTCGTGAATTCTGTGTGTTTTGTGTGGGACAAAGCACTCCGTGAGAAAGAAAACAGTGTCATCAGTTTAAATTCGTGTTGACAATAGAAACCAACGGGAGGGCTGCATCGCAAGGAATGCTCGCAGTTTGTCGGCACTTTGATCTTGCTGCCATCCGGATGGAAACTCTTCATTCTTCACTCTTCACTTTTAGAAGCTCTAAACCCTAAACAGCAACAGCCTGCTGTTATTAACCCGCAACTCCGTTGTGAATAATTTTGTTATATCAGATATTCTGCGTATTTTCGCAGAGTAAATAGAAGAAAGGAGGATTATATGATGAATCACAGCATGCAACAGATGATCCCTCAAATACAGGCATTTCTCGTAGGACAGCCGGTTAGCAAAGCATGGTTGTTTGGCTCGTATTCACGTGGTGAGGAGTCAGATAATAGTGATATCGATCTTCTGGTGGAATATATCGATAGCGATTCTATCTCTCTGTTTACCATTTCGCGCATCTCCACTGCATTGCGTAAACTGACGGGCAAGAGTGTTGATATAGTGGAACGCAACCGCTTGCTCCCCTTTGCGTCGAAGAGTGCCGAACGGGATAAAATTCTGATATATGAGAGAAAAGCTTACAGCCCACAGACACTACACACTAAACACTAAACGCTACACAAGAAAATTTTCACGCGGTTAACTTCGTTGAATCTCGGCTGCGCTCGCTGAGCGATTTGTAAGTTTAACTTACATCGCGCTCGCTGGCATGAGATTTGTCGCGGATTTCACGGAATAGAGCTGCATCGCAAGGACTGCTCGCAGCATTATCCGCGTGAGACAAGAAGTAAACCTGTTCTTCTGTTCTTCTGTCTAAAACATCCCGGAGGTAAACGCGAACGGAGTGATGCGTTATCTGTGAATTTCGTGTGTTCTGTGTGAGACAAAAAAACAGTGTCATCGTGTGACTACAAAAGAATATTCTCACACAGAAAGCACAGAACTCACAGAAGGCAAGTCGCTACGCCCTTGTTGACTGCTCTGTAGTAACGATAACGTTGACGATAACGAAAACTTTTGCTCACAGCGTTATCCGCGTGAGACATAAATCACTCCTGAGATTTGTGGTCTAATAAGAATTTACACGCGAATGGTGTTGTTGCCTCTGTTTTTTACCGACGCTAGTACTCCGCGTCGGTGTCCTCGTCGTCGAGGAAGAAGAGGTCGGCACCGAAGTTGTCGTCGCCGAGGAACTCGTCGAGGTCGCGGCGCTCCTTCTTGGTGGGACGGCCGGTGCCACGCATGCGGTTGGCGAAACCGCTGAGCTTGCTCATCTCGAGGATGTCGTACTGCTCCTTGGGGGTGATGTTCTCGAGCATCTCGGGCACGAGCTTGGCACCTACGCGGTTCTCGATGGCCTTGAGCACACGGAACGTGTAGGTGATGGGTGGCTTGCGCACGCTCACCACGTCGCCCTCCTTGATGCTCTTCGAGGGTTTCATCGTGGTGCCGTTCATCGTCACCTGACCCTTCTTGCAGGCGTCGGTAGCCATCGAGCGGGTCTTGTAGAGGCGTACGGCCCATAGCCATTTGTCGATTCTTGCTTCCATGTTTGTTGAGGGTTAATGTGCCTTCGGCACGGTTATTGGTTATTGGTTAACGAAGACGAAAACGAAAACGAAAACGATGACTCTAAACACTACACTATAAAGACTACACAATTTAATCTCACACAGACTGCACAGAATTCACAGAATTTGCAAGTCGCTGCGCCGTTGCAGGCTGTTGGCCATTGGCCGTTGGCTGTTGGTTCCAGCGAAGACGATAACGGTGCAGCGGAGCTGCAAGCCAATAGCCAAAAGCCAAAAGCTAATAGCCAAGCGCCAACAACCAAGGGCAATAGCTAAAAGCACCCCTTCATCCTTTTTTATTAAACTGATTCATTGTGATGGTGAGTCCTGCCAGGCAGAAGCTCTTGGCGATGTCGCACGCCGTGGGGAGCTGCTTGGCGATGACGGCTTCATCCTCGGTGCTGAACTTGCCCAGCACGAAGTCGGCCTGTGCGCCACGGGGAAAGTCGTTGCCGATGCCGAACTTCAGACGGGCATAGCCTTGACCGATGAGCTGGGCGATGTGCTTGAGACCGTTGTGTCCGCCATCGCTGCCCTTGCCTCGCAGGCGTAGGGTGCCCACGGGAAGCGAGAGGTCGTCGACGATGATGAGGAGGTTCTCGGTGGGGATGTTCTCCTTCTCCAGCCAGTAGCGCACGGCATTGCCGCTGGGGTTCATGAAGGTGGTGGGCTTGAGCAGCGTGATCTGTGCGTTCTTCACACGCATGTTGGCCACGAAGCCGTAGCGCTTGTCTTCCCACACGGCGCCTGCCGCACTGGCAAGGGCGTCTACCACGCGAAATCCGATGTTGTGGCGTGTGCCGTCATATTCATAGCCCGGATTGCCGAGACCGACGATAAGGTATTTCATATTTATAATTAGGAGTTCAGGAGTGCAGACAATAGCCTGTACGCAGTTACTCTTTCCGTTAATCGTTAACCGTTAATTATCAATAAATGAAAGGGTTGAAAGCCGGGATTCACATCCACAACCCTCAACCCTTAAAGTTTGGTCAATCAATGATTACTTCTTGCCGTTAGCAGCCTCACGTGAAGCACGTGTAGCAGCTACGCTACATACAACGGTCTGAGCGGGAGTAACGAGCTCGATACCCTCGAATGAGAGCTCACCAACCTTGATTGACTTACCGAGAGCAAGCTCAGTAACGTCAACTACCAACTTCTCGGGGATGTTAGCGTATACAGCCTTAACCTTGATCTTACGGATAGCCTGCTGAAGCTTACCACCAAGCTTAACACCGGCAGCGAGACCAGTGAGAACGGTGGGAACCTCCATTACGATAGCCTTGTCCTCAACGATCTGGAGGAAGTCCATGTGGAGGATGGTGTCCTTAACGGGGTGGAACTGGATGTCCTTCAATACAGCCTTGCACTCAACACCGTCGATGGTGAGGTTTACAACGTGAATGTCGGGAGTGTAAACGAGCTTGCGTACAGCGTCGGTGGTTACAGCGAATGCCTTAGCCTCCTTCTCGATTCCGTACAATACGCAAGGAATACCATTGTTCTTACGGAGCTCGTTGGTGCTCTTCTTACCTACTTCGGTACGTGCAGTACCCTTCAAATCAAATGATTTCATGTTTGTTTTCTTTTTAAATGTGTTACTCTAAATTAAGTTCTCTGCTCAATTCGCCATCACACGATGTAAGGACGCTTTTTCAGTGCCCTACGAAAAGCGGGTGCAAAGGTAGTGCAAATCGAATGAAATACCAAATTTATTTGAGTATTTCTGAGATGCCGCCTACCTTCAGACTGCGAAGCAGGCTAAAGTTAGTGCAAACTGAGCGAAAATACCAAATTTCAACGAGCGAAAGTAGATGAATGCTTGCATTTTTCTTTACTGAGCGAGGCAGAAATTCAACGAAGTTAAATTTATTTGCGATTTTCCGCCGACGCGGTATGAAAGCGTCGGTTGTGACGACGGAAATTTAGTTTCCTTAAGGAGCGCGACTTGTCGCTTGCCGCCTAATTTAAGGCTATGAAATAGACTAAAGTAGTGCAAATCGAATGAAAAATCACTTTTGGGGAGATGATATAGCAGTTTACCCAGTCCATGTATTTCCCGCGTTAGTGTCATGCTGAACGTAGTGAAGCATCTCGCAAATGCCTCTAGCTAAGTCCCAGCGCGAGATCCCTCTCTACGCTCGGGATGACAGAACTTCTGGGTAAACATATATATTATTCCCAATTTTTTGCGATTTTCCGCCAACCCTCTAAAGGCCTCGTTACGCCCCCCCCCCTTGAAGAGGGGAGAGTTCACGACAGTCTCTTCAGTTAGCACTTTTGCGAAAGTGCTGTCTGAACGGAGCGAGAGCGAACCTGACGGCTCGCTCTCGCTATTATAATATATATAAAGGAATCTATCACTCTCTCTCGAGATACGCCACTGCATCGCCCTTGAAGACGGTGCTGCCCTGTGGTGCGGCCACCTCGGCAAGGCGACCGGCGAAGCCTGCATAGACGGGTTCCATCTGTCCCCAGCGCGTGGTGATGTGGCAGAGGAGTTCGCCAGCCTTGTAGGCACGTCCCACATTGGGTGCCGATGAGGGACCCTCGACAGAAATCTCCCACACCACCTGTCCGCTCTCGGGAGCAGTAACAGCATCGGCCTTGGCATGCTTGAGCGCCTGCAGCTGTTCGGGGGTGACACCCGTGCCACCCAGGGCTGCGTCCTTGGCCTTCTGGAGGTCGGCCTCGAAGCGTTGCTTGGCTACGCCAGAGCGGTAGTCACGGTACTGGCGGTCGTGCATGGCAAACTCGAAGAGCTCCTCGTCGTCCTTGCCGGTGTCCCAACCCAGCTCCTTCATCTCCTTGCGGTAGGTGTCGAGGGCATCGGGGTAGTAGCTCTGCGGGTCGGCATCGGTGAACTCGCGGCCCTGGCTCTTGGCCAGCTCGATGATTTCGGGAGCGAGCGGACCGGGCAGACGGCCACACTTGCCGAGGATCATGTCCCAGGCATTGTTGTCGATCATCGTGAAGCGCTCCTCGCCCTTGACCATCTGCATGAGGTTCATGAGGGCGATGTTCTTCACATACTGGCTGTAGGGAGTCACGAGTGGGGGATAGCCTAGCTTGGGCCATACGTATTCTACCTCATCGAAGAGCATGATGACCAGCTCGTCGAGGCTGAGCGGGGCCTTGCCTTGGCCCTTGAGCATGAGGTTGATGCCCGAATGTACACCCTTGAGGTCGGCCATCATGGAGCCCATCATGCCACCAGGGAGTCCGCACTTGAGCAGGAGCGACGACATGTGCTTGTTGGTGGGGTCCATGAAGTAACCGAGAAAGTCATCCATGAACTCCTGGGTGGGGCTGCGGGCCTTCATGTAGGCGTTCATGTTGATGTCGGGGACCTGGAAGCCCGCGTCCTTGAGCATGGCCTGCACGGAGATGATGTCCGGGTGTACCTTACCCCAGGAGAGCGGTTCGATGGCGGTGTCGATGATGTCGGCACCATTCTCGCACACCTCGAGGATGGAGGCCATGGAGAGGCCAGGGCCCGAGTGGCCGTGGTACTGGATGATGATCTCGGGGTGTCGGGTCTTGATGTTCTTGACCAGCTGGCCCAGCATCTTGGGGCGACCGATACCGGCCATGTCCTTGAGGGCTATCTCGGTGGCGCCAGCGGCGATGAGCTGGTCGGCCAGGTCGGTATAGTACTCCACGGTGTGTACGGGCGAGTGGGTGATACAGAGCGCAGCTTGCGGTATCATGCCCGCCTCGAGGGCATACTTGATGGAGGGGATGATGTTGCGCGGGTCGTTGTGTCCGCAGAAGATACGGGTGATGTCGGTGCCCTGCGCCTTTTTCACCTTATACATGAGCCGGCGTACGTCGGCCGGCACGGGAAACATGCGCAGACCGTTCAGCGCACGGTCGAGCATGTGGGTCTGTATGCCCGCTTCGTTGAAGGTCTTGGTGAAGGTGCGCACCGCCGTGTTGGGGTTCTCACCATAGAGGAGGTTGACCTGCTCGAAGGCACCACCGTTGGTCTCTACACGGGCAAAGCAGCCCATCTCCACGATGACGGGAGCGATACGGGCGAGCTGGTCGGCACGAGGTTGATATTTACCCGACGACTGGAACATGTCGCGGTATAAAAGGCTGAATTTAATTTCCTTTTTCATGTTGTGTTTTGGTTTGCAAGTCGATTTTTTAAAGTTCACAGGCAAATGTAGCGCTTATTGTTGATAAAACAAACTTTTGACGAAAATAATATCCAAACAAGCCAAAACCATCCCATAGGGGCTTATGGGATGGTAGGAGCGGAGGAGGCGTCTGTCCTCTATGGGTGTCATTTCTGCTTCACCCAGATGAGTTTGCTGGTATCGTAGCCGCGATGGCGCAGATTGAGCAGTATCTTGTCCTTCGTGGCCGTGCTCAGCTGTGGGGTACGGCTCAGGATCCACAGGTACTTGGGACTGCTGCTGCCTACCACGGAGTAGGAGTAGTCGGGAGCAAGCTCGAGGATGTCGTAGTCGCCATAGAAGGGACCGAAGAAGCTCACCTCCAGCTGACCGGGCATGCCGTTCTTCCTTGACTTGGCCTTGCCGACGCTCTCCTTGTAGGGGCCGTCGAGGGTGTTGAGGTGTCCGCTGTTGAGGACCTTGATCTTGCCATCGTCGCGCAGGGTGTACATGGCTGTACTGCCCACGAGACCGCGCTCAAAGGAGTGGTCGTAGCGGGCTATCTCGTACCACTTGCCCAGGTAACGGTCGAGGTCAAAGGAGGTGACGGTGCTGTTGTCGACCTTCTGTGGAAAGACGGTGGTGCATAGTCCGCAGAGGGCGAGAGAGAGTAGGACGGTTTTCATGTGGTTAAGGGTTAGGAGGGATTTTAACTGTGGGGGGCGGGGGGAGCCCGCCTTTCTATGCGTTGGCGAACTATGTTTCCAAATGAAGTGCGTAGCTAAGCCACTACGCGCTACGCTTGTAACGCCCCCGCCTTTTCAAGGCACCCCCTCTATGAACAGAGGGGGAGTTGTTTTATTCGATCGCTATGGTCTGCTGCATCTGAGGCTTCTCTTCGGCAGCCTTGCGAGGAAGCTTGATGTGGAGCACACCATGCTTCACCTTGGCCTTGATGTGGGCCTTGTCCACATCGTCGGGGAGCACGAGGGCTTGCTCAAACTTGGCGTAGGAGAACTCGCGGCGGAGAAACTTGCACTCCTTCTCGTCGCAACATTCCGGGTCTTTGCACTCTGATTCCTTGCATTCACCTTTGGGATCCTTGCACTCCTTGTCGGTGCAGCACTTCTCCATGGTGATGACCAGGTCGCCACTCTCGTCGAGGTGGATGCGGAAATCGTCCTTGGTCATGCCCGGAGCGGCCACCTGCACCTTGTATTCGTCTTTCTTCTCGATGACGTTGATGGCGGGGGCGGTAGCCTTGGTGCGGCCCATCCAGTTGGTGTCGAAGAAATCACTGAAGATGCTTGGTACCCAGTCTTGACGGTACATTCTTTTCATTGGGGTCATAATGGTTTTTGGTTTTAAGGGTTAAACAAAATGGTTCAGTTATAATGCTTGCGGCTCCAAAATGTTCGCCATGGACAGGATGTTTATCCTTCTTTAAAGGAAAGGGTTAATAAAGATATTGTCCAAAACGTAGTTCGTGTCATTTCGAGCAAAGCGAGACAACCTTTAGGTCGCCGTTAAGGCAATCTCGCAGAGTGCCCTGGTGAAAAGGTACTCCTCGGGGAAACTAAAGTTTCCTTCGTCGCAACCGACGCTAATGCTCCGCGTCGGCAGTGCTCTGTGCGATGGAGGCCCGCAAGAGACCCAGGGGGAGGTAAACAGCTATATTATTGCCGCAAAAAAAACTACTCCCCTTATCACTAAGAGGAGTAGCCCGATAGATTGGATGATTAAGAAAAAGTTATTAAGGTAGCAGCTTTTGCTGTTGCTCTGACTTAATAACGCTATCTCGTGAAAAAGGTTTATGGCAAGAGAAAATATTTCGCTTCCTATGCAAAAATACAGGCGCTTACTGTGCCGCAACGCGGAACACGATGCGGAAGTTGCCTTCGTTGTAGCTGGTGCTACTGATGCGGAAGCTGCCAATCTCGCTTGTGTGCTCAACGTGTGCGCCGAGGCAGGGACACACGTCGTAGTCGCCCACGTAGACGAGACGGAGGGTGTCGCTGGCATCGGAGGGGAGCTTGCTGAGGTCTATCTCTGACGGCACCTCGTCACGGGTGACATAGCGTGAGGTGATGGGGAGGTCGGCCTGGATGATGCGGTTTACCTCGTCCTCGACCTTACGTATCTGCTCCTCGGTGGGGCAGGTGGGGAGGTCGTAGTTGCACTTGCTCTTCTTACGCTCGATGTGGTTGACACGCGAGCGAGAACAGCCAAACATACGCACCATCGTCTGGTTCAGTATGTGCTCGGCGCTATGGGCAGGAGGGTATTCCTGCTTGTTATGGTCGTTGAGGATGGGGGTTTCTTCCATAGACATGTTTTATTTGTTTGACATAAGAATGTATTTGGTTTAGACATAAGAACATGTTTCTATGTTTGCTTTTGACATAAGAACATAAGTACATGTTTTTCTATGCTTGCTTTTGACATAAGAACATAAGTACATATTTTTCTATGCTTGTTTCTGACATAAGAACATAAGTACATGTTTTCTTTGCTTGCTTTTGACATAAGAACATAAGTACATGTTTTCTTTGCTTGCTTTTGACATAGGAACATAAGTACATGTTTTTCTATGCTTGTTTTTGACATAAGAACATAAGTACGTGTTTTCTATGCTTGTTTTTGACATAAGAATCTGTTTCCTATGGGGAGGGATGTTGTTTGTTCTTATGTTCTTTTGTCAAAATAACAGTGTCCTTCTGTCAAAAAACTCTGTTCTTATGTCCTTCTGTCAAATTAATAGTGTCCCTCTGTCAAAATAGTTCTGTTTCCAAAGGAACCTGTCAAAGGTTATGTCTTAATATAAGTCCTATATTTTCGTTTAATCTCTATCTGCTCACCTCCGAAGTTGATTAACAAACCATAGTCCATTCTTGTGGCAGTTAAATAATTTACTAATTGTGCTTCGTGGATAGGTGATAACTTCTGTATTGCTTTTAACTCGATAATAATTTGGTCTTCTACTATGATGTCGGCACGGTACTCGCCAACGATGTAATCATCGTAGTAGACGTCGATAGGCGCCTCCGCGATCGCTGATATACCATGTTTCTCTAGTTCTATCAGTAGGGCTTTCTGATAGACTGATTCTAGAAAACCCGCAGGTAATTGCAGGCGTACGTTATATGCGCATTGGACAATTTCCTTTATAAGGATTTCTGTACTCATCGCTTATTTTCTTGGTATAAGAATATAGGTATATGTTTTCTGTGTTTGTTTTTGACATAAGAATCTGTTTCCTGTGGGGAGGGATGTTTTCTGTTCTTCTGCTCTTATGTTCTTTTGTCAAAATAACAGTGTCCTTTTGTCAAAAAACTCTGTTCTTATGTACTTCTGTCAAGATAACCTTGTTCTTTTGTCTTCGCTTCAGGGCAGTGTGATCTTCACGATGACACCTGACCAGCCGGGGAGGGTGAGGTGTATGGGGGCATCGGGTGTGAGCGACAACTCGAGAGTCTCGCCTGTCAACAGTTCGGTGGCCTCGACAGCCTCGAGGGTGGGGAGGCCGAAATAGTTGAATGCATCGGCAGGGATGTTTACCGCTACCTTTGAATCCCATTCGTCGAAGTTGGCCACGATGAGTAGTAGTTCGCTCTCGTGTTTGCGCAGGAAGGCGTAGTGACGGTGGGGGTTGAACTCTGCGGTGAAGGGGTTGACATACATGAGATCGAAGAAGTCTCCTTCGTTGATGGCCTTCTCGTCACGTGCGATGTGGAGCAGGTGGCTGTAGTAGGCCTGTAGGTCGCGCTCGCCATGGTTGAGGTCCTTGCCCGAGAAGGTGCCACCATCGCGCCAACGACGAACGGTGTCGACACTCCAGTAGTCGAAGATGGTGGTGCGTCCGTCGCGTCCGCTATAGCCCTCTTCGTCCATACCGCGCTCGCCCAACTCCTGGCCAAAGTAGACCATGGTGGGGCAGGTGTCGATGGTGGCGCTCACGAGCATGGCGGGAAGGGCAGGGCGGCCATGGCCTACGATGAAGTCTGAGGCCAGGCGTTGCTCGTCGTGATTCTCCATGAAGTGGAGCATGTGGCTACGCAGTTCGCCCAGGTTCTGCCATGTGCGAGTGATATCGGTCGCTGATTGTTGGTGGCGGATGATGCCGATGAGCGTATCGTAGAGGCCTACCTTGTCGTAGAGGTAGTCGAACTTACCATGCTTGACGTAGTTGTAGTACTCCCAGGTGTTGTACACCTCGGCAATGAAGATGATGTGGGGGTACTTCTCCTTGATGATGGGTATTACCCAACCCCAGAACTGGAAGGGCACCATCTCGGCCATGTCGCAACGGAAGCCGTCGACACCCTTCTTGGCCCAGAAGAACAGGATGTCGCGCATCTTGAGCCAGGTAGAGGGGAAGGGGTAGAAGTCGGTGCGCTCGCCCTCGAGGTAGTTGACACCGTAGTTGAGCTTCACGGTCTCGTACCAGTCGTTGCGTGAGGGGTAGGCGTCGAAGCGGTTGTTACCCGTAGCGCGTGCGGGGGTTTCGGTATAGTCCTGCCAGTCTACCTCGCCACCCAGCGTGGTGCCGGGGAGGTAGTAGAAGTTGTTTTTCGGTGAGAAGAAGAGGTTCGTGTCATCCTTTTCGCCAAGGTCTACGACGCTCTTGGGCTTGGCATCGGAGTGGTAGCAACGTGCCACGTGGTTGGGCACGAAGTCAATGACCATCTTGAGCCCTGCATCGTGGGTGCGCTTTACGAGTTGGGTAAACTCCTTCATGCGGTTGGGTACAGAGGTCGCGAGGTCGGGATCGATGTCGTAGTAGTCCTTGATGGCATAGGGTGAACCGGCCTTGCCCTTGACTGTGGCCTTGTGGTCGGGGCGGATGCCTTGGGCGCTATAGTCGGTCTGTGTGGCGTGCTCGATGACGCCGGTGTACCACACGTGGGTGGTGCCCAGCTTCTTGATGGCTTCCAGTGCCTCAGGAGTGAAGTCGGCCAGCTTGCCGCAGCCATTCTGCCCGATGCTGCCGTTATGAACACATTGTGTATTGTCGTTGCCAAAGAGGCGGGTGAAAATCTGATAAAGGATGATTTTTTGCATGATTTAATGTCAACAGTCAACGGTCAACAGTCAACAGACGATTGCCGTTCGGGATGTTTATTAATGATTTTGTGAATTCTCTAAATATTGTATGATTTTATATATTTCGCTGCTTTTTGTTGTTCTGTTGTCCGTTGACGGTTGACCCTTATTTGATTTTTCGAATCAAGCCTGTCAAGACCTTGCCTGGGCCACACTCGGTGAATGACTCGGCACCATCGGCGCGCATGTTGCGCACGCTTTGGGTCCAACGGACCGATGAGGTGAGCTGAGCGATGAGGTTGGCTTTGATCTCTTCGGGAGCGGTGTGGGGTAGTGCATCCACATTCTGGTATACGGGGCACTTGGGAGTGTGAAACTCGGTGGCCTCGATGGCTGCTGCAAGTTCTTCTCTGGCGGGCTCCATCAGCGGAGAGTGGAAGGCACCACCTACGCTCAAGGGGACTGTCATCTTGGCTCCAGCTGCGGTGAGCTTCTCGCAAGCAAGCTTGATGCCTTCGATGCTGCCGGAGATAACCACTTGTCCGGGGCAGTTGTAGTTGGCTGCCACAACAATGTTGCCGCCATCGGTCACTTCGGCACAGACGTGCTCAATCGTCTCGTCGTCCAACCCTATGATGGCTGCCATCGTAGAGGGCTGCATCTCGCAAGCTTTCTGCATGGCCATGGCGCGGGCATAGACGAGTCTGAGACCATCCTCAAATGTGAGTGCACCGCTGGCGACCATGGCCGAGAACTCACCGAGCGAATGGCCAGCCACCATGTCGGGGCAGAAGTCGTCGCCCATGCAGAGCGCGGTGATGACAGAGTGGAGGAATACGGCGGGCTGGGTCACCTTGGTCTGGCGAAGCTCCTCGTCGGTGCCCTCAAACATGATATCGGTGATGCGGAAGCCAAGGATGTCGTTGGCCTTCTCAAAAAGTTCTTGCGCTATAGCTGAGTTCTCGTAAAGATCCTTGCCCATTCCAGAGAACTGGGCCCCCTGACCGGGGAAAACGAATGCTTTCATAAATCGGTTCCTTTTCTATGGCCACCAAGTGGCTATATGGCTTATTTTTATAGATGTATATTATACACTGGTTTGACTAATAAAGCGCAAAGATAATATTTTTTCATTGTATTCAACGCAAATTTTAGTACCTTTGCCCTTATTATTGAAAAAATAGTGCAAGAAGTAATAATGTGACGAAAGTTGCGTTCTTACTATTGTACGGGGATACTTTGTGATGAATAGCGCGCAACCTGTTGAAAATAATACTCTTGTGGAGTACTCCGATGCGATGAACTCCTTTGGACGTTTCATGAAAAGGCTGATTGATATAATCGCGGCTTTTTGTGGAATCGTTGTGCTGTCTCCGGTCCTTGTTCTGGTGTGGATATTGATCATGTGTACCGATGGAAAGGCGATATACAGTCAGGAACGTATCGGTCATAAGGGGAAACCATTCAAGATATACAAGTTCAGAACAATGAATGTAGATGCAGAGAAGAATGGTATCCCACGTACAGAGGAGGAACGTAAAGGGCAGATGACAAGGTTGGGACGTTTTCTCTGTGAGCATCATCTGGATGAGCTACCTCAACTATTTAACGTGCTGGTGGGCGATATGTCGCTTGTCGGGCCACGACCTGAACGCAAGGTCTTTATCGATGAGATCATGAAGGTGGCTCCGCGGTATGTGCATATCTACAAGATGCGTCCAGGACTGACCTCGAAGGCTACACTATATAACGGGTATACCGACACGATGGAGAAGATGGTGAACCGCTTGGATATGGATCTGGAGTATCTGACCACGCGTTCGCTCTGGGAGGATACTAAAATAATATTTAAAACGGCCTTTTCAATTCTAAGCGGAAAGAAATTTTGAAGATAATGAAGATAAAAAATATGAATCGATTTTTATTGCTCTTTGTATTCATGCTTGGCTGTGGAGTGGCATCTGCACAGCAGATGAACGATGACCAAGTAGTGGAATATGTGATGAGTGCCCAAGAGAAGGGAAGCAGTCAACAGCAGATAGCCGCGGAACTTATGCGTCGTGGTGTAACGATGGAACAAATCAATCGTATCAAGCGCAAGATGAGTGCCCAAGAGAAAACGGGTGTAGGGAAAACTTTGAATGAGAAGTCGCGTATGCGTACGGCCTCTCAAGGAAATGGTGCGGTAGAGCTACAAGAGAACAAGGATGCTGCCTCTATGGAGCATACGATGATTGATGGTATTGGGTTTCTTTTTCCGGACTCTACGATGATGTATGTGGAAAAAGAGAAAAAGGAGATCTTCGGTCATCGCATATTCCAAAATAAGGAGGTCGTTTTCGAGGCGGCCTATAATCTGCCTACTCCACCCAACTACAAGCTGGGCCCTGGTGATGAGGTGGCTATCGACGTGTGGGGGGCCTCGGAATATTCGATCCAAGAGGTTATCTCGCCCGATGGTAATATCTATATCGAGAGCCTTGGACCTGTACACTTGAGTGGACTTACCGTGACTGAGGCCAACAATTACCTGAAACGACAGTTTGGAAAAATTGCAAGCGTAGATGGTGAGGTGCCCAACTCGGATATCCGTCTGACCTTGGCGCAAAACCGCACTATCCAAGTACATGTGATGGGTGAGGTGGAGAACCCTGGCACGTACACCATGTCATCGTTCTCGACCATCTTCAATGCCTTGTATCAAGCTGGAGGCGTGAGTGAATATGGTACGCTGCGTGAGGTGAAGGTGTATCGCAATGACAAGTTGGTGTCGACCTATGATGTGTATGATTTTATCCTTAATGGTAACTCCAATACGGGTATTAGACTGGAAGACAACGATGTGGTGACGGTGGATGCATATAAGAACCTGGTCGTTGTGACGGGTCTGGTGAAGCGACCGATGTATTATGAGATGTTGAGCACGGAGACAGCGGCACAGTTGTTGAAATATGCAGGAGGATTCGCCGGAAATGCCTATAAGGAGGACATACGCTTGATACGAAATGGAAAGCGAGAGCGTGAGATCTATACACTCGATGCGACTGAACAGCAAAGCTTTATGCTGATTGATGGTGACTCGATATCGGTGGATTCTATCATGCCCACTTTCTCCAATATGGTGGAGGTGAAGGGTGCGGTATACCGCCCTGGACAGTTCCAGATGGGAGGACGTGTGAATACCGTGAAGGAGTTGATCGAGTGTGCTGGTGGACTGAAGGATGATGCTTTCATGAGTCGTGCCATACTGAATCGTCGCAAAGTGAACAACGTGATGGAGAACCTGTCCATTAACTTGGAGAAACTGATGAATGGCGAATGTGATGATATCGCTCTGCGTAAGAATGATGTGTTGCTGATCTCCAGCATCCCTGAGATGCAGGAGATGCAGGTGGTCGCTATCTTTGGTGAAGTGGCTTTCCCCGGTACATATGAGTATGTGGAGAATATGTCGGTCGAGGACTTCATCTTGCAAGCTGGCGGACTGACCGAAGCTGCATCTACGGCGAAGGTCGATGTGGCACGCCGTGTGAAGAATCCGAATGCGACCTCGCCGAGTGATACGATATCGTATAACTACTCCTTCTCGATAAGTGACGGACTGGTTGTGGAGGGAGATCCCAACTTTACACTCATGCCCTTCGATGAGGTGCATGTGCGTAAGAGTCCCAGCTATTACAAACAGGAGAATGTGACTGTTGAAGGTGAGGTCTTGTATGCAGGAACCTATGCGCTTACCATGAAGAACCAAAGATTGAGTGAACTGGTTGCGAGTGCCGGTGGCTTGAATCCACAGGCCAATGTCAAGGGTGCCCGCTTGGAACGTAAGATGACTGCGGAGGAGATGCTGCAATTGGAGTCAACAATCGAGGCGGCTATTCAGATGGCTGAGAATAAGAGTGACTCGGTGGCTATACGCCGTCGGATGATGAACCAGACGACATACTCTGTGGGTATAGAACTTGACAAAGCATTGGAGGAGCCGGGAACGGATGCCGATGTGGTGTTGAGAGATGGTGATAAGCTGATTGTACCACAATACTCTAACACGGTGAAGGTGAGTGGCGATGTGATGTATGCCAACACGATTGCTTACAAGAAGGGTAAGAGCTTGAAGTACTATCTCAACCAAGCCGGTGGATACAATATGAATGCCAGCAAGAAAAATGTATATATAGTGTACATGAACGGTATGGTGAGCAAACCACGTAAGGCCAGTCGCTCGGCGGTGGAACCCGGTTGTGAAATTGTGGTACCCACCAAGGAGGAGAAACGAAAGATGTCTCCGAATGAGATACTTGGACTAAGCTCTTCAGCAGCTTCGTTGGCCACGGTGGTGTTGGCATTGATCAATGTGTTTAAATAAGACTTTCAGACATGGAAGATTTCAATACAAAGAAGCCTTTGCTGAAAGAGGCTGATCTACTCCAGTTGGTGGGTAAAGTGCTGGCCAAGTGGAAATTTATACTTAAGGTAACCTTATGCTTTATGGTGATAGGACTAATCATGGCCTTGTCAACGGTAAAGACCTATACGGCGCAGGTTATGGTGGCTCCTGAGTCTTCTACATCGGGTATAGGTGGAGGATTGGCTTCGTTGGCCTCATTTGCAGGCATTGACATGGATGCTGGAGGTGATGCTATATATCCTTTGTTGTATCCGGATATCATTCAGTCGTTGCCGTTCTTGTGCTCTCTATTTGATGTAAACGTGCAGTCGGTCGATGGTCGTGTAGATACAACCTATAGTTACTATACGAAAAACCTTAGCAAGAAATCGTGGGTGACAGTTGTAAAGAAGTTCCCGAAGAAGGCTGTCGGAAAGATGGTATCTCTGTTTAAAGAAAAAGAACCGGAGGGTAATCCTTATCTGTTTGACCCTTACCGATTGTCAAAAAAACAGATGATAATGATCGAGTCGTTGAACGAGGCGATCAATGTCTTTGTAGATAAGAAGACGGAAGTGATTACCCTCTCGTTTACCGACCAGGATCCTTTGGTTGCCGCTATGATGGCCGATACGATTATGGCCCGATTGCAGGGACAAATCACCGAATACCGTACCAAGAAGGCAATAGCAGACTGCGCTTACATTGAAGGATTGTATTTGGAGGCAAAGGCTGAATATGAGAAGGCACAAGACGCCTATGCTACGTATGTAGATCGTAATCGTAATGTAACACAGGAGCGTTTCTTAGTTGAAAAAGAACGTTTGCAGGCTGACAAAGACTTGAAGAATACATTGTATACTCAGTGGGCACAACAGTTGCAGTTATCTAAAGCCAAGGTACAGGAATACACTCCAGCTTTCACAACCTTGAAACCGGCTTCGGTACCAGCGCTCGCTTCATCCATGAGTCGTTCGATGATTTTGGTCCTGTACACGTTCCTTGGAGGAGTGTTTGCGGTAGCCTATGTGCTGTTGAAGGAGCCTATCGTGAATATTTGTAGGAAACTTTTTAGTTCTGAGGAGTGATATACTTTATCGTATTTATACTGCTGTTGATACCAGTTGTTAAATACGATTGGATGGTCAAGCCTGGCGGTGAAAAAGGATGGTACTATTTCAACTTGGTGGTGCTGATCCTCTTCGCTGGACTGCGTTATCGCGTGGGGAGCGATACGCTAATGTATATGAGTATGTTCTATGAATGGCCTAAGTTGGACGAACTTAGGTATTTTGATTTTGCTACAGCTACTTATAATCCCCTTTGGTACATCTTCGCGGCGCTCGCTCGAAGTATATACGATGACTTTACTACCCTGCAGATAATGCATGCTGTCATAGTGAATTGTACCTTCTTTTGGTTTTTCCGTAAGTATTGCCCGAAGTATTATTTCTCAGCAATATTGCTATACTATGTCGGCTATTTCTGCTACTTTAATATGGAGGTCATGCGCGAGTCGCTGTGTATATGCGTGCTTTTGCTGTCTACATCATTCTTGTTGGAGAAGAAATGGCTACTCTACTATCCGATGTGTGTGGTCGGCCTTTTTATTCACTACTCGGCAGCTATTATGCTGGTGCTTCCCTTCTTGCTTCTCTTCAAACGGCCGTCTTGGAAATGGGAAGTGGTCATATTGTTGGGTGTTGTTGTTCTCATGAGGGTGGTAAATGTGCCTATGCTTGTGCTAAGCCTGTTTGGCTTGAATGATCAGTTGATATTGCTCATAGGAGGATACATTGAGGAGATGCGTAATGTGATGGGTATCATATCTGAGTTGTTGAACTTCTTCCCAATTTTTATTTTTATCTACTTGCGCGAAAAACACCAGATTACCGAGGAGAATGATTTTACTCCTCTTATGATGGGTACTGTAGTCGTGTATGCCTTGGCCATGAATGTCGGAATCTTTAGCCGATTTATCAACTATTTTGTTCCTTTCATTTTGGTTTATTCTGTCAATACGGTATATCGTACGTTGTATTGGAAGTTTAGGGACTATCAAATTAGTTATTTGTTGTGTTTGATGGCATTTTTTGTGCTGAATTTCAATATGATACGATTCTATACAAAGGATATGTCAGAGTCATACCCTGGTACGCGTGCCTATGTTCGCTATATACCTTATCACTCTGTGCTAAATCCGAAGATTGATGAACATCGTGAACGTTTTGTTGAAAACGACCGTGAAGTTTCCATTGAATTCTAACCAATGAAGATATTCGATCGACATAAACTACTTATTGAGAATTTTTTCTCTCTTTCCATTCTGAATGGATTGAATGTCCTATTGCCCTTGGTTACCCTGCCTTATATATTGCATGTGGTGGGTAAGTCCCATTATGGTGCCTACTCCTATGTCTATGCCATCGTGCAGTATGTGATTCTGTTTAGTACATATGGATTTAACTTTTCTGCAACAAAGCAGATATCCCAATGTCGAGACGATAAGGAGAAAGTGTCGCGTATCTATAATGCAGTGACGGCAAGCAAGATGTTGATAGCCTTGTTTCTTTCAGCTCTTCTGCTATTGTGTGGTAGGGTGGTGTTTAAGGAGGCAGTGGGCATATGGATGTTTGTCTATGGATTAGGTATGGTCATAGGAGACATCTTTACTCCTGTATGGCTCTTCCAAGGCATGGAACGGATGAAGTATATGACTATAGTTAATGCATCATCGAAGATTCTCTTCACTGTGCTCATCTTTATTGTCGTTCGTGCTCAGGAAGACTATAATATCTTGATTCTGCTCAACTCGTTGGGTTATCTTTTGGCTGGAGCGCTTAGCCTGATATTGGTGTACCGCCAGTTTCACTTGCGTCTGCGCAGGACTTCTTGGGAGGATGTTCGTATGCAATTCAAGGAGGGTAGTGCCGTCTTTGGATCTACCTTTGGCATGAACCTCTATCGCAATGCCAATGTCATTATCCTCAAACAGTTTGTTACGGATGATGTGGTTGGTCTCTATTCGGCAGCCGAGAAGGTAATCAAGGGCTTCCAGTCTCTCATCTCTCCTGCTGCTCAGGCATTGTTCCCCCATCTCAGTCTTCGCTTCAAGGGACAGCCTGTGACCGAGCAGATGAGAATGTTACGTAAGGTGTCGGTGCCTTTTACTATAGTAGTGTTGCTTGTTACGATAGGCGTATATCTCTTTGCGCCGCTTATCTCTGATATTCTTTGTGGTCAGGAGTTCGTAGCTTGTGTACCTCTTATCCGTATCATGACTTTGGTCATTCTCTTTGGTGAGGTCAACTATCTGGTGGGGATCGTGGGACTGATCAATATGGATGGGCAACGCTATTTCTTTCAATCGGTCATTGTGACGGGAGTCTTCAGTGTAGTCTTTATGCTGTTGGTGGCTCCCCGATATGGTGCTGAGGCAGCCGCCTGGGCTATGTCGTTGTCCGAGATGCTGCTGTTTGTCCTGTGCTTGTATAATATGTATCGTATAAGAAAACGCGTATGACGGCTATTATAATACTCAATTGGAACGGTGCTGACGATACGTTGGCTTGCTTGGATTCGCTAGCTAAGGCCGAGGGTGACTTCCGCATCTATGTCGTGGACAATGGCTCGACGGACAATTCGCTGGCCCGCATCCAATCGTGGATGGATGGACATGCGGAGGTGGAGGTGCGTCTGGTGCCGCTCGATGCGAACTATGGCTTTGCTCGTGGTAACAATAAAGGTTTGGAGGTTGCACGATTGGATAACCCCGATAGTTATCTCCTCCTGAACAATGACACCGAGGTGTGTCCCGATTTTCTCGTACAGTTGGAGTCTTTTTCGAGGAAACACCCAGAATGTCGAGTGCTCACTCCGAAGATTAACTTCTTCTACGACAAGCAAAAAGTTTGGAATTGTGGAGGCAAACTCTCCTTTGGATTTCGCAAGTATTACTATGCAGGACAGCCTCACTCGGCAGTTCGTGAGACGGAGTATATTCGCATCTCTTTCGTCACGGGCTGTGCGTTGTTCTTCTATCCTGAGTTGTTGGATGAGCAGGGGCATCTGCTTACTGAGCGTTTTTTCTTTGGAGAAGAGGATTTTGAGTTCTCGATGCGCATGATCGAAAGAGATGTTCATATGGCTTGTGTGCTCAATTCACAAATTTATCATAAGGTGGGGGCTTCGGGTAATAAAATGAATAGTGTCGGTAAACTATATATGCATTATTTGAATCGTTATATCGATGTGCGACAACATATGACGGGATGCTCCTTTGCTTTGTGGAGATTGCTTAACTTCCCTTTGGTAATGCGTTATTTCTACAGAGCAACGCGTAGTATAAAAACTACTTACAAACTGTATAGACAGTTGAGGAAGGAGGCTATTACAAAAGATGGGGTATCCCAAGAGGATTTTAATCGTTTAGTATTAGAACATAGCTATTTTTCTTTCGACGTATGAAATATATTCGTATTTTGTGGTCCTACCTCTGTGGACTTGCCTACACCCTATGGTTGATGTTGGTGCCCAAGAAACGCCTGGACTCAGTGGCGGGAAAGGCGCATCCTCATTTGGTGGTCACGCTTACTAGTTATGGCCGTCGTGTGGCAAAGACTGTACCTCATGTGTTGGCTTCATTGTTGGTCCAGACGAAACGTCCAGACCGGATTATCTTGTGGCTTGATGATGAACACTTCTCGGAGTCCAATCTCCCTAAAAGACTACAAGTTATGAGAGATAAGTATGGGATTGAGATACATTTCTGTGAAGACCTTCGTTCCTATAAAAAACTTGTCCCCACGTTGCAGCTTTGTCCCAACGACATCTTGGTTACGGTAGATGATGACTTGGTGTATAGGCGCGGACTATTGGAAAAACTCTATGAGGCTCATCTCGCAACCCCCGATATGATCTTATGCCCCTTGGCTCACCAGCCTCGCGTACACGAGGGACGGTTGCTGCCTTATCGTCAGTGGCGTCATAACTTGACCGTTCATCCCGGAGGTCTTATATTCCCCTTGGGAGGATCGGGTACATTATATCCACCAGGCTCCTTGCATCCCGATGTGGTGGACAGCGGACTCTTCATGCGCCTATCTCCTCAGGCCGATGATGTGTGGTTCTGGGCTATGGCGCTTCGCGCAGGGACAGATATCCGGTTGATAGATTGGAAGTATCCCCTCTTTCAGATCGACCTCCTATATCAAAAGATGCACAAGGGAGCCTCCCTGATGGCGGCCAATCTGCACGAAGACAATAATGACCGTCAGATAGCCAATATCGCTGCACATTATCCCGATTTCTATGCCTCGGTGATGAATCGGGTTACTTGCGGCTCCTGATGAGCCGTGAGGGGTTGCCCCCCTATGATGTAATATTAAGGGAAATCTTTGTAGAGCACATAACCTCCGGCAATGATGTGCTCTATGCTTATATCCTCTCCATAATGCAGCCCATACACCGTCTGGACTAGAAAAAACCTTTCTACGATCCTAAGAAAAGAATATGCAGTGGAAACTTTTATCCGTGTTGAGATTAATTGAGGACTGATTCTGTGTGCTTCATTTCTTTATTCAGTAAAAAATCTTTACCTTTGCGATAGTGATTGCTAAAATCTGATGGTATGAAAATAACCGTTGCAGGTACAGGATATGTGGGACTGAGTATGGCTACGCTACTTGCTCGCCATAATAGGGTAACAGCTGTTGATATCAATCCCGTGAAGGTGGATATGATCAATCGGCGTCAGTCGCCCATTCAAGACGAATATATAGAGCGGTTCTTCGCAGAGGAGACACTTGACTTGACGGCTACGCTTGATGCAGAGTCGGCCTATAGTGAGGCTGATTTTGTCATCATAGCTACGCCTACGAACTATGACAGTCGTAGGAATTTCTTTGACACCTCTGCTGTTGAGAGTGTCATCGACAAGGTGATTGAGTCGGGCTCGGAGGTTACGATGGTCATCAAGAGTACGATCCCTGTGGGCTATTGTCGAGGATTGTATGTGAAGTATGCCCGGCTGTTCAAGGAACGTGGTTACGATACTTCGAAAAAGCTGCGCTTGCTTTTCTCGCCTGAGTTCTTGCGCGAGAGTAAGGCGTTGTATGACAATCTCTATCCCAGTCGTATCATTGTGGGATACCCCAAGATGCTGGAGGGTTTTGACGAGGAGAATGAGGCCATACGGGCCATTGCGGGCAACCACTTGGAGGATGCGGCGCACACGTTTGCTTCGCTACTACAGCAGGGAGCTTTAAAAGAAGATGTGCCGACACTCTTTATGGGGCTGAAGGACGCCGAGGCGGTGAAGCTCTTTGCAAATACCTATCTGGCTCTTCGTGTGAGCTATTTCAACGAATTGGATACGTATGCCGAGGTCAAAGGACTCGACGCGGCGGCCATCATTGAGGGTATCGGACTTGACCCCCGCATCGGTACGCATTACAATAACCCTTCGTTTGGCTATGGTGGTTATTGCTTGCCGAAGGATACCAAGCAGTTGCTTGCCAACTATGAGGATGTGCCACAGAACATGATGTCGGCCATCGTGGAGAGCAATCGCACGCGTAAGGATTTCATAGCCGATCAGGTGTTGAAGATGGCTGGGTGGTATAGCTACACGGATAATAATCAGTACAACTCTCCATTGGCTGCTCAAGGTTCACCATTGCCACCCGTGGTGGGGGTCTATCGTTTGACGATGAAGAGTAACTCCGATAACTTCCGCCATAGCTCCATTCAAGGAGTGATGAAGCGTATCAAGGCCAAAGGGGCCGAAGTGATTATCTATGAACCCTCATTGGAGGATGGGACCACATTCTTTGGCAGTAGGGTGGTCAATGACTTGGTTAAGTTTAAGGCTTTGGCACAAGCTATTATTGCCAATCGTTACGATGCAGTGCTGGATGATGTGCAAGAGAAAGTCTATACGCGAGATATTTTTAGGCGAGACTGATAGTGATGGTATTGTGCGCAGAAATATTATGTAAAATATTGTGTATTTTATTCATAAATTATTAATTTTGCGACCAATTGTAAAAATGAGGGCTATTCTCTCGAGGAATACTTGGAAAGAGTAATATGAAAGCATGTTTTATGGGGTTGGGATACATTGGTCTCCCAACAGCAATTATAGCAGCAAAATATGGTGTAGAGGTCTTGGGCGTCGATGTCAATGCTGAGGTCGTAGCAACCACCAACGCAGGAAAGCTACACATTGTAGAAGAAGGATTGGAATCTTTGTTGCAAGAAGTTATTGCTTCGGGTAGCTTTAAGGCATATACCAACCCTCAAGAAGCTGATGCCTATTTCATCGTGGTTCCTACTCCCTTCAAAGGAGATCATGAACCGGATATTTCCTTTGTGGAGGCTGCTACACGCATGGTGCTCCCTTTGCTGAAGGAGGGTGACTTGTATGTGATAGAATCAACCTCGCCTATAGGGACGACGGAGAAGATGGCCGAGCTAATCTTTGGCGAACGTCCTGAACTGAGAGGTAAACTTCATGTCGCTTATTGTCCGGAGCGCGTGTTGCCAGGAAATATTATCTATGAGTTGGTACACAACGATCGTGTGATTGGTGGTCTTGATGAGGCTTCTACGGCAAAGGCTAAAGAATTTTACAGCCAGTTTGTGCAGGGAAAATTACATGCTACTAATTGCCGTACAGCCGAAATGTGTAAGCTGACCGAGAATGCTTCGCGCGATGTGCAGATAGCCTTTGCCAATGAGTTGTCGCTCATCTGTGATAAGGCCGGTATCAATGTTTGGGAGTTGATAGAACTTGCAAACAAACATCCTCGTGTGAACATCCTGCAACCTGGATGCGGAGTTGGTGGACATTGTATTGCCGTTGACCCTTACTTCATATCATCGGCCTATCCCAATGAGGCTCGTATCATCGCTCAAGCGCGTGAGATAAACAACTACAAAGCACAATGGTGTGCCGAGAAGGTGCGTCGTGTGATGGTGGAGTTTGAACTCAAGAATCATCGTACACCCCGGGTGGCTATGATGGGATTGGCTTTCAAACCCAATATTGATGACCTGCGTGAGTCGCCTGCCAAGTTCATCGCTTCGCGTGTGTTACAGTCATGCAATAGAGAGAATGTGATGGTGGTAGAGCCGAACATTACGGAGCATAATGTTTTTAAGTTGACAAATTACAAAACAGCATACGAAAAAGCCGATATTGTCGTTTATTTAGTAAATCATCGTGAGTTTGCCGAGCTGAACTATCGTACCGATGTGCAGGTACTCGACTTCTGCGGTGTATTTAAAAAATAATAGGCAGTACCATGAAGAAAGTAATGTTGGTGTTTGGCACTCGCCCTGAGGCCATTAAGATGGCTCCGTTGGTGAAGGCTTTTGAACAATATCCTGAAGATTTTAAGACTGTGGTGTGCGTAACTGGTCAGCATCGTGAAATGCTGGACCAGGTGTTGCGTATCTTCGATATTACCCCTGATTATGATCTGAACATTATGAAGCAGGGGCAAGATTTGTATGATGTAACTTCTCGTGTATTGCTTGGTATGCGTGATGTGCTGCGTGAGGTACATCCCGATGTGGTGCTTGTACATGGTGATACGACGACAAGTACTGCTGCAGCGCTTGCAGCCTTCTATCAGCAGATACCGGTGGGACATGTAGAGGCTGGTTTGCGTACACATAATATATACAGCCCGTGGCCTGAAGAGATGAACCGTCAGATAACTGGCCGCATCGCAACATATAACTTTTCTCCCACACCGCTCAGCCGTCAGAATCTGTTGGAGGAGAAGGTTAATGAGCAGAGTATCGTGGTGACCGGAAATACCGTTATTGATGCCTTGTACTGGGTGGTCGATAAGATAAAGTCGGACGATAATTTAAGTGCTGAGCTGAAAGAGGTTCTTGTAAAGGCTGGATATGATGTGGAAAGGTTGGATAATACACAATTCACAATTCACAATTCACAATTATCAAGACGTCTTGTCCTCATCACTGGTCATAGAAGAGAGAACTTCGGAGATGGCTTCATTCGTATGTGTACTGCCATCCGTGACTTGGCACAAAAATATCCCGATGTGGATTTCGTATATCCTATGCACCTCAATCCCAATGTGCGTAAGCCTATTCAGGAGGTGTTTGCAGGCTTGGATTCCCTTTCCTTGGGAGAGGGGTGGGGCGAAGCCTCTAATATGTTCTTTATCGAGCCTCTGGAATACCTCTCGTTTGTATATCTGATGGAGAAGTCTACCATTGTACTTACCGATAGTGGTGGTATACAAGAGGAGGCTCCTGGATTGGGTAAACCTGTACTTGTAATGCGTGATACTACGGAGCGTCCTGAGGCTCTGGATGCGGGTACGGTAAAGCTCGTTGGTACGGACTATGATAAGATTGTTCGCGAGGTGTCGTGCTTACTTGACGATGCTGGCTGCTATGAGCAGATGAGTCGTGCCGTGAATCCGTATGGTGATGGTAAGGCTTGTGAACGCATAGTACGGTATTTAGCGGGTGTATAAGATGGACGGGTGGCTCCCCTATGTGATAACTTTGTTCCTTTCGTTGGGAATCGTGTGTGTGGTGCACCCGCATCTTGTAAGGTTTGCACTTAAGAAGGGTATTGTAGATAACCCCAATGCACGTAAACTCAATCGGATTCCTGTGCCTGTGTTAGGTGGGGTCGGGTTTTTTATAGGATTTTCTATAGCACTTTATGTGATTTCGCTCATTATGAGTATTTCATTGCCCAATATCTACATTGTGCTTTTGCTACTAATGGTGGGAGTGGGTTTTGTTGATGACCTATATGATCTGAGGCCAAGCGCTAAGTTTGCCGTGCAGATAGTAGCAGTGTTGCTACTTTACTTTGTATGCGGCTTGAGGATTGATAATTTACATGGGATTTTCGGTATATATGAGTTGCCGATGATAGCATCCTTGCCTTTAACACTCGTGGCTTGTGTGGGGCTTATCAACTCGTTGAACCTCATTGATGGCATTGATGGCCTATCTTCAGGCTATAGCATGGTAGCAGCAGGTTTGTTTGCTATATGGACCTATATGCAAGGTGGCTGTGTCAATTTATTGGTTGCCTGTGCTCTCGTTGGGGCACTCATCCCGTTCTTCGTATATAATGTCTTTGGTAAACGGAATAAGATGTTTCTCGGTGATGCAGGGTCTTATCTGCTTGGTGTCATTTTCTGCGTAATGATGCTTGATGTGTTGGATTCTACATCATATAGCTCAGACATGGAGGCTGCTCTTGTCTCATTTGTTTTTGCTGTCTTCTCGTTCCCTATATTGGACACATTGCGTGTGATGACAATGCGTATATGTCGGGGGTGTTCGCCTTTTAAGGCAGACAAAACTCACCTGCATCATGCTTTGGTGGGGAAGGGGTTGTCGCACTTGATGACGACGTTGGTTATTATAGGGTTCAATCTGCTTGTGGTAGGAGCATGGTTTGTGTGCTACAAATGTATGCTACCGTCCACTGTCCAGATGGGTGTCGTGTTGGCTGTTGCTCTACTGTGCATCGTGTTGCCCTATTTCTTATTAAGAAAAAAGCATCGTTGACGATGCTTTTCCTTAGACCTGATGTCTATCGTTGAATAATCTCGAGCATTTCTGCAGCCAAGCGTTTCCGGTCGTATGCTTTAGCTAGTTGCTCTCCGCCATCTTGGCATGATTGGTAAATCTCCTTGGATGAGAATAGAGATTCAAGTTTTTTCTTGAAATCATCCATATTCTCAGGCTCATAATAGATTCCTGCACCAAATTCCTCGATTATCTCTCGTGCCTCACCATCTACACCGAGGAGAATGGGTATGCGCATAGCTGCGGTTTCGAATATCTTTGAGGGAATGACGGTCTTGAACAAATCGCTCTTGCGAAGGTTGATAAGAGCTGCATCCTGCAAGGCGATATAGTCGGGTACTTCATGCTTGGGTACGGAATCAAGTAATACCACATTGGATATTCCTTCTTCTCGAATCTTCTTCTCTATATTTTCTCTCTCTGCACCATTGCCGAGAATCATGAGGATATACTCACTTGAACCCTTGATACAATCAATCAAGAAGTCTATCTTGTGTGCCATGCCCAAAGTGCCAATATATCCGAGTATTTTCTTTCCTTTCAAATTGTGGCGTTCGAGCAGTTCTTGCGACTTCTCGCGGGGTTTGAACAACTCCGTGTTAGCTCCATTCTTGATGATGTGGATCTTTTCTGCAGGAATCCCCTTTGCTATGATATCTTTTTTGAAAGAGTTGGTGACCACCACTATCTTGTCGGCTGACTTATAGCACCATTTCTCTTCTTTGGAAAAATAGTCCAGTATAAAATTACCTTTCATAGCTCCCACTGCTTTGATGGAGTCGGGCCATAAGTCACGTACTTCCATAACCCAGGGTTTGCGCTTAAACCAATGGAGCGTTCTACCTGACAGGGCTGTGAAGAATTGTGGGGAGGTGGCAATAATGATGTCGCATGACTGAAAAAGTCCGGCAAAGAAGGAGGTCACGGAGAAGCTGATAAAGTCAAGGATACGCTTCGCAAATCCCTTGTTTGCAGTCATGTAACTCCACACACGGACGACCTTGATGCCATTCATTGACTCGGTCTTTCCGAAAAGTGAATTTTTGTAGCCTTGGTAAACCTTCCCTGTCGGGTAGTTCGGGAAGCAGGTGATTACCGTTACCTCATGACCTGCTTTTACCCATTCGCAACAGTGCTCATAGGTTCGGGTAGCAGGTGCATTCACCTCAGGAGGAAAGTTATCTGTGAGAAATAGTATCTTCATGAATGTAGGTGATATCAGTATCTACGCATGGTAAGCAATGCACTATCAGAACGTAATACCAAGCGTTTTATTGTGAGTTCTTCAATATGGAATGCATTCTTCTTTTCGTATAGGCCAAATCTCTTCAATCGAGTAGTGTCGTAGGGCTGGTTCTCTCTCTGATAGTATAGCTGAAACTCTTCCATTTTGATGGAATCGCCTATGCGTTCGAATAGACAGTCATACTGTTCGCTCTTTAGCTGTCCGACTGGCCCATTGGGGTTGTTATAATCTCCGATTAGTATGGTGTGTCGTTGGAAGGAGTAGAAGAGGTCGCCTTCGTTTCTGATTGTGGTGTCGGGCTCGTATCGCTCTATGGTCTGCAATTGCCACATGCCATCCAGCTCCCCATTGATGAGGTAACTATCGCATGCAGTCAATGCGATGACGATAGCTAATACGAATATGTTGTAGATGCGTCTTTGCATAAAACGTGTTTCTGATTATTGTTTGATGAATCCTTGTTTGCGTAGGGTGAGCATTAGGCCGATGTTATTCCCGATGAGTCGACTTCTGTCAAGAGCGAAGGCGCCTGTAAATTGCCATCCCTCCCATTGTGATGGGCTATAGCTAAGTTCGCCCATTAGGCTAAGCTGTGTTAATGGGTCGGGAAGCGGATCGTCCCACGATCCCCAATGCTTGGTCCATGAGCCCAGGAAACGATAGTTTAGCTGTTCGGTCGGTGAACCATTAAATCCTATGTGATGTGAACGTATACGAGTGTAGAGCATGTTCTGTGTAGGAACATCGGAGTAGATAGGGGATAGGTGGTGAGGATTGCACATTGCCATTCCCCAATGTCGCCATGATTGGTATACACTATTGTTATAATAGTTGTCCTTGCCTACGATGGGGTCATTGCCATATTTTACGATGGGACCGCTCTGTGTGCGTGAGGTGATATATTCGTACACGAAGGTGTTGATTATCCGATTTTTGGGGAGGGTGATCTCGAACGCATAGAGCCCGTCATGCCAGGGAAAATATGAAACTACCTCTCCTTCTCCGAACTTATGGTATCCTAACAATCCGGAATGGTCTTCGTAGAAGTGTTCGTAATAAAGTCTTATGTGCCAATCGTTGAACTGATAGTTTGCCGCCAGATGCCAACTGCCGAAAACATTCCCGTTGACATTCTTTTGATCTGAAGCAGGTGCATCGCTGCCTCCCTGCTGAGGGAATAATGCTTTGAGGTATTCTCTATATGTATGAGGTAGATTGTACCTGACAGAATCCCCTTGTTCTTGTCGTCTGATCATGAATGTTCCTCCAAACTGCGTATACATCTCTAGTCCTATTTCCACGGAGAAGGGCCCTTTTGCTTCATTGCCAATCTTCAAGAATGCGGTTTTTTCGTGAAATAAGATGTCGTAGGTGTAGTGTGTACCATTGGGGGCATCGGCAAGGTGGGATATTTGGTAGTTCTTGTCGGTGTGTTTGCCGTAGCTAAAATGTCCTTTCACTTGTATCCATTCATTGAATAGCCAGGGGGCAGTGGCATATTCGTTGATACCGAAACGTACTTGTGGTATGGGGCGTGCATTGGGGGCAAAGGTGAGGCCGCCTCCGCTTAATGTGCGATGCTTTCCTTCTGACCAACGCTCCTTGCTGCCTATGCTCAATTCCCAACAGTTATATTTTACGTCCGCATAGAGTTGTTGTATGTAGAAAGGGGCAGAGTGATTGTATGCTCCAGCAAGTTCGGCTCCGTAGGCCCAAGTGAACCCTTTCTTATGGTCGAAGTCTCGGAAGAGTCCTGCGCTAAGATTGGCGTTATGGTTCTCAAGTGAGGAGAGACCATGACGATTGCTTACAATCCAAAAGGGGGCGTGCTTGCCGGTGGACGTTACAATATCTGTTTGGATATTATAGCGCATCTTTTCCCATTCGCTTGTCTTGGTCGTGTTCTGCGCTATGAGGGGTATATAGGTTAGGTATACAGATAATAAGCAGTAGAAGAATCTCCTCATTTTTTGCGTGGTTCTCATATCTTTACAAAGGTAGAGAAAGTTTTTTAAAGATTGATGCCTTTGTGTGTTAAAAATGGGCGTATCAAGTAGTAATGAAAATACCCTTTCAAGTCCAAAGGGTTGAAAGGGTATTGCTTTTATAAATATCGCAGTCTATTGCTATGTGGTTATGAATTCATGCTCAAGAGGAATTCTTCGTTGTTCTTGGTGCCTTCGAGGCGACCCTTAGTGAAGTCCATGGCCTCAATGGGATTCATGTCTGAGAGGAACTTGCGCAAGATCCACATGCGGTCGAGAGTCTGCTTGTCGTGCAGGAGATCGTCGCGTCGAGTACTTGATGCCACGATGTTTACGGCAGGGAAGATGCGCTTGTTTGAGAGGTTGCGGTCGAGCTGGAGCTCCATGTTACCCGTACCCTTGAACTCCTCAAAGATTACCTCGTCCATCTTCGAACCGGTCTCGGTGAGAGCGGTAGCAATGATGGTGAGCGAGCCTCCGTTCTCAATGTTACGTGCAGCACCGAAGAAACGCTTGGGCTTGTGCAGCGCATTGGCATCTACACCACCCGAAAGTATCTTGCCTGAAGCGGGTGATACGGTGTTGTATGCACGTGCGAGGCGAGTTATTGAGTCGAGGAAGATGACAACGTCGTGTCCGCACTCTACCATTCGTTTGGCCTTCTCCAGTACGATGCCTGCAATCTTTACGTGGCGTTCGGCTGGCTCGTCAAAGGTTGAGGCGATAACCTCGGCGTTGACGCTGCGTGCCATGTCGGTCACCTCCTCGGGACGTTCGTCGATGAGAAGCATGATCATATACACCTCAGGATGGTTAGCTGCTATGGCATTGGCGATGTCCTTAAGGAGGATGGTCTTACCCGTCTTGGGTTGTGCTACGATGAGTCCGCGCTGTCCCTTACCAATGGGTGAGAAGAGGTCTACCACACGTGCCGAGAGGTTGTCGTTGTATCCCTTGCAGAGGGTGAACTTCTCATCGGGGAAGAGGGGTGTGAGGTGCTCGAATGGAACACGGTCACGCACCACATTGGGGTCAAGTCCGTTGATGCGGGTAATCTTCATCAAGGGGAAGTATTTCTCTCCCTCTCGTGCAGGACGGATGGTGCCCTCCACTACGTCTCCGGTCTTAAGACCGTGGAAACGGATTTGGTTCTGTGATACGTAGATATCGTCGGGCGAAGCAAGGTAGTTGTAGTCGGCCGAACGCAAGAAACCATAGTTGTCGGGCATAATCTCGAGTACACCATTCACTTCGATGATATCATCAAAGTTATAGCGCTCTTGCTCGGGCTGACGGCGTTCCTGTTGTGGATGATTGTTTTGGTTGTTTTGACCTTGGTTATTGTCGCCGTTGGTGTTTTTGTTCTTGTTCTTGAATTTTTTGCCTTGGCCCTGCTGCTCGCCGTTCTGGTTCTCTAGCTTGGTTGATTCAAACTTATCCACCAACTCTGTCGGCAAAGCTGCAGAGTCTGTGGGGAGATCTTCGATGGCAACAAAGTCATTGTTGGTCTCTGCTTGAGGCTCCTCTGTCGCGGGTGTCTCCTGTGCTGTTGTGGCAGTCTCAGCCGTTTGTTGTGTCTTAGGCTTGCGCCCACGCTTCTTGGGGCCATTCTGTTGTTGCTGAGGATCTACCTTTTCGGCTGGTTCCTGAGTAGCCTCTACATTGTTCTCTTCGGTGTCCTGCACCTCAGCTGCTACGGGTGTCTGTTGCTCCTGTTGCTGCTTTTGGCTCTTGGGCTTGCGGCCACGTTTCTTTGGTGCATTGGTGGGCTGCTCAGTGCTTGTAGCTTCGACAGAAGACTCATCGTTTTTCTTTATGGATGGTTGGGGGAGGTTTTTTTCTTGAATTTCTTCTTTTTTCTCCTCCACGACAGGAGTTGCTACAATCTTGGGAGTGTCGTTCACCTTTTCAGCTTTGTCTTTGTCTGCAGAGTAGACCTTGTTGGCCACTTCTTTTTTATTGATACGATTGCGTTGGCGGCGCTCATTCTTGCCCTCCTCAGTAGCTACCTTCTTTTGTGCTCCTGCTATGGCTTGCTCGTCGAGGATACGATAGATAAGGTCTTGGCGCTCGAGTGATTTTATGCCTTTGAGCCCCATTTCGTTGGCGATCTCTTGCAGTTCGCCCAATTCTTTGTTACTTAGTTGAATGATGTTATACATATAGTATGTAGTATGTGATTTTACTTCCTTGGTCCCACACTCCGCGCACTACTTCGCCCAGTAGTGCGTACTTGTATTGATGATTTTTACAGGGGAAATGTGGTGTGAAGTCAAATTTGATGCTGCAAAAGTAGATATTTTTTTCATATTGGCCACACGTTGACCAATTTTTTTTAATTTTGTGCCAGATATTTTGTTACTAATAACACAAAGACCAATGAAAAAGTTTATATCTCCCGGCTCATGGTTTGCTTTTGCTTATCCCGAAGAGTGGTTTGAGTTCAGCGAAGAGGCTGATTGCTTTCTGTTTTATAATCCCGAGAAGTGGGACGGTAACTTCCGTATCTCGGCTTATCGCGATGCCTCTTCCTCGTTTGGTGATTCGATGATGCGTCAAGCGTTGAAGACCTCTGGAGCCAAGCTCTCTAAAGTTGGTCGTTGGGAGACCATCTATAGTACTGAGTCATTTACTGAACAGTTGGTGGAGTATACCACTCATCGTTGGACTATAGGATGTGGACAGACCTGTGTGGAGTGCTCATTTACAGAGGAGGGCAGGGGAGAGAGTCTTGGCACCGCCAACGCTATCATCGCCTCTTTGGAGATATTGCAACCGCGTGACACGTTCCACAATCAGTATATTCCTGTTCGTGTGTCTGAGGTCGACCTAATAGAATCGTGCTATGCTACTATCGAAGAGTTGGGAATGAAACTCTTCAAGGAGCGTTTCCGTGATTTCGACTACAATGTGCGCTTGTTGCAGAAGGTAGCCCAGCGCCCCGAGCTCACGAAACAGCTTGGTGAAGATGCTGGTGCTGTGATGGGTATCGTGCTATGTGCACTTCTTACTGAGAGTGTCGAAGGGTTGGAGTGGAATACCTATGTTAATGGCAAGGTTGAGGCTCCAGTGCTTATGTATGGTACAGCTTGTGTTGCACGTCCTATGCTTCTCTTTGGCAAACAGGGCTCTTTGCTCTCTGAGGTGGAGATGACAGATGTTGTAGATGAAATACGTGCGCGCATAGAGGAGGCTGCTTCATGCTGATTCCTTATCTGCAAGTCGATGGACTTACTAAGTCCTTTGGAGATTTAGTACTCTTCTCGGGTATCTCGTTTGGTGTGGCCCAAGGACAACGTGTGGGACTTATCGCTCGTAATGGAGCAGGCAAGAGCACGTTGCTCGACGTGTTGGCTGGCATCGAAGGTTACGATGAGGGAAGCATCGTGTATAAAAACGATCTACGTGTGGGCTATCTGCGCCAGCGGCCAGTGTATCCTGCCGGCCTTACCGTGCTTGAGGCCTGCTTTCATGAGACCAACGATACGCTGCAGCTCATCCGTGAATATGAGCAATGCCTTGAGACTCCAGGAACACCAGGTCTTGATGCTTTACTTGATCGCATGGAGCATGCCGATGCATGGAACTATGAGCAGCGTGCTAAGCAGATACTCTCATCGCTTCATATCACAGACTATGGCCAGAAGGTAGAAACCCTCTCTGGCGGACAGCTCAAGCGTGTGGCCTTGGCCAATGTGCTCATCGGAAATCCTGATATGCTCATCCTGGATGAGCCTACTAACCATCTTGACCTTCCCCTTATCGAGTGGCTTGAGGATTATCTTACCCGCAGTACTGCTACGTTGCTCATGGTCACTCACGATCGCTATTTCTTGGATAACGTGTGTAACGAAATTATCGAGATTGACGACCACACCGTATACTCTTATAAGGGTAACTATAGCTACTATCTCGAGAAGCGCGAAGAGCGTATCGAAGCTCGCAATACCGAGATTGTGCGTGCAAATAACCTTTATCGAACCGAGCTTGAGTGGATGCGTCGTATGCCTCAAGCCCGTGGTCACAAGGCACGTTACCGTGAAGAGGCTTTCTACGAACTAGAGAAAGTCGCCAAGCAACGTGTTGCTAATGATCGTGTACAACTCAATGTGAAATCTTCCTATATTGGCAGTAAGATATTTGAGGCCGATGAGTTGTCGCTTCGCTTTGGCGATCGTTGCATCTTGGATAAGTTCTCCTACATCTTTTCACGATATGAGAAGCTTGGCATTGTGGGCGACAATGGTACGGGTAAGAGTTCATTCCTTAAACTCCTCATGGGACAGATTGCTCCTGATAGTGGTCGCCTCGACATAGGGGAAACGGTGCGTTTCGGGTATTATTCGCAAGAAGGCTTACAGTTTGATACGCAGATGAAGGTTATTGATGTGGCTCGCGAGATTGCCGAGGTTATCCCCATGGCCGGAGGGAAGCAACTTACCGCATCGCAGTTCCTTCAGCATTTCCTCTTTCCACCCGAAAAACAGCATAGCTATGTCTATAAGCTCAGTGGTGGTGAGTGTCGACGGCTCTATTTGTGTACCGTGCTCATGCGCAATCCTAACTTCCTTATCCTTGACGAGCCTACCAATGATCTCGATATCCTTACCTTACAAGTACTCGAGGAGTATTTGCGCGAATTTACAGGATGTGTCATCGTGGTGAGCCACGATCGTTACTTCATGGATAAGATTGTCGATCATCTTCTTGTCTTTAATGGTCAAGGTGATATCCGTGACTTCCCGGGCAACTATACGCAGTACCGTGACTGGAAGGCTGTTGACGAGGAGCGAAAAACTGAGGAGAGGAACCAAAAAGCGCAGAAAACCATCGAGCAACCCAAATCTAATAAGTCGCCTAATAATAAGCCGACCAAGAAGACGTTCAAAGAACGTCAAGAGTTCTCAGCTGTGGAGAAGGCTATTGCCGAACTTGAGGCCGAGAAGGCTGCCATCGAAGAGGCTCTTTGTACGGGTGCTCTCACGGCAGACGAACTCACAGAAAAGTCTATTCGTCTCTCAGTTCTTAATGAAGAGCTGGATGAGAAAACTATGCGTTGGCTCGAATTGAGTGAGATCCCAGACTGAATTAGGGGGGATTAATTAAATATAGTAAGTCTACTTGTTACAATATAGTTCCTAAGTATAAGCAGTGATAGAAGAAAACCGTGTACGATTGCGATCGCGCACGGTTTTCTTTTATGGCTGAGTACTATTCTTCATCGCCTTTTAATGCCTCCTCTAAACTGATGCCGAGGGCTCGGGCTACGCCTTCGCCATAGCGTGGGTCGGCACGATGGCAGTTACGCACGTGGCGTTGCTTGATGAAGAGTTCGGCATCGCCCATGGCACGTGCCGTGTTAGCAAAGAGGAGTTCCTGCTCCTCGAGCGGCATGAGGCGGAAGAGGGCGCCGGGCTGGCTGTAGTAGTCATCGTCGTAGTCGCGCTCGTTGTAGTTGTAGGCATCGCCATGTAGGGCGAGGGGAGGTTCCTTGGTGTGGGGCGAGTCGCGCCATTCGCCCCAGCTGTTGGGCTCATAGCCCTTGGTGGAGCCGTAGTTGCCGTCGATACGCATAGCACCATCGCGATGGTAGGCGTGGAAGGGGCAGCGCGGACGGTTCACGGGTATCTGCTCGAGGTTCACGCCCAGGCGGTAGCGCTGTGCATCGCCATAGGAGAAGAGGCGGCCCTGCAACATCTTGTCCGGTGAGAAGCCGATGCCCTCGACAACGTTAATGGGATTGAAGGCGGCCTGCTCTACCTCTGCAAAGTAGTTCTCGGGGTTGCGGTTGAGCTCGAGGATGCCCACATCGTGTAGAGGGAAGTCACCATGGGGCCACACCTTGGTGAGGTCGAAGGGGTTGATGCGGTAGGTCAGGGCTTGCTCCTCGCTCATCAGTTGCACTTGGAAGAGCCAACGAGGATAGTCGCCCCGCTCGATGCTCTCGTAGAGGTCGCGCTGATGCGACTCGCGGTCCTTGGCGATGATGGCCTCGGCCTCCTCGTCGGTGAGGTTCTTGATGCCCTGCAAGGTGCGCAAGTGGAACTTCACCCAGGTGCGCTTGTTATCCTTGTTATAGAAACTGTAGGTGTGACTGCCGAAGCCGTGCATGTGGCGGTACGATAGGGGTATGCCGCGCGGGCTCATCGTGATGGTCACTTGATGCAGAGCCTCGGGAAGGAGGGTCCAGAAGTCCCAGTTGTTCGATGCGCTGCGCATGCCGGTGCGTGGGTCGCGCTTGATGGCGTGGTTGAGATCAGGGAACTTCAGCGGGTCGCGGAGGAAGAAGACGGGTGTGTTGTTGCCCACGAGGTCCCAGTTGCCCTCCTCGGTGTAGAACTTCATGGCAAAGCCGCGGATGTCGCGCTCGGCATCGGCAGCACCGCGTTCACCAGCCACGGTGGAGAAGCGCACGAAGCACTCGGTCTTCTTGCCCACCTCGCTGAAGATGGCGGCACGGGTGTACTCAGTGATGTCGTGTGTCACGGTGAAGGTGCCGTAGGCACCTGCGCCCTTGGCATGCATGCGGCGTTCGGGGATTACCTCGCGGTCGAAGTGTGCGAGTTTCTCCATCAGCCACGGGTCCTGCATGAGGATGGGGCCACGCTGGCCGGCGGTCTGCGAGTTTTGGTTATCGGCCACAGGGCGTCCGTTGGCCGAGGTCAATCGATTCTTTTCCATTGTTTGATTGTAAGGTGTGAGTAAATTTGTTTGTCCTTCTTTAACAATCGTTACGGGCGAATGTTTGCAATAGACACTAATATAGATGTTTAGCCAGAAGTCTCTGTCATCCCGAGCGTAGAGAGGGATCTCGCGCTGGGACTTTATGTTACCATTTAGTTCGGCTGCGCTCGCTGGCACGAACTTTGCCAGGGTACTTTGCGAGATTGCCTTTAGCCCCTTCGGGCGGCGAACACGTTTCTTCGCTATGCTTTGAACCTTCAGGTCGCCGCCCGTAGGGGCTAAGGCAATGACACTATCGCGGTAAAAAAGACCTCTGGATAAAGTGCTATATTATTACCTAAACAACTCTATGCAGAGCGTTGTTATACCTCACAGATTTTAACCAAAACCTTTTGGACTATGGCAAATATAGGTAAAGCAACGAAGTTGAGCGTGGCTACGCTCGCTATCATGAACGTGACGGCTGTGGTGTCGCTGCGTGGACTGCCTGCCGAGGCAGAGTATGGGATGAGTTCGGCATTCTATTATCTCTTTGCGGCTATCGTGTTTCTCATCCCCACGGCACTCGTGGCGGCCGAGTTGGCGGCTATGTTCTCCGACAAGCAGGGCGGTGTGTTCCGCTGGGTGGGCGAGGCTTTCGGTAAGCGCATGGGCTTCCTTGCTATCTGGCTGCAGTGGGTCGAGAGCACCATCTGGTACCCTACGGTATTGACCTTCGGTGCGGTGTCGCTGGCCTTCATCGGGATGAATGGTACGCACGATATGGCGCTGGCATCGAACCGTATCTACACGCTCATCGTCGTGCTGGCCATCTACTGGATTGCCACCTTCATCTCGCTCAAAGGCATGTCGTGGGTGGGCAAGGTGTCGAAGATAGGCGGCTTGGTAGGAACTATCATTCCAGCAGGCTTGCTGGTGGTGTTGGCCATCGTGTATCTTGCCAGTGGAGGCCATTCGCAACTCGACTTTCACGGAAGTTTCTTCCCCGACCTGACCAACTTTGACAACCTCGTGCTGGCATCGAGCATCTTCCTCTTCTATGCCGGTATGGAGATGGGCGGTATCCATGTGAAAGATGTGGAGAACCCCTCGGTGAACTATCCCAAAGCGGTCTTCATCGGTTCGTTCGTCACGGTGCTCATCTTTATCTTGGGTACCTACTCATTGGGTATCATCATCCCGAAGAGCGACATCAACCTCACGCAGAGCCTGCTCGTGGGCTTCGACCGCTACTTTGCCTATATCCGTGCCTCGTGGCTGTCGCCTATCATCGCCATAGCCCTCGCTTTCGGAGTGCTGGCTGGCGTGCTCACCTGGGTGGCAGGCCCCTCGAAGGGTATCTTCGCCGTAGGTCGCGCGGGTTACCTGCCTCCCTTCTTTCAGAAGACCAATGAGAATGGTGTGCAGCGCAACATCCTGCTCATTCAAGGCGCCCTTGTCACCCTGCTCGGCTTACTCTTCGTGGTGATGCCCTCGGTGCAGAGTTTCTATCAGATTCTCTCCCAACTCACCGTGCTGCTCTATCTCATCATGTACCTGCTCATGTTTGCCGCTGCCATCTACTTGCGCTATGCGATGAAGAAGGCCAACCGCCCCTTCCGCATCGGAAGCAGAGGTAATGGGTTGATGTGGCTCGTGGGTGGCGTAGGCTTCCTCGGTTCATTGCTGGCCTTTATACTGAGTTTCATCCCTCCCGGACAGATTGCCGTGGGCAGTAAGACCATGTGGTATGCTGTGCTTGTCATCGGATGCATCGTGGTCGTAGTAGCCCCACTCATCATCTACGCCCTGCGCAAACCTTCGTGGAAAGACCCCTCGACCACGTTCGAGCCCTTCCATTGGGAGAGCGGAGGTACGAAAGCCTGATTTTCTTTTTGTCTGATTTATTGATTGCCCGCCACCATACGCGTACATGCTGCCCAGCATCCGCGCGAATGGTGGCGAGCATACACGTGTACGTTGGGCAGCGGTAAATAAAATGGATATAGGAATAAAGGATTATGGGTTGTAAACAGGGTAAAATTGCTCTCGACTTTTGCTGTAAATGAACGGGGTAATCGAACGGCAGTATGGGTTGGTCCATTTGGTCAGCCCATATTGCAATTTCGTGATGAAATATCCGTTGGGCCCTTCATTTAGTGATAAAATCATAAAATGAGGGGTTAAAAGGGTTAATTTAGTTGTTTGCCCCTATGAATCTCAGTACCTTTGCCCTCGTTTTGCAGAGAGGCTGCAAAGCGATGATTACAAACAGAATATTAACTTATTATAAAAGATACACGATGAAACGCATTCTTTCGTTCTTGCTGACTGCAGTATTGTGCTGCACATTCGCTTCAGCGCAAACCCTAAAGACAGGCAATGACCGCTTCGCCATCAAGGTACAGCCCTTCTTTGGCTCTTACCTTGACAAGAACAACCATCACTTTGAAAAACTCGGCCTTGTGAACCTGAATGGTATGAACTTGGGCATTGAGTTCCCCTCAGAGCAGCAACGCCCTTGGCAGCAGTACCTCAACAACTCTACACTCGGTATCGGCTTGTCTGTTATCGATTGGCAGAGCGAATATCTGGGTAAGGCTGTAGCGATGTATCCCTATTTGCTGATTCCTGCCGTGCGCACCGAGCAATTCCAGTTCAACTTCAAGGTAGCCGGAGGTCTTGGCGTAGTCAACGAGACTTGGTATACTCAAGAGGAGCACGATCCCGACCGCTATTTTGATGATACAGCCATGACCAACAACGTCTTTGGTTGCTTCCTCAATGCCTATCTGAGCGCGGGTGTAAACTTCAACTATGCCGTTACCCGTAATGTGGCACTTCATGGTGAGGTGGGTTACTTCCATATGAGTAACGGACGTACTTGTATGCCCAACCTTGGAGCAAACGTTCTCTATGGCGGTGTCGGTGTGGTTACGACCATCAATCCTACAGAGACTAAGGACCCCATCCAGTTTCCTGACCTCCCCTACAAGTGGGCGCTCAACATCACGGGTGCAGCTGGTGCACACAGAGCATGGATGGAATATCCCCGTTATCTTATTTCCTCATTCCATGCAGGTGCTGTGTATAGCGTGAACAACTGGTATGGTGTAGGTGCTGGCTTGGATGTGTTCTACAATGGCGCTATTGATAATAATACTGGTCGTAGCCTTTATCGTCAAGATAGAGACTATAGTTTCTCTGATAAACTCCGTGCTGGTATCGCATTGAACAACGAGTTCCGCTTGGGTATCGTAACGGCTATCGTAGATTGGGGTGTATATCTCTACAACCCTTCGCGTAACTACTATGATTGCAATCACCCCATCTATGGTTACGGCAAACGCCCCTTGTTCTATGATAATGAAGATGCAGGTACCGATGAGGCCTTCCACTACATCCGCTTCGGTATGAAGTATCGTGTGTGGGACAACCTCTACTTGCAGGCCAGTGCCAAGACACACCTCCACATCTGCGAGTACGTAGAGTTTGGCGTAGGCTATCAGTTCCCCTTCTTCAAGAAGAACCAGCGCAAGGGCGATAGTCGCATCTTCCATCACACCAAGGATTGGTGGAAGTAATTCGCCTGAAGCAGTGAGGCGATAGTTTAACGATTGCCTTCGGTTTAATACAACATAATAAACACACATATACAATGCGACGCATTTATTTATTCTTGTTGAT
>JAZONP010000025.1:0-6283 GCA_045654565.1 Bacteroidaceae bacterium
ACGCATCAGAAATATCCATGAGGATTATATTCACTATTCTCAGAGAATCAATTTGTTAGTCTCACGCAGATCTCACGAATCTCACGAAAAACGCATCGTTACACTCGCGTTTGCCATCCGGTCGCAAACACTCGGCAAGGCCGACAAGCACGGGCGAAGCGACGCGCTATCTGTGGGATTCGTGAGATCTGTGTGAAATTCAATTATTTATGCAAGAATATTCTAGTGCGTCTGCCCTGTTAAAGCCACGCAACAATTATTCTGCTCGCGGGGAGAATGCTTTCTGACCGCGAGCAGAATGTTTTCTATTCGCGAATAGAAATATTTCTACTCGCGAGCAGAAAAACTCCTGCATGGTTCATTTTCTGAAAATAAGGGAATTAATCCTGCCACTTCGTTATAGCCTCTTTCTGAGGTGCTGCACCCTAATAAGAAAAACTAAAACCTGCCAGGCGGCAAAAATGTAATTGTATAGATTGTTTTCACCTCATTCTTAAGCCATTGCAGCACCACTCACGAGAAATCTGCCAAGAGGTGTTGGCATGTTTGGGAGCAAAGCCAGAAAACCTGCCAAGGAGAGATGCATGTTTAGATTGATAAAACTGACATGCCACGTATTTGCCACGCTCGTGCCACGGCTTTGTCACGCTTTTTTGTTGGTAGCGTGGTGGTTTGTATGTTCCTTTGCGGTGGTAAAACGAATGTATAAACTGAATACAAACTAAAAACGAGAATGCGATGACACAAAAAAGATGGATGATCGTGTGGTGCGCTCTGCTGCTGTCGGCAGGAGTGATGGCACAGGCGAAGAGGTATGCCGAGGGGTATGACGGCGAGATCGTGGTGGTAGAGGGCACGGTGGTGGACAAGGTGACAGACCGACCGTTGCCAGTGAACGTAAAGTTGATGGGGAGCGACAGCACTATCGTCTTCCAAGGTGCACTGGAGAGCAATGGCGCACTCTCCATCAACATACCCAAGGACTCTGTGGTGATGGTCGAACTCAGCATGATAGGCTACGAGTCCAATCTGCTGAAACTGGATTATAGGGACGAGAAGGGTGTCCGACTGAAGAGGTTGGAAAAAATCGAGATGGTGGAGAAACCGCTGGTACTGGACGAGGTGACGGTGAAGGCCTCACAGGTAAAGATGGTATACCGCGGAGATACCATTATATACAATGCCGATGCCTTCCGACTGAGCGATGGCTCTATGCTGGATGCACTGATAGAGCAGTTGCCCGGTGTGGAGCTAAAGGGCAACCAAATCCTTGTGAACGGACGGTATGTGGAGAGTTTGCTGGTCAACGGAAAGGATTTCTTCCGTGGCGACCCTAGCGTGGCGTTGCAGAATCTACCGGCCTATATGGTAAACAAGGTGAAGGTATATGAAAAGGAACACGAGGACGCCTACATCACGGGCACACTACGCGAGAAACCGTTGGTGGTGGACGTGAACCTGAAGAAGGAATTCGCCACGGGTTGGATAACGAATGCAGAAGCGGGATATGGCACGGGCGACCGATATATGGGGCGTGTGTTTGGCCTGATGTTTACCCAGCAGGCGCGACTGAGTGTATTCGGCAACGTGAACAACATGAGTGACACGCGGCTTCCTGGCTCCAAAGGCGACTGGAACCCCTCGTGGCAGGCTTCGGGTGTGACCGACATGAAGTTGGGCGGCCTCGATTTCCGTTGGGACAACAAGGAGGAGACCTTCGGTGTGGAGAGCAACCTGAAGGTGTATGGCGAGGACGAGCATAGCGAACAGGCCACATCGGCTACCCGATTCTACAAGGATGGGGACGAATATGTACGTTCCCGAAACGAAGAGAGAGACAATCAGGTGCACATCATGTCGAATCACCGTCTGTATGGTAAGGGGAGGTATTGGTATCTTGATTTCCGCCCTGAGATGGAGTATTTCCACAACGACATCGGCAAGACAAGCGAGGGAGCCGTATTCAATGCATTGCCAAGCGAGAGTTACCGCAGTGCATCGCTCGACAGCATATTCCGCCCGGCATACAGCAGCGCACTGCTCGACGCCATGGTATACAATGCGCAAAGCCGTTCGATGAGCGACCGCGAGCAACTGAGGCTGAAGGGCTATCTGTATGGCTCGATGAAGTTTGAGCGTACGCTTGACCATATCGTATTTATCGCAACGGGCAATCGGTACACGTATGAAGACCACTCGTTCGGCCACACGATGCTCCACTACGGACAGCACATCGCAAAACCCGACGACAACCGCAACCAGTATGTACACAGCCGGAGATGGGAGAACAGCCTATCGGCACAGATAGACTACAACCATGCCTTTGACGAGTCACGTAACTTTGTGCTGCGTCCCAAGTACACCTACGCGTACAACTCCAGCAATGCGTTCGGCAACCTATACCGCCTCGACTGGTACGAAGGTTGGGCCCCTGAAGACAGGGAGTTGGGGATGTTGCCCTCGGCACAAAACTTACTGAGCCATATGCTCGATGTGGCCAACAGCAGCAACAGCGTAGCGCACACCCACCACCACAAACCGAGCCTCGAACTGGAACGCACAAGATACAACGACAAAGGTTCGCGCCACTACCTGCTACGCCTACCGCTGAACATTACATCGGAGCGGCTCGACTACCAGCGGGGCAGCATCGACACACTGGTACACCGCCTTACTACTCGCTTGGAGGGAAGTGCCGAGTACCGCATAGTGAACGATATGAAGGGCGACTCCATTCCGCGTCACGAGTACAAGTGGACCTACAACTTCTCCCAATCGGTGCCGTCGCTCTCCTATAATATACCTTATATAAACGACAGCGACCCAATGGCGATATACATCAACCGTAACGACGGACTGAGGAATACCCATCGTCATAGTGCGAGGTTCTACTTCCAGCATCGCAAGCGTCAGCATTTCGCTGAAGCGGGAATAGACGGCACACTCGTGCGCAACGCCATTGCCCACTACCGTACTTACGACAAGGCCACGGGTGTCACCACCACACAGCCCACCAACATCAACGGCAACTGGCAGACCAACGCTTATTATAATATGAGCAGCACACTCGATGATGCAGCCACTATGACCCTCACGCACGGAACCACGGCAGGGTATGTCAACAGCGTGGACTACATCAGCGTCGTAGGCTCCACGGCCGACCCCAAGAGTGTGGTGCGCAACGTGAATCTCCGCGAGAGCCTGGGATTCGAGAACAAATGGGAGCAGTCGACCGTCTACCTCAAGGCCAACGCCACCTACCGCTATGCCACGGGCAACCGCGAGGACTTCACCACCATCCACGCCATCGACTACGACTATGGCCTGACGTTGAGGAGCGAACTGCCGTGGGGAGTCAACCTCAGCACCGACCTCACCATGTATAGCCGCCGTGGCTATGCCGACGAATCGATGAACACGAATGACTTAGTATGGAATGCCCGTCTGTCGAAGAGCATCCTGAAGGGCAACCTCACCTTTATTGCCGACGGCTTCGACCTGCTGGGGCAGCTCTCCAACATCCGTTACTCGGTGAATGCGCAGGGCATACAGGAGACATGGCACAACGTGGTGCCTCGATATGCCATGTTGCACGTGGTGTACCGATTCAATAAACAGCCGAAGAAGTAATGTTTGAGAGACTTATTCTCTCATGCCACGCTTTTGCCACGCATTTGCCACGCTATTTTTTTTGATACAAACCGATGAAATCAGTATTTTTGCATCATGGTAAATAAAAAGACAAGAAACTACGCAATGAAACAAATCCACTACATAGTCTGTCTTCTGTGTCTCGCCACGATGGTGAGTTGCTGGGGAAAGAGTGAAGAGAAGCAGGGCAACACTCCTCTCACGCCCCATCAGGAATTTCAACAGGCAGTGAGCAAACACAACTTGTTTACAAAAACCAAAGACAAGGCTGCGCTCTACGAAGCCGAATACCACTTTGCCAATGTGGCTATTCGTGGTGATGCCCACGACTCACTGCGTGTGAGAGCTTTGTACAATCTGCACAGTATAGAATACCATGGAGCCTATGGCCGCACCAACTATGCCAAGGCGCTGATGTATATCAACCGCTGCATAGAGTATGCCAAGGCTGACACCACCGACAGCATCAAATTGGCACTATTCTATGCGCACAAAGGCGATGACCTGTGGCACTATGGAGAGACTGACTCAGCCATACACTATTGCCACAAGGCGATGAACTTTCCTGTACGCATAAACAATACAGACTATATCGTATCTTACGTATTGAAACACATATACGAAGAACGCAATGTGCCCGACTCTGCCGCCTACTACGAACAGCGTTTCAGGTATGTGAGCAAACTGCCAGGAAATCAGTTCAACCGACACAATATACATGAGTCTCTATCGGCTAGTGAGTTTGAAGCTGAGATGAAGCGTACAATGGAAGAATCCAAACTTCTGAAGGCGACAACCCTGAAGGAAGCAACAGAAGGAGAGGAGACATCTTCAGACGACACCATCGACCTAACCCTTCCGCTATGCATCGTTCTGCTTGCCTCACTCGCTCTATACCTATATAATAAGCATCGCAAAACATCAGCCAAAGTTGAGCCGCAAACTACCACAGAGGAGGAGCAGCAACTATTGGGCACCGAAGAGGAACGCGGAGAGACCTTTGCGCTACCCGAGACACTCGTATTGCGCCGCTCACTTGCCGATGGCAAACGCGCTTTTGAGCATACGGAAAGTTTCGATGACCTCAACACGATGCAGATAAAGGAAAAGGAGCTCTACGACATGGCTTTCGAGGCCACACGCGATGTGGAGAGCACGCTGTTTGCCTCATTCAAAGAGGCTTGTGCTACACTTATCGAGAATGCCGAGCTCAACGACCAAGAACTCATCTGCTGCTTTTGCACCTACCTTGGCTATACGAACAACGTCATCGCTTACATCGGGCACACCACGCCGGGCACCATCCGCAAACGCAAGGACCGCATCAAGAAAAAACTCCCCACCGACTTCTGTGATATCATCTTCGGAGGAAAGGGGTAGAGGTGTTAGTGGCAGATTGTAAATCGTTGAATATTCCAGAACATAGATATAGAACAATATTATATCACACACCACGGAGGATGTTCATTCATCCTCCGTTTTCTTTGTATAGGATTTTACTCTTTCTCCTCTTTACGTCTTGTGGCACGATAGGTATGATAGCAGTATCTAAGAAATAAATGAAAAAAAATATCACTACCTTTGTAACTTTCGGGGCTTTTCTGCGTCTTGCAGGTGAAAAGGAACTTTAACAAACACATATAACAATATGAAACTATTAAGAGCAACACTCTGTGGACTGGCTTTCGTGGCGGCTACAGGACTTATGGCACAGAAAGAAAATTACAAGGTGACTGGCAAAATTAGCCTTGGTGACTGGATGTATGTCGAGGAATATGAGATTACAAAGGAGGGCACCGATGAGGTAGAACGACAGACAAGGGTGGCTGTGGGCGATATGCAAATCAAGACTCCGCGCCGTACATTGAAGCCACACTATCCGGCCTTTTATATGGGATTCAGCCGACTCTCTGACAATTCTTTCTCCATGAACTATGCTCCTGGCGTAGCGCAGATGCAAAGCAAGTCGTGGGATTGGGGTATATATACGTATTCCAATAGCGTGGCATTCAATAAGAAAGGAACCATCGGCCTTAGTTATGCCTTTGGATTCGGGCGCAGTAGTTATAAGTTTACCGATGGCAACTACTTTTACAACGACAAAGGACTAACGCGCTATGGTGTGATGAACGATGCAGCGTATGACGAGACTTGGTTCCGCTACTGGGCCTTGCGCCTACCCGTCAACATAGAGTTTCAACGCTATATCAAGAATAAGCCACTCTTTCTCACTTTCGGTCCAGAGATAGAATATCGCATCTCAGCCAAAACAAAGGGATGCATCGGTGGAGGTAAGAAGCATAAAATCACGAAGGACTACAACCTCAACCCACTCAATGTGAATCTCATGGCACAGGCTGGATACAATGACTTGGGTTTCATGGTGAAACTATCGCTTGTAGACCTCTTTCAACGTCCAGCAACGCCCGACTGCGAGGTGTATCCGCTCATGATAGGCATATCTATTTGCTATTAAAATAGGAAATAGATTCGAGAAATCTTTGCTATTCACAAACACATAAAGAGTGACACACGAGGAATTCAAAAGGCGGTTTATGCCGTTGCAGCAGATGCTCTATCGCGAGGCGTTCAAGGTGCTGGGCGATAGGTTTGAGGCAGAGGATGCTGTGCA
>JAZONP010000026.1:0-11785 GCA_045654565.1 Bacteroidaceae bacterium
AGGCAAGTTCCGCCATCAGGATCGCCAGTGGGACACCTCCCTATTTGCTCAAGGCTCCTGGCGCAAGGGACTTACCGACCGCTACTCGCTCCTGCTCAATGGCAAGGTTGCCTATGACTACCTGCACTACTTGAGCGACCCACGACTCGACGTGACCACCATGTACACCGACAACCACTACCGGCAGACCGAGGCTTACCTCTCGGCATCGCACCTCTACTCTCCCCTTTCGTGGATGTCGCTCTCGCTGGCCAATGACATACAGTACAACTACCTCGATGCCAATCTGGTCAACTTTGTGTACCCCACCCGTTGGACAGCACTCACCTCATTAGCCACGAATATTTCCGCAGGTAACCTCTCGGCACAGGCATCGCTGCTCCACACCTTTGTCGACGACCACACCCGCATGGCAAGCAGCGCCGCTGGCAACAAAAGCGTGTTCACCCCCACCATAGCCCTTAGCTATAAGATGCCAGGCAGCTATCAAGAATCCACAACGCACAACTCAAAATTGGCTCTCCGCACCTTCTACAAGCGCATCTTCCGCATGCCCACCTTCAATGACCTTTACTATACCTTCATCGGCAACAAGGCGTTGAAGCCCGAGTATACCACGCAGTACGATATCGGCTTCACCTATGATTATGCCTGGGATCGTGGATTACTACGAGCCATACAGTGGCAGGTCGACGGATACTACAATGTGGTGGAGGACAAAATTGTGGCCATGCCCACCTCGAACCAGTTCCGCTGGACGATGATGAACTTCGGTCTATGCCACATTTGGGGACTTGACACATCGGTCAAGGCGCAGTGGCAAGTGGGTAAGGCTGCCATCAGCACTACAGGCACCTACACTTTCAATCGTGCCATGGACCACACCGACCGCACGAGCGAGTTCTACGGCGGCCAGCTGCCCTACATCCCCTGGCATGCCTTCTCGGCCATCGTCACCGCCACGTACGGAGCATGGAGCGCCAACTATAGCTTCATCTACACTGGCGAGCGCTACGAGGCCAGCGCCAATATCCCTGAGAACTACTCCAAGCCGTGGTACACCAGCGACCTCTCGCTGACCCGACACATCACCTTGCGTCCCTGCACGCTACGCCTCACTGCCGAGGTGAACAACCTCTTCAACCAGCAGTACGAGGTGGTACAATGCTACCCCATGCCAGGGACCAACTTCAGAATCAAACTTAACGTAATACTATAACACTATGAAACCAATCATTCGCACCTTCACTGCCCTATTAGGAATAGGCCTGCTCATCTCCTCCTGCCGTAGTGGCGACGAAGACATTGTGCCTTCACAAGGCGTATCGGCCGACATGGGGAGCACCTCCTTCTACCTCCTCAACGAAGGCAACTGGGGAAGCAACAAGAGTACCATCGACTACTATGATGCTGCCACTCACACTTACCACCGCAACATCTACGCTGAGGCCAACCCTGAGACCTCTGGCGAATTGGGCGATATGGGCAATGACCTGCAAATCTATGACGGCAAGCTGTGGGCTGTCATCAACAACTCTCATCTCGTAGAGGTTATGGATGCCGCCACAGCCCAGCACATCACCCAGCTGACCATTCCCAACTGTCGCTACCTGGCCTTCGAGGGACGTCATGCCTACATCACCAGCTTTGCAGGTCCGGCAGGTGTCGACCCCAATGCTCAGCGTGGCTATGTGGCTCGTATCGACCTCGACCTCATGACCATCACCGACACCTGTCTCGTAGGCTACCAGCCCGAGGGGCTCGTCGTCAGTGGCGACTACCTCTACGTAGCCAACAGTGGTGGATACCGCGCTCCCGACTATGATTACACCGTGTCAGTCATTGACCTCGAGAACTTCTGTGTTGTCGACACCATCAATGTAGCCCCCAACCTTCACCTCATCGAGCAAGACAGCCATGGCTACCTTTGGGTAACGTCACGTGGCGACTATGGTGCCATAGCTCCCAAGACCTATGTCATTGACCCGCTCACACGCACCGTGTGTGACTCGCTCAACCTTGCCATCTCGGGCATGGCCCTTGTGGGCGACTCTATCTATGCCTACAGTTCTGTGTGGGACTACACCACGGGAGAGAACACCTTCGGCTATCACCTCATTGACACTCGTACTCGCGAGGTCGCAAGCGAGAGCTTCATCACCGACGCCACCGACATACGCACCCCCTACGGCATAGCCGTCAGTCCCACGACACGAGAGATCTACGTGACCGATGCAGGCGACTACATCAACCCCGGATACCTCCACTGCTTCACCCCCAAAGGTAACAGTAAGGACAAGGTACGCACGGGCGATGTTCCCGCAGATATTGCCTTCGTGCTACCCTAACAGGGAACTATTTATCCACCTTAACTTCTGATAGGCACCTAAGAAGTAACTTAAACGACAGACATATGAAACACAACGTTTTACGAGCAGCACTGCTGCTTGTCTTCCCCCTTATTGTCTCTTGCCGTACCGATGACGAGCTCATCATTCCCTCCCAAGAGGAGCAGGTAGACACCATGCAGATAGCCTTAGAGGATACGGCAGCCATCAAGGGATTCTATCTGCTCAATGAGGGCAACATGGGTAGCAACAAGTGTACGCTTGACTACTACGATGCACTTACGGGCAAGTATATCCGCAACATCTATGCCGAAAGGAATCCCGGTGTAGTGAAAGAACTTGGAGATGTAGGCAACGACCTGCAAATCTATGACGGAAAACTATGGGCTGTCATCAACTGCTCCCACTTCGTGGAGGTGATGGACGCAGCCACAGCACACCACATCGCACAGATAACTATCCCCAACTGCCGATACATTGCTTTCGAGGGACGCTATGCCTATGTGAGCAGCTATGCCGGTCCCGTACAGATTGATCCCAATGCCCGATTGGGTTATGTAGCCAAAATTGATATCGACCGCATGGAAGTCATTGATACCTGCACCGTGGGCTACCAGCCCGATGAACTTGTCATCTGCGACGGACGCATCTATGTGGCCAACAGTGGCGGCTATCGCTTCCCCAACTACGATCGTACTGTCTCGGTCATCGACATCGAGAGTTTCAGCGTGGTAAACACCATCGACGTAGCCATAAATCTCCACCGCCTTGAGGTAGACCGCCAAGGGTACATCTGGGTATCGTCGCGAGGCGACTACTATGGACGAGGGTCAAAGACGTATGTCATAGACCCACGTACCGATGCCGTGTGCGACTCGCTAGACGTACCCAACTCCGAGATGACCCTTGCGGGCGACTCACTCTACATCTATGGCACCGATTGGAGTTATGTGACCAACAACTGGAAGATAAGTTACCATATCGTCAATACGCGCACTCACGAGGTGGTCACCGACAACTTCATCACCGACGGCACCGAGCAGAAGATACGCATGCCCTACGGCGTGGCAGTGAACCGCACCACGCGCGAGTTCTATATCACCGATGCGGGTAACTACGTATCGCCCGGCTACCTCTATTGTTTCACCCCCGAGGGGGCGATGAAGTGGCGTGTGCGTACGGGCGACATTCCTGCACACTTTGCATTTACCACTATACCATTATCTCATGAATAGACCTCTTCTAACTATTGTAGCCCTGTCTGCCACGCTTGCAGCAGCTGCACAATCGCCCTACATCAGCAGGGTGTATGAGTATCGCCCTGCACCGGGCCAGTTTGTCAACGAGATGCCCTATTACGATGAGGGCGACACGGCCGAGGATATGGTTCGCAAGGCCGAGGAGTGCATTGCACACGATGAGCGAGTGCTCATCACCTTGGGCAGTTATGGAGGGTATGTCACCTTTGGCTTCGACCACCTGGTAGAGAACCGACCGGGCAAGATGGATATCCAAATCCTCGGCAATGCCTTTTATAGCAATGCCAACCCCAATGCGAGCGCATCGAGGGAGGGCGGCTCGTGTGAGCCGGGCATCGTGCTCGTGAGTCATGACGCCAACGACAATGGTCTCCCCGACGATGCATGGTACGAACTGGCAGGCAGTGAGTACCATAGCCCCACCACCATACATGACTATCGCATCACTTACTACCGCCCCGACGAGGATAAGGAGCGTACTCCCAATCCCGAGTATGCATTCATCAACGACACCTCCTATGTGCGTTGGGTCGATAACCTTGGTCACACGGGACACGTATATCGCAATGTATATCACCACCAGAGCTACTATCCCCAATGGCTTGATGAAGAGTCGCTGACCTTCGAGGGTGCACTCCTTGCCGACAACTATGTCGACGAGAGCGGCACGGGCAGTTACTATGTGCAGTATGCCTATGCTTGGGGCTATGCCGATAACCATCCCAATACGGACGATCGCTCAAAGTTTAACCTCGAATGGGCGGTCGATGAGACGGGGCAACGGGTGCATCTCCCCGGCATACATTTTGTCAAGGTCTATTGCGCCGTAAACCAATATTGCGGTTGGCTTGGCGAGACATCTACAGAAATCATGGGAGCCTATGACCTACACCTATTGGGCGATGACACCGATGATACGACGAGGATGGATTGTGCCGAATCTACGTCCCTCGGCCCTGTGTCTTATTACGACATGCAAGGCCATCTCATCAATGCGCCCACCACGCCAGGCATCTACATCGAATATTCTGCAAAGGGTATTCGTAAGGTAATCATAAAATAAGGAGAAAAGATAAGCGCTTATCATACTATCTATTCATTCAAAAAAACATTAACAACATGAAAAAGAGATTACTTCACCTGCTGATTCCGCTGCTTGCCGCCTCATCAGCTGCTGCAGCCGATGAGTTACATTCGCTCATCATCAGTTTCCACGAAGGTGACTCCGTGGCCATTGTCCTTGCCGACAAGCCGCGAGCCACCATCCATGACGACAGCCTCCATGTAGAGACTGCCGACCTCAGTGCCACCTACCTGCGTGGCGCCATTGCCGACTTCCACTTTGGATGGTATGCCCCTACCCCAACCTCCATCGAGACACCTCCCGAGCATATGGTGCAGATTGTCTATACTGACAATGCAACGGTACTAGTGCGCGGCATAGACGATGCGAGCCACATCGGGGTGTATGGTCTCGATGGTCACCGCATCCCAGCGACGCTCACCTCCGAGTCTGATGGTGTCGCCATCGACCTCACTGCCTTCCCCGCAGGTATCTACCTTATCCAAATCAACAACAAGCAAACCTTTAAAATTATAAGAAGATGAAACGATTAATCCTATCCCTCCTGACACTCATCCCCTTTGTGACAATCCATGCCCAAGAACTGACCGAGGTAATGAAGATAGAGTTGCAAGACACCGTGCTCACCTTTAAGGTGTCAGACATCAAATCCTTCTCTTTTGACGAGATAGAATGGGTAGAGCCCGAGATGCCCGAAGATCCCTCTCCCGAGGAACCCGAAACGCCCGAGCCCACCTACGAACTGCGTATCCTCACCTTCGAGGACGAGGATGCCAAGTTTACCCCTTATTCTTTGGATTATGCCGGCGTGGAAATTACGACTTGGAGCGACCTCATCGATGACCCCGAATATGGAGGTCCCCTTTGTTATGGCGACTACATGAGTTGCGAATACACCTGGTATGACGAAGGCAACACCGAACTTACCCACACCTTCCCCTACAACTACTATGCCTACTGCTTCTGGGGCGGTGGCCACGCCATATCCAACTATGCAACGACAGACTATGTAAACTATGGTACCTACGAGAACCAACTCCGCGTATATGGTGAAGAGGGAGCAGGAGGGCATAATGGTTCGCCCAACTTCTGCATGCACTTCGGATACAAGGACAACAGCCCCTATAATGGCACCGAAAACCTTCCTTCGCTCGCCTTTGCCGATGGAGAGGCTCGCGTCATCGACCATATGTATGTGAACAACTCCGCCTATGCCATCAACTGCTATATGAATGGCAATGGCCTTACGGCCAACATCGGTGAGGAGGACTGGGTAAAGATTCTCGCCACAGGCTACGATGCTGACGGCAATGAAACGGGTACTGTAGAGTTTTATCTCGTCGATGGCCCCGAGCATATCATCGCCGAATGGGCCAAGTGGGACCTCTCCGCTCTGGGTGCTGTAGTAAGCGTAGAGTTCAACATCACCGGCTCGAGCGACAATGGCTACGGCTATAGCCAACCAGCCTACTTTGCCTACGACGATGTAGCCGTACGGTTCGAAAAATAAAAGATGGACATGATTGGTATTTCGGTCTTTTTCGTATCTTTGCAAAGGATAAGCATTTCCTATCAGTAAGATAAACACATATAACAATGATACAGACAGTTGTAAAGAGAGATGGGCGCATCGTTGGCTTCAACCGCGAGAAGATTGCAGCCGCCATACGCAAGGCGATGCTCACCACCGAACGTGGTGAAGATGAAGCATTGGTTTCAAAGATAGTCGACCGCATCGAGTTTCGCGGCAACGAGCAATCTACCGTGGAGGAAATTCAAGACATGGTAGAGTTGCAGCTCATGGCCTCACCCCGCAAGGAGGTGGCCAAGAGCTATATCGCCTACCGTAATAAACGAAGCATTGCTCGTAAGGCAAAGACGCGTGAGATGTTCCTTGAAATTGTCGATGCCAAGTCGAACGACGTGACGCGCGAGAATGCCAACATGAATGCTGATACCCCAGCAGGCATGATGATGAAGTTCGCTTCAGAGACTACGAAGCCTTTTGTCGACGACTACCTACTCTCCGAACAGACCCTTTGGGCTCTGCGCAACAACTATCTGCACATCCACGACAAAGACTACTACCCCACCAAGTCGCTCACCTGCATCCAACATCCCTTGGATAAGGTGCTCGAACATGGCATACAGGCCGGACATGGTGAAAGCCGCCCCACCAAGCGCATCGAGACAGCCTCAATCATGGCATGCATCTCGATGGAGACTGTGCAGAACGAGATGCATGGCGGACAGGCTATCCCTGCGTTCGACTTCTATCTCGCACCCTATGTGCGTCGCAGTTATGTCGAGGAGGTAAAGAACATCGAGCACCTCACTGGCATGGATCTCAAGCACCTTTACGATGTTGAAATCGAGGATTACCTCGTTCAAGACCTTCTCTTTCTCCAAGGCGACGAGCGGTTCAAGCAGCATGCCATCAACCGTACCGTCAACCGCGTCCACCAGTCGATGGAGGCCTTTATCCACAATATGAATACCATTCACTCACGTGGAGGAAACCAGGTCGTATTCTCGTCTATCAACTATGGTACCGACACCTCAGCAGAGGGTCGCTGCATCATTCGTGAACTTCTGCAGTCGACCTATGAGGGGGTGGGCAACGGCTCTACCGCCATCTTCCCCATACAGATATGGAAGAAAAAACGCGGAGTCAGCTATCTCCCCGAAGATCGCAACTATGACCTCTACAAGTTTGCTTGTAAGGTTGCAGCGCGTCGCTTCTTCCCCAACTTCGTCAATCTCGACGCAACCTACAATCAGCACGAGAAATGGCGTGCTGACGACCCCCAGCGCTATCGCTACGAGATAGCCACGATGGGTTGCCGTACCCGCGTCTTTGAGAACCGCTATGGCGAGAAGACCTCTATTGCTCGTGGCAATCTCTCATTCTCGACCATCAATATCGTGCGTCTCGCTATCGAGTGTATGGAGATTGAAGATCAGAAACGTCGTATCGATACCTTCTTTGCTAAACTTGACGAGCTGCTCGAGATTACCGCACGACAGCTGTGCGACCGTTACGATTTCCAAAAGACCGCCCTTGCCAAGCAATTCCCCTTGCTCATGTCGGCCTTGTGGAGTGGTTGCGAAGAGCTCACAACCAACGACACCGTCGGTCGTGTCATCAATCAGGGCACCCTTGGTATCGGCTTTATCGGCTTGGCCGAGTGTCTCATTGCCCTTACGGGAAAGCACCATGGAGAGAGCGACGAGTCTCAAGCGCTTGGCTTGCGCATCATAACCTACATGCGTGACCGTGCCAACGAGTTCTCAGAGCGTTACCAACACAACTTTAGCGTACTTGCTACTCCTGCAGAAGGTCTTTCTGGTAAGTTTACCCGTATCGACCGCAAGACCTTTGGCGAGATTCCCGGCATTACCGATAAGATATACTACACCAACTCTAATCACGTGCCCGTATACTACAAGTGCTCACCTAAGCACAAGGCCGAGGTAGAGGCTCCGTACCACGACCTCACACGAGGAGGACACATCTTCTACATCGAAATTGATGGAGATGCGACTCACAACCCTCAAGCCATCATGGACATCGTAGATTTGATGGACAAGTACAACATCGGATACTGCTCGGTAAACCACAATCGCAATCGCTGCATGCACTGCGGACATGAAGACGCACAACAAGAACTGACCACTTGCCCTAAATGTGGTAGCGAAGAGATTGACAAGCTACAGCGCATCACAGGCTATCTTGTAGGTACTACGGAGCGTTGGAATAGAGCTAAACTGGCAGAACTCAATGACCGCGTCATCCACGAGTAATACAATACGTATCCTCGACATCAAGTACGGGACCTCGGTCGATGGCATAGGACTTCGCACCTCGCTCTATTGCGCGGGGTGCGAAAACCATTGCCCCGGTTGCCACAACCCTCAGTCTTGGGACACAAGTGGCGGACAGCCTATTGCCGTAGACAAGCTGTTCCGAGACATCGTTGATGCTGACATGAACGTAACCTTCACTGGCGGTGATCCAATGCTTCACCCTGAAGGGTTCATCGCTTTAGCGCGGATGTTACGGCAGCACACCAACAAAACCATATGGTGCTACACAGGCTACCGTTTTGAAGATTTATTACAACATCCCACACGCAAAACCTTGGTTGAGTTATGCGATGTCATCGTCGATGGTTGCTACATAGAAGCAGAACGCGACCTTTCTCTCCGTTTTCGTGGCAGCCGCAACCAACGTATTATCGACGTAAAAAAGTCATCGTCAGACCACATATCATTATTTATGGAATAAACGCCATTTCGAACTTTTATTCCTAATAACATCCAGACATTACAATCAGCTTGTACCTTTGTATAACAGACTTACAGAACAAACAACATGAAAAAGGTAGCCATACAAGGATTCGAAGGGTCATACCACGATATCGCCAGCAGATTATACTTCAAGGATGAAGAGACAGAACTTATCTGCTGCGAGACTTTCGGCCAAGTGTTCGACATATTAGCGTCCGATAGTGACATCGTAGCATTAGTAGCCATAGAGAACACTATTGCAGGCAGCTTGCTCCACAATTATGAACTATTGCGTAATAGCGGGCTGGCCATAGTAGGCGAACAGAAACTACGCATTGCGCACTGCATATGCTGCTTACCCGACGAAGATTGGGGCGACCTGCACGAAGTACATTCACACCCCGTAGCTCTGGCACAGTGCGAAGCCTTTCTTCAGCACCATCCCGAATTAAAAGCCGTACAGGCCGAAGATACAGCTCTCAGCGCAAAGGAGATTAAAGAGAAGCAGCTAAAAGGACATGCAGCGATCTGCTCCACATATGCAGCCGAACTCTATGGCATGCGAATATTGCAAGAAAACATTGAGACCAATAAGCACAACTTCACCCGCTTCCTCGTGGTGGCTGACCGAGGACGTACAGACTCATTATGTGCTGAGGCATTAAGTCGCTATGCCGACAAAGCGAACATTGTATTCTCATTACCCCACGAAGAGGGCAGCCTATCTGCTATACTATCCATCTTCACCTTCTATCGCATCAACCTGACCAAAATACAATCACTCCCCATCATTGGCCGAGAGTGGGAGTATATGTTCTATATTGACGTCACCTTCAATGACTACACTCGCTTTCGACAAAGCATTGATGCCGTACGCCCACTCACCAAAGAGTTTATGATTTTAGGTGAGTACAAAGCTTTTGAAAGCAACAGATAAGAGCATCCTAGACCTTTAGATAAAACTATGGGGTAACCTCGTGAGGTTACCCCATAGTTTTATCATACCATATATAACAGAATGTTATTAGAAGTTGGCGTTGTTCGGAGTGCGGGGGAAGGGAATGACATCGCGGATGTTGGTCATACCGGTCACAAAGAGCAACAGACGCTCGAAGCCGAGGCCGAAGCCTGAGTGGGGGCATGTACCATACTTACGTGTATCAAGATACCACCACATATCCTTCATGGGGATACCCAACTCCTCTACGCGAGTGAGCAACTTGTTGTAGTCGGCCTCACGCTCTGAGCCACCGATGATCTCGCCAATCTTGGGGAAGAGTACGTCCATGGCGCGAACGGTCTTGCCATCTTCATTCTGCTTCATGTAGAAGGCCTTGATCTCCTTGGGATAGTCGGTGAGGATAACGGGACGCTTGAAGTGCTCCTCCACGAGGTAGCGCTCGTGCTCTGAAGCGAGGTCGGCACCCCAGAAGATGGGGAACTCAAACTTATGACCGTTGGCCACAGCAGCCTCGAGGATCTCGATACCTTGTGTGTAGGGGAGGCGTACGAAATCCTCCTTGATAACACCTTCGAGACGGGCGATGAGTTCCTTGTCGAACATGTCGTTGAGGAACTTCACATCGTCGTAGCAGTGGTCGAGTGCCCAGCGTACGCAGTGCTTGATGAAGTCCTCGGCCAACTGCATGTTATCGAAGATGTCGTTGAAGGCAACCTCGGGCTCGATCATCCAGAACTCAGCGAGGTGACGCGGAGTATTGGAGTTCTCGGCACGGAAGGTAGGACCGAAGGTGTAGATGGCACCCAAAGCGGTTGCTGCGAGCTCACCCTCGAGCTGGCCTGATACGGTGGGCGAAGCCTGCTTACCGAAGAAGTCGTTGTCGTAGTTGATGCTACCGTTCTCATCCTTCTTCAAGTCGTAGAGGTTCATGGTGGTCACCTGGAACATCTGACCGGCACCCTCACAGTCCGAAGCAGTGATGATGGGGGTATGGAAGTAGTAGAATCCACGCTCGTGGAAGAACTGGTGGATGGCAATAGCCATGTTGTGACGGATGCGGTACACAGCACCGAAGGTATTGGTACGGGGACGGAGGTGAGCAATCTCACGGAGGAACTCCATAGAGTGTCCCTTCTTCTGCAAGGGGTAGGTGTTGTCGCACTCACCCAACACCTCAATCTCGCGTGCCTGGATCTCGGCTGCCTGGCCTGCGCCTACCGACTGCACGAGCTCACCGTTTACGCTGATACAAGCACCAGTGGTGATCTTCTTGAGCATCTCCTCGTCGAAGTTCTCGAGGTCTACTACAATCTGTATGTTCTTGATGGTAGAACCGTCGTTGAGCGCGATGAAGTTCACCTGCTTGCTACCACGACGAGTACGTACCCATCCTTTGACGTTGACCATAGCGCCAAAGTCGGTGCGCTGCAACAGGTCAACGATACGTGTTCTAATGATTGTGTTCATGTTTAGTTTAATTCTGAATTATGATTTATGAATTCTGAATTTTCAATTGTCAATTTTCCATTGTCAATTATTCAAACGCTCCCATGCGCAGCATGTTCACCTCCTTCTCAGTGAGGAAACGCCAGTCGCCACGGCGAAGGTTCTTCTTGGTGAGTCCGGCAAACTGCACGCGGTCGAGACGGAGTACGTGGTAGCCCAAGTGCTCAAACATACGGCGCACGATACGGTTGCGACCGCTGTGGATCTCTACACCTACGAGGGTCTTATCGGTCTCGTGGGTGTAGCTCACCTCGTCGGCATGGATCTCGCCATCCTCGAGCTGAATACCCGTAGCGAGCTGCTGCATGTCGGCAGCTGTGAGGTTCTTGTCGAGACG
>JAZONP010000027.1:0-6063 GCA_045654565.1 Bacteroidaceae bacterium
TATCTCCCCCAGAGGAGCGTGCTTTAGCACCATTAACTTTAGTTTCCCCGAGGAGTCCTTTTTCACCATGAGACGTTTGAGAGATCCTTGCTTTTCCCCTACGGGCCAGCGACCTAAAGGTTCACTTCGTTCTGGATGACACTAACTCGGAAATACATGGATTGGGTAAACATCTATATTAGTGCTTAAAAAAAAGAAAAGCCGCAGCGGGAATACTGCGGCTTTTGCTTATTACACGAAGAGCGGTTTACTTCATCAAGTAGCGGTCGCCTGTCTCATTAGCCACGCGACGGTTGAAGTGCTCGGGGTATCCATTGCGCACGGGGCTCACGGCTTCGCCTGTCTCGATGCGCTTGAATACGCCATTCTCCTCGGGCTTCACCACCATATCGTTGTGCTTCACGATGAGGAACTTGGCGAGGTTACCCCAGGCCTCCATGGTAGACATGGCTGTCTCGGCGGTGTACTTGGTGAGCATAACCACAGCCTTGGGAGGATTGTCGTTGTAGAGCTCCTGTGCCTTGGCCTCTACGGCAGCCTGGCCAGCAGCGAAGCCATCCTCGCACTCCTGCTGCACCTTCTTGAGGTCACCGATGAGGGCCGAGTAGCGGGGATATACCATGTTGGACACCATATTGAAGAGCCAGAAGGCTGACTCGGCAGAGAAGGTCACGGGGTCGGCCTTCTCGCGCTTGTAGCACTCGGGCACCACGTTGGTGCAACAGTATACGGGAGTAAACACGGCCATGTTGGCATCGTCGGTACCGAACCACAGCACGCCACCGATGGCATTGGGGAGATTGCTACGCATCTGCGACACGAAGGTGAAGGCGGTCTGCTGGGTCGAGATGGGGCGCTCGTTGAAGTAGGTCGTGTCGTCGACCTTGAAGCTCAAGGGTGAGGGACGATAGGGCATCGACCAGGGACCGGCACCGAGGTCACCGGTGATATCCATCGGGGTACCCTCGTAGTGGTCGCGCATGGCGTGCTGCACGTCACGAACAGACACCTTCTGCTTGGGCTGTACGTAGAGAGGCATGGGAGTAGCCGAAGCGTCACCCATGGCCCAGGGAAGGTAAGCATTCATGTCTGTAGCTGCAAACATATTGAAGTAGCTCCACACGCGGGCATCGCAGTAGCGCAGGCCACCGAAGTCGACGGGGCAGTAAGCTGCTGCAAAGTCAAACTCGCTGTCCTTGCCCTCGAAGTATCCTTTCTCACGGGCAAACTTGATGACATCCTTTGCGTAGAGGCAGTTCTTCTTGTCCTTCAAGGGGAACTGGCGAATGCGGGCCTGGTTGGCATGAGCCGAGATGCAGTCGTCGGGGATGCGGATGGCCACCCACACGGCACCCTTGTGCTCGGGACCCTTACCTATCATCTCCATGATCCACGCCTCGTTGGGGTCTGCAATGGTGAAGCTCTCGCCACCACTGTTGTAGCCATACTCCTCGACGAGCGAGGTCATCACGTCGATAGCCTCACGGGCGGTCTTAGAGCGCTGCAGGGCGATGTAGATAAGGCTTCCGTAGTCGATGATACCCTCGGGGTTGACCAGCTCCTCACGACCTCCAAAGGTGGTCTCGGCAATGGTCACCTGATGCTCGTTGATGTTACCAATCACGTTGTAGGTCTGCGCAGCCTCGGGGATACGACCCGTGTAGCGACCGGTCTCCCAGTCATACACTTCGCGCCAAGTACCCTCGGCATGTACTGCTGCGGGATAGTGGCAGAGGTAACCATACATGCCGTACGAGTCGGCCGAATAGCTCACGATGACAGACCCGTCGGCCGATGCGGCCTTACCCACGATAAGGTTTGTGCACGCCATACCGCTGGTGATAGCGGCAAGCAGTGTCACTGCGGTCAAGAATAGCTTTTTCATTGTGTGTTGTTTTTAGTTTATAGTTTAGTGTGTAGTGTTTATAGTTTAGTGTGTAGAGTTGAGGATTGAGATCCCTCGGAGCTTCGCTTTGTCGGTTTAGGGGTTACGGGTTAATGCACCTTCGGTGCGGTTAATATGGCTATGCCATGGTTAATCGGCTTCGCCTGGTTAATGCACTTCGCCTGGTTAATGCACTTCGTGCGGTTATCGTTTTCGTTATCGTCTTCGTTAAACTTTTAATCATTAAATATTAATCTTTAAAACCCTCACGTTTCGTCTCATATCCTCCACCTCGATCTCTATCTCGTGGCTGCCGGAGCCGATGCCTTCGGCCTTGAGGTCGCACCATAGGCGAGCGTTCTTACTACTGTACTTGAACAGTACCCACTTGCCGTCAATCTTGCCGCGGTAGCTGCGTATGCCCGTCTCGCCATCACTGATGCGGAAGGTCACCACGCCACGTTTCCTCCAGGCAGTTTCTCCTATGGGCGTGATCTTGGGGGCTACAGTATCGGCACACACAGTGTACGATGCCAACTCTGTGATCTGAGCCGTGATGCGTCCATACCTATAGGTTCCGCCGCAAGAGATACGGCGCTCACCATCGACACGAGCCACGTAGAGTTTCTCCGCATCAACACCCCTCTGAGGCAGGACGGGGAGTGTAAGCTCTGCCGACTTGCGAAGCGGTACACGAGTCGTGGTCAGCTGATAAATTTCTGTTTGATCCGTATCAGAGGTCAGCACATCATAATCCAGGTCCACAGTCTCAAAAAGTTGTCCTTGAGGAAGCCATAGTTCAATGCCATTGGCACAGAAGCGGTTGTCACGTGAAGCGTCCATACGATAGAAGTAGTTGGGCAAACGATATGGAATCTCCATCCGCTGACCACGCACCACAAAGCGGTATACCGAGGTGTTTCCATAGAGGTCCTCGAGCTCGTAGCGGAAGTGGTAGTCACGTCCCTCATTGATATCTATCCAGCCCATGCTATCATCGGCATGAAGCATACGTAAGTCATTGTACTCGTCAATGGTAGAGCGCATATACCAGCGCCCCGTGGTGCGCTGCACATGATAGTCGGTCCACGAGTTGATGAGCAGGTCCTCGTCAAAGGAGAAGCGGTCCACATCGCTGTGGCTCACCAGCTTGTCGTCCACATAAAGGCGCACATAGCGCACCCCGTAGTTGTTTGTCGTGCCATCCATATAGTCGTTGGCCGAGATGGCCGTGCCGATGCGGCCCCAAGCGGTTAGAAAATTGAGAATTGAAAATTGAGAATTGAAAATTATTTTTCCATCCATCTCTTTCACCTCTTTCGAATCGGCAGCAGAGGTTACCTTGCCATCACCCTTTGCTCCATACACCATGATATGTGTAGCATGCGGAGCGATGTTGTCCGTTATCAGATGCTTGTAGAAGGGCAACGGGTCGATGGGTTCGTTCGTGTCGGTAGTGCGTATCTCCATGTGCAGGTGTGGGCCGAACGAGTAGCCCGTGTTACCGGCATAGGCCACGATATCGCCCTGCTTCACGCGGTACTCCTCGGGGCCAAACTCGAGGGTCACCACAAACGACTGCTCGCGATACTGCTTCTCGTGTACGAGCTGAGCTATCTCGGGGAGGAAACGGTCGAGATGCCCGTGTACCGAGGTGTAGCCATTGTCATGTGTGATGTAGAGAGCATTGCCATAGCCTCCGGGCGTCACCGTCACCTTGGAGATGTAGCCATCGGCAATAGCCAGGAGCGGCTTGCCCGTGACGCCCTGTGTCTTGAAGTCGAGCCCGCCATGGAAATGGTTGGAACGCAACTCGCCAAAGTTGCCACTCAGGAGCAACGGGAAGTCAAACGGCACACCAAACTCGGGCACTGTCTGTGCCTGAAGCGCAGCACCACTCACCAACAAACTCCATATATGGACAAGGAATAGACGTTTCTTTCTCATACTTGGCGCGAAATTACTGCAAGCCGAGCGATTTATCAAATATATTTAGTAGATTTGTACAAGATAGTTTCACGCAGAACTAGCAAAAATTCACGAAACACACTAAACACTACACAAGTATGATACAGCAAACCACCTTCAGCCTCCCGGCCAAGCGCCGTGGATGCCACCTGATTACCCGAGAGGTGTTGGAGCATCTCCCTCAGCCCCTGCCTCAGACGGGGCTGCTCAACCTCTTCGTGCAGCACACCTCGTGTGCACTGTCCATCAACGAGAATGCCGACCCCGACGTGCGTACCGACCTCAGCCAAATCATGGACTGCCTCGTGCGGGAGCGTGAGCCCTACTATGAGCACACCATGGAGGGAGCCGATGACATGCCCGCCCACGCCAAGAGTTCTCTCTTCGGTGTGAGCCTCACCATCCCCATCACCGACGGCCGCCTCGCCCTCGGCACCTGGCAAGGCATCTACCTCTGCGAGTTCCGCAACTACGGCGGTAACCGCCGCATCGTGGCTACGATTTACGAGTAAAGTCCTTAAGCACTCTCACCTATCATTCATTAAACACATTTGGCAGAGATTCGAATCTCTGCCAAGGTGTTAGTACTATTAGTACTAGGCCCCATGGGCAAAAAAATTTAGGAGATAATATAGCAATTGTCCACCAACACTAAAATCTCATCGATGGTGTCATCCCGACAAAACGAAGCGCCGAGGGATCTCGCGCAGGGACTCTGCCAGGGCACTCTGCGAGATTTCTCGCTTTACTCGAAATGACACGAGACGTTTTGGACAACATCTATATTATTGCCAAAATTTATTACACCTAAAACGCTATACATTGCAAAAATGCCTTTATTATGCAGGCGCTTCGGGGAATATCATTTCAATTTCTGTTGAATCTCTTCCAACTTGGCCTCAATTGAGTCAAGTCTGTCATCGATACTAGTATCACCATTGGACACCATCGCATCCACAAAGACAGAGTTGAGCAGAGACATGCCAACGATACACCCAAGCATAAGAATTATGCAAAAATACAATCTTATCACATGTGCCCAAGCATTGGACATATTCAGCGCTACTGTATCAGGGATTTCGTTCCAGCCTTCACCCGTAAAGATTCTGAAAGTTGCGTAGATAGCATCTAACGGAGTTGAGAAATATTCAGGCGCAGCATCTTTAAATAAGCCGCAGCCAATCATTGCGAATATAATAATCAGAACAAACATACCAATAAATACTGCATACGACCTCTTCATCGCTACGCCGAAACTAGTCAATAAGCGTGTGAATCCGGGGAAAGCATGCACAAGTCTAAAGAATCGGAAAACTCGCAGCACTCGAAGCGCCAACAAGAAGGAGAGGTCAAACGACACATTCGGCATAAAATACACGATGAGCGATGGGATTGACAGCACCACCAAAGTTCCGTCCAGACGATTCCATCCAGACCTCCAATACTTTTTGAATCCCAAGACACAAAGCTTTACCACCATTTCTATAATGAAGATAATGGTACATCCCACATCCATCACATTGATCAGTGGCGTACTGACTCCGCTCTCTTGTAGGAAGAGAAGAACAGAGTTTAAAATAATCACACACAGAATGGCCTTCTCATTCAAGAACAAATCACGTAAGAATTTCATAATTTGGGTTCGTTGTCATATTATGGTTTGTATTATCGTATCTAATGATGAAGCACAATTCGTAGCACGTCTCTTACCATCGGTGGATACGAATTGGCGAGGGGTACAAATTGTACCCCACACGAAATCATCCAATTCAGGATCACGTTTACGAACTTTCTTAAAGTCTACAGGATCTTTACAATCTGCCAACGCTGCAATCACATCATTGATGCAGAAATACCATTTCTCCTGTTGGTCGTCCCATACGGTACGTACCCGTTTCTCCTCAAATATTTTTATAGCAGTGTGTTGCGTAATAACTTTCTTACACCATTACCATCGGTAAAGGTATACGTTTTATTCGAAATGTACAAATTTTATACTAATTCATACTCCACACACACGCCACTTGTGTGTCAAATACAAACCCTCACCTATCTCCGCAAGTAGACTATAGGAGCCCGTGATAGGGAAATGAGCGGAAAATGTTTTAATGCTCAAAAATCAGTCTTTTTGTATTGCTCTTTTTATTTCTTCTACATTAATCCCGTCACAGATAATATTTCCATTGCGAATCTCATCCAAGTATTCCTCA
>JAZONP010000028.1:0-16460 GCA_045654565.1 Bacteroidaceae bacterium
AGAGAAGCCCGAGAAGAACCTCTTCGACGTCGACTATGTAGGTATCAAGGCATCGCAGTTCTCATTCAACCGCTTGCAGAAGGCCGACCCCGTGCTCGGTGTCGACATGGCATCAACCGGTGAGGTAGGCTGTATCGGTGATGACACCTCTATCGCCGTGCTCGAGTCCATGCTCTCTGTAGGTCAGCGTATCCCCGAGAAGAACATCCTCCTCTCTACAGGTACCGCCAAGCAGAAGGCCGCTATGCTCGACGCTGCCAAGTTGCTCCAGAGCAAGGGCTACAAGCTCTTCGCTACCGGTGGCACATCACGCTTCCTCACTGAGAATGGCGTGGAGAACACCCTCGTATACTGGCCCAGCGAAGAGGGCATGCAGCCCCAGGCACTCGACCTACTCCACAAGAAGGAGATCGACATGGTGGTGAACCTTCCGAAGAACCTCACTGCCGGTGAACTTACCAACGGATACAAGATCCGCCGTGCTGCTGTAGACCTCAACATCCCCTTGCTCACCAATGCTCGCCTTGCCGAAGCGTTCATCAACGCCTTCTGTGGCCTCACCGCCGGCGACATCCCCATCAAGAGCTGGGACGAGTTCAAGTAATTAGGTCAATACCTTATATAAATAATAGCCGACTCTGTGTGAGAGTCGGCTATTGTTTTATCTGTTTCGAGTTGCAGTTTTGGATAAATATGCTATCTTTGCATATCAACTGTTTAAACAAATAAACGATGAAGGTTATCCATACTGCCGACCTGCATCTCGGGCAGGTCATCTACCAGAACTACGAACGCAGCGATGAGCATAAACACTTCTTTGACCAACTTACCCAGTGGTGCAAAGAAGAGCAACCCGACGCGCTATTGGTGAGTGGGGATGTCTTTGACGTACAACAACCGTCAGCTACCACGAAGAAAGCATTCAACGAATATTTCGTAAGCCTCCACCAGGCTTGCCCCGACATGCATATCGTCATCACAGCAGGCAACCATGACTCGGCTTCGAGGATACAAGCCGACTCATCGGTGTGGAAGCTACACAACACACATCTGGTAGGAACGTCTCCCTCATTGGATCTGCTCCAAAGTGATGACCCTACCTGGATGGAGAACTACATCATCACACTCGACAAAGGATATATCATCGCCCTACCCTATATGATTGGCGAACGTCAAGCACTAATACAATCTATACTTGACCATGTAGCAATAATGAACACAAGCCAAAAGCCCATCGTCATGATGGGACACCTTGCGATGACTGGCATGGACGCCACAGGGCATGGTATAGAAATAGGTAAGATAAAGACATTGGATGTAGAAGCAACGGGAAAGGGGTACGACTACTTGGCACTTGGCCACATACACAAGCCACAAACCATAGGATACCAAGAGGATTGTATGAAGCATGAATGTGTCACCTACCCTTCGGGTGTGGTCAGGTATTCAGGCAGTGCACTACACGTCAGTTGCGACGAGCAGTATCCTCACACCGTGAGCGTAGTCAATATCGACAAGCATGAAGGGAACGTAACGATTCGCCAATTGCGCATTGATGAACTGCGCCATTTCTATACGTTACCCATAGGTGGTGAGTCGTATCAGAGCGAACAGGAAGCGCTCGATGGGGTGGACGCATTCTGTAAAGAGTATGGAAAGGGATATATCAGGATGCAGGTCGATTACAATGCAGCACTTAGTCCCAACTTCAACCAGATGGTTTATGAGCACATCGCCTCAACCCAAGAAGAGGTACGCTATAATCCGAAGATTATATGGACAGGAGTTCCGAGTAGCGACACTCTGAATATAAAAAAAACAGAGTTCGAAGTTGCAGAATTGCAACAGATGACCGACCCTATCCTCTTCATTGAAAAGACCATAGGTCAATACAAAGACCTCAATATCGAAATGGTGAGAGAAGCTTTCGAAGAGGTTAAGGCCGAGATGAGACGTATAGAGGAAGAAAAAGGAAAAGGAAAAGCAAAGAAGTAACAATGAAAATCAAATCATTACACATTAGAAATATAGCATCTATCGAGTGCGCCGACATCGATTTCGAGAACGGACTCATTGATTTGGGCACAGGTGAACCCGCTCCAATCTTTCTCATATCAGGCGAGACAGGAGCAGGTAAGTCGGTCATTCTCGACGCCATCTCTATGGCGCTTTATAAGCAAACACCACGTTGTGCGGGAGTCAACGGCAAGCAAAACAATAAGATTGTTGTCGAACATGGCGAGGAGATCAATATCAGCAGCATTGAACAATATACTCGAATAGGAATAACAGTCAATGATGATTGTTACAGTGAAGTCGTGTTTGAAGGCAACGACCAGATAGAGTATCGTGCTCGTCTTGAGCTGGGACTATCCAACAAAAGAGAAAGAGATGAACACGGAAACCACCGTGTGAAGTATAGCGACGTCATATGGACGGTAAAGGTAGGCACAAGCGATTATGAGAAAGTAGACTACACGAGCGGAGAACCTATCCTCAGCGCCATTGGACTCACCTTTGAGCAGTTTGGCCGTATGGCTATGCTGGCTCAAGGACAGTTCGCATCATTCCTTACTGGAAAAAAGGATGAGCGTGAGTCTATCCTCGAAAAACTGACCAACACCGAGCATTTCACCAAGTATGGAGCAGCAATAACCCAGCTTTATCAGAAGGCAGAGGGGATCAAAAAAAATGCAAACACGGCCTACGAAACGGAAAAGGTTCACGAATTAGAACCTAAGGATATAGAGCGATACAATCAGCAACTTACCGAGTTGAACCAGGAGGAGAATGCCCTATCGACCCAAATTACAACCACCAGCGACACCATCAAGCAGATTGAGCAGCTGGAGCAATATATCGCCAGCAAAGTGGCAGCATCGGAACAAAAGAAGAAGTTGGAAGCTACCATCCAAAGCGACGAGTACAAAGATAAGGAGCTATTCGTACGAGATTGGGATGCCACGATTAATGAACGCCAGTGCTTGCTCAACATGAAGCAAGCTGAAAGCGCACTACTCAAAGCACAAGAAGAAAAAACAACACTACAGGAGAAATACCGCCAACTCTATGCCGACTTGAAAGCACGTGAGGAGCAGTTGGACAACCTGAAAACCCAAGCCGAAAAGGAAAGTTGCTGGCTCAACAAGCGTGCCAATCGAGATGCGCTATACACCAATTACGAGGTAACGAATCACAAGATAGAGTTGGTGATGCGTCAACAAGCCCAGCTGGACATCACACAAAAGTCACTGACGAAAGAGAAGGAGACGAGCGCAGAGCTAAGACGGAAGGTTGACTCTGCAAAGGTCGAATCAGAAAAAACCAAGCAGAAAGTCAATGCGCACCAAACCATAATAGACAATGTCATCAAAGAGCAAAACGAACTCAAGCCCGATGAGGTAAACAGTAGGCTATCGACTATTGCGAAAGAGAAGAATGCATTACAGCAACTGACCGAACGCATCAGACGACTACAAACAGCCCTCAGCAAGATTGCTGACGAAAAAGCCAACATTGAAAAAGAAAAACAGAGCTTAGCAGCGCTCAATGAAACCATGCAGAAGGCCAAACAAGCCATGGAGGTTGCTCAAGCAAAATCCAAAGAGGCCAACGAACGACTTTCTACGATGGAACAGAGCCTCGAAGAAACGCTTATGACCCTTCGCAAACGTTTGGTTGATGAGAAGGTAGAACATTGCCCTCTGTGTGGCCAAAAGTTGGATAATATCTACGCCGAGGAGGATTTCAGACATATCCTCACTCCCATCGAGCAGGAGCAACAACGTTTAGCAGCAAAGTGTGACAAGTGCGAAGAGAACTACAAATCCATCAAAAGCCAGCATGACAAGTCTGTCGGTGCCCTTGACAACAAGGACAAACAGCTGCGACAAAACATCAACGACACAGAGGAAGAGAAGAGAGGCATCGGTCGTGAACTTAGCATATGGGGGCTGATGGATAGCGACGAACTTGTCCCCACTAATGTACTTCCTAAGATAGATGCAATAATCAGCAACAGAGATGCAGAAGAAGAAGCACTACAAGAGAAGCAGAAACACATCAACAAATTGCAGGAGACCTTGAACACTTTCCTGCAGCAAAAGAAATCACTTGACGAAGCCTATTCGAAGGCAGAGAAACAACTTACGACAGCTGAGATCACCCTCAAGAATAATATCGAAGCTATAGAGAGGTTATATGGAGAGTCTCAGAAGACGCAAGACGAAGTAGAGCAGCTGACATCGGCTTTGGCTAACCAACTCGACAATTTCTATCCCGACTGGAAAAGTGATATGCCTGGTACCTTGAACAAGCTCACCGATGAAGCCCAAGCATACCAGAAGAGAAAGGCTGCATCCGTAGATACCGAACGCAAAATAGAGATCGCCAACGCGCAGATCACATCCCTACATTCACACCTAGAGGTGATACATAGCGAGTACCGCGAATGTGAATCGACTGTTGCAGCGAAATTCATGGAGTGTAGAGACATTCAGGCAGCATGGACAATGCTCATAAGCCAAGTGAATACCTTGAAGAGCCAAGTGAAGCAACAACATGAGGTGATTGCATCGTGTAAGTCTACCCTTGATGACTACCACACAGCAACAGGAAAAGACGAGACCTATCTAACAAAGCTCAACGAAAGAGCGAGTGAACTGGAAGCAAAACACCAATACTTGGACTCTATTCGCCAGCAACTTGACATACACACAGGAGCTCTACAGCTTTCAGAAAAGCAGATTGAGACAACCCTACAAACACTCGGCGTTGCAGATGTTGATAGTATCCCCAACAAGGCTGAGTTACAAGAGACCTTGCAGAAAAAGGAAAACAAAAAGGGAGAGATTATAGGAGAAAAGGGAGCTATAAACCAAAAACTTATAGCAAACGAGGAGCACAAGATAAAATGCAGCCTATTAAAGGAGAAATTAAATGAGGCTGAAAAGAATCTAAACAAGTGGAGCCTTCTCAATAAATATTTTGGCGGAACCAAGTTCCGTACCCTTGTGCAAACTCACATCCTTCGTCCTCTGCTGAGCAATGCCAACATTTACTTGGAGCAGATTACAGATCGCTACCGTCTAACCTGCAGTGAGGAGAATGAGCAACTGGCGATTTTTGTACACGACCTCTATTACAAAGGCTGTGTGCGCAGTGCCACCATCCTATCTGGAGGCGAGCGATTCATGATATCACTGGCCCTATCGCTCGCACTCTCTTCGCTCAATCGTTCCGACATGAATGTCAACATCCTCTTCATTGACGAAGGCTTTGGCACGCTTGACGACAAGAGCCTCGAGTCTGTGATGATGACTCTCGAGAAGCTGCAAGAGATTGCCGGACAGAGCAACCGCCGAGTGGGCATCATCTCACACCGCGAAGAACTCATCGAACGCATCCCCGTACAAATCAAAGTAAAGCGCAAAGGCGAAACTCGAAGCGTAATAGAAATAACAAACAGTCTGTAACTAATGAAACTATATCACGGTTCTCCAAAACTATTCGACCACTTTGACCTAGCAGATGCAGGCAAAAGCACTGGTATCAAGTTCGGCTACGGCGTTAGCCTTACAGAAGTTGAAAAATCAGCCGTACATTACTCGCAACCCCGCCACATGGAGGTACAGCCCCAGCACTATCTCTACACCGTAGAGATACCCGATCTCACCGAGACCAATCATCTCATATCAGCCAAACCCGTTCATGACAGCATTGTAACCTTGGTAGAGCAGAAACTCGGAGTGCGTGTCCCCGCAGAATACAAGGAGGCTGGCAAGGAGTTTCGCAAATGGATAGGTCGCACACTCACCGGAGCCAAAGAGACCGATCGTGAAGAGGAGAGACTAGCCGCCGAACTGCTCGACAGCATTGGAGTGAAATATAATGTGTGGCCCACCGCACAGACTAAGCCGGATGGTCCAAAGAACATTGCCGTGTTCAATCCCACCAACATACGTATCATCAAGGTCGAAGAGATAGCCATCGAGTTGAAATGTAAGAAATGGGTATTGGCAGATAGAAAAGACGTAACACCATAAGCAAGAAAGATACGAAACACTATGAGCAAGCATAGCGTAGCCCCATTCATACAAGCCCACTACCCCGAGTATTGGGGTATCTCGAGCTATCCCGCTGCCGAATGTGCCGTATTCTGCTCCACGCATGCCGAATGGGGTATCTTCAGCAACATGGCCTCATCGCCCATCGTAGTAGAAGGTGTCACTTTCAAGTCGTGCGAGCACCTTTTTCAAATGATGAAGTTCAATGATGAGGAGATTGTGCGTCGTGTCTGGCATGGAATTACCTCACACAACAAGCATAGCGCTAATATCAAGATGACAGCCAAGAGCTACGAGCCCGAGTATCGTCGTAGCGACTGGGGGACGATGATAGTGGATGCACTCAAGTTCTGCATAGTGCAAAAGTATCATCAGTGTCCCCAATTTCGTCAAGAACTCGAGCGTAGCCGGGGCCGCTACATCATAGAGCAGCAAGCCAATCCCAAGAAGCCTGCCGACACTTGGAGTGCCAAGTTAGAAGGTGACCAATGGGTGGGACCCAATCTCACAGGACGTCTCTTGATGCAACTGCGCGATACAGGTACACTACCCTACTCTCTTCCCTCCGATGCGTTAGCTTTCCTTGCTATAATAAAAGACAAATAGAGACTGCTTGAGCAGGATGATCTTCTAGTTCACCCATTCAGCTTTGCTACGAGTTTCTCTTTTGATGTAATATTTTCAAATCTATCTTCCACTCCAATTCATCGATATAGCTACATAGATTCATATGAGCCATGCTCACATTGAAAGCCTCTATATCGTTCTCATCGAATTCGTCTGCAGAGATCTCTCGAGGCAATGCCTTAAGCTTATTGCAAGCCCCCATGTACATTGTTTCCAGTTCCTCCAGAGTCTCCTTCGGTTCGGGACATAGACGACCATCTTCATAGAAGCTTGTTTCTGAAATATGAAAACGCATAGATGTACCAATCTTGCTTTTCTCCTCATCATCTATTCCGAGTTCGTAGAACTGCGGAATGTCCGCATTATCAATCATCAGGTATTTACCTTTCTCCAAGCAATCGCAAAAATATACTACGCCGTTGCCACTCTCGATGCGCTCCACACCATCGGTACGTGTATGCCCTACCACTTGCACTGTTCCCCGTAGCGGACGACTCATCTCACTCTTTCCTGCCCAGTAGATTCCGCCATGGGGATGAGGTCCCCCTCTCGAAGCGCCACAATGGAAGACAGATTCATCAGAACACCGTGCTTTGAGCTGCGAGGCTATGTCACCATCGACATCACCTGCAAACGACTCACGGAACCACGCCTCCGACACACCAGCATGAGTAAACAAGATGCCCCATTCGCTATATGCACATTGGAAACAGTCGGCATAAGCAGTCAAGAGTTCTTCTATAACTAACATATACTCTAAAGAGAACCTACTCCCGATAGGTGCACCATCTTCAGTATAGTGCACATCATGATTGCCCAGCAGGAGCACCACCTCGTCGGGGCGTGACTGCTTGACTTGGATGATCTCCTTCAGATTATCGAGTACCGCTTCACCGGGTATCGTCTCATAAGGGTCACAGTAGTCACCCAAAAACACGAATCGACATCCGGGATGCTTGTCAACAATCTGCCTCCACGACGTGCGTCCATGCACATCGCCTATCACAATGATACTTTTCTTATTGGTCAGCATAGATAAACAGTTCTTTATGGTTTATGCCGCAAAGGTAATCACAAATTTTCAATCGTGCTGTGATTCTTGTACACGCTACTCTGCCAAGAAATTCAAGTTCTAATTGAAATAGGTAGCATTCCTATTAATCATTTTTAAAAGCCTTCACAAGTTCCCTAAAACTTCTCCTCTTCTCCTTGCGTTCCTGCTCCTTCTTTGTAGTCTCATCATGCTTCTTATCACCACCTTCTTGCATACCACGTTGTTTGGTATGATTACCCCTAAGAGCAACTTTATAGTCCTCGCCCCTTATGAATCCCTTAGTCATAAATACTTGCCAGAAACTTTCAGGGAGATACACATTGGACATATCTACGCAATCCTTGAAGAGAGGAGCTACCTGTTCGGGAGCGAATCCTCCGTAGCCACAGCCAATAGCGGTCACATAGAAGGTTATATGGTCATTCCCCTCGACATACGTTATGAACTGCTGTACATGTCTCTCGATCTCATCAAGTCCATGAACTCCTACTGTGGGTATGCCGTATGTCTGTCCCATGGGACCAGATGCAACGTACCACTTAGCCCCCCATTTTAGCGCTTGCTTTGCTGCCCCACCACTATGATGTCCTGCTTTATTACTGCCAAAGACAAACACTTCGTCATTCTTTAGTTCTACTACAGGTCTTGGAGTTATTCGCCATTTTCTTGTTGGCTCTGGCACATCTATATCACCGATTTCCTCATCGCCAGGCAGAAGGGCTAAGAACTCATCCATGCTTCTGAGCCATATTCTTGGGTCCTCCTCCATTGCCTTACAAATGCCCTTCCACGACTTAGGAGATATCTTGTCGGGCTTCACCTGCTTATCGATAGTTGCAGGTTTATTACCTGTAAGCATATAGTACAATGTCGCTCCCAATGAGTAGATATCCCTGCCAGCATGGAAGCCCTCCGCTTCGTAGGCACAATCTGGCGTATACCCCGGTGTCTTAATCTCCATGGGAATCGAATTGCCCGTTATTGACAAGCTCTCCTTCTCATCATCTTCATAGTGGTGCGCACCGCTGAAATCAATCAAGGTAGCCACACCATTGCTATCCAAAAGAATGTTTTGCGGTTTCACATCAGAGTGGTTGTATCCCTTTGCGTGCATCGCCTTCAAGGCTTCAGCCACCTGTCTGATGATGGCAAGCGCCTCACGCTCTCCGATGCCTTTCTTATTTACGAGGTTTTCCCCATCGATATACTCCATAGAGTAATAGCAGGTGTTGTTCTCCTCGAACTCTTCGTAGACCTTTACGATGTTGTCGTGAGCACACTCCTGTATCTTCGCTTTCTCACGACGAAATTTCTCCTTTGCATCGTCCACATAGCCTATGTCCGCAAAATTGGTCCTTACATTATTTGTCTCAGGGTCTCTCACTTGGCGGCTGTGATAGAAGAATTCCTTGATAGCCACTATCTCTCCCGTCTCCTCGTTCCTTGCTTTATAGACCTTACCAAAGCCACCATGACCGATAACACCCTCGACGGTGTATTTCCCCTTATTCAACGTTGTTCCCTTGAGCAAGTCAGATGCCTTGTACTGCACAAATTTACCCAAGTCGAATCCATAGCGTTGAGCAATCTTTGCGATCTCTTTTTGACGCAGGTCTTCGATGATTTGCTTTTGTCGCTCTACGCTTGACTCTACATCGGGCACGAGGATTCGGCAGGAGAGGATGTCTTTTGCTTTTGGATGTATATAATTAGAGAAACCGCCAGAAGGAAATAGTTGTTTGAGGAAATACTCCTCGTTCATCTGATATACAAGATAGTCGATATTTACTTTTTCTTCATCAACAATAAAAGAAGAGCTAAAATCAGGAAATCCAGCTTCACCATCCCTTGGATCAAAGATGAACGTACGAAAATGATTTTTAAGAGCTATTATGACCAAACGTTTCTGATCTACCAAGCGATACCATCTATCCTTCGCGTCGGATTCGGATATATATTCACCGTTTTCCGCAGTAACATAAGGCGATAATGGAGTATAATCTTTAATGTCAGAGCGCAAGAATCTGACATCCTTCATGCTTCTCCTCAATCTATAGCCATTCTGCAAAGTAAGCACTTCACTTAACTTAATTAGCTTATCCCCAGCAGGAACATCTATCTTGTATTGATTTCGTTTGAACGCATTGATATCAAAATACCCACCCATATCGTTTATGTCCTCTGGGGTAAGTATATGCAAGTTCTCTTGCTCACGTATGCTTTGTAATAACTGCTCTGCTGTAAAGTCTTCCCAATCTGTTCGATCATATACTTTGATTTTCTTTGTATTCTCTTTGTTTTTATTCAGTAGAACTATACTTTTACCATGTGTCAGTAAAATAATCGAATCAATGAGAGAGATACAAGAAGAAGCGTCTTTCAATTGTTGGTTGTTGCATGCCACAAGCGACTTTCCCTCCGAGGACATTTGATCAATGATATCACCAAAGACATAAAGCCGTTTCCTATAGTCATTGGCATCCTCAGTTCTAATGTTACACATGTTTGCAATAACATAATCAGCCAATTTTCCCTCCTCCCAAGAAGATATCAGGTCTTTGTTCAATTGTATCTGGTTTCTCGCATAATAGTCCTCAAAAGCAACGTCAGTATAGAATAGCATGCTCATCAGATTACGTTCTTTTGAATGCTGCGTATTTGCCCTATATACAACATTGTCAAGATTCAAAAACATAGCCAAAGTACCGACCCCCGCATGAAGATCAAAGACACAGCCATGTTTGATATCCAAAAAGTTCACAACGAACGATTCCCACTCGCCATACCATCTTTGTATTGTCGTAGACTCTGGGAATACCCCATCGTGCAAGTGAGACAAATATGATTCGTCTAAATCTATTATATTTTCATTGGGAACCTCCCTTAATGCTCCATCACTTTTCGGTTGGTAAGTATCAAGGATAATCTTACGATAATTCTCACGCAATTTCTCTTCCCCTATCAACAACAGCAAATAGGAGAGCTCAAAATCAGCTTCAAACTTTGAAGCATAAAAGTCGTGCGAGTGCGTATAATTATTGACATAATGTGATTGGGCATACTCCACAAATAGATGCAAGGGATGATTATCAGGCACAGTGTGAACAATACTAATGCTATAATTCTCATCTTTACATATATATATGTCATCCCACAAAGATGAGATGGTTTCATTATCCATATATCGAAGTACGGAGTCGTCAGCCGACTGACGATTGTATTCTATCCCTAAGAATCCATGGGCTGCTAAAGTTAGTAGAACATAATGGTCATAGCTTTCATCCACATTATATTCCTGCATATAATGAATCAATGTTGAAAGCCTCAGTTCGTCAGACGTATCCTTCCATCTTTGCAGTTTCTCAGATTCAAAATAAATCTCTCTAACTTCCATATGTCAATCTATTTACTTGCATCAACTCGAATAGTAATATAGGAGTTTACCCAATAGAATAAACTCCTACATTGTTGCATTCTCTTTTACACCTCGTATTCAATGCCCTTATCGCTTCTTCGGGAAAATCTTGATAGAGGTCACCGCACTACCGCTCACATAATTGCCTCTGTGGCGATTGTTGAGTCGTCTGTTGGTGAGCATAATCTTCATGCCCTCCTCTAAGCACTGGGCATCAAAATCCTCTCCTGCCTCGAGTGAGCAGTTCTGTACGGCATTGATATGGAATTTGGGAGCACCATAAGTTCCATAACTTCCCAGATAACGGATTTTCATGCAGGCTTCGCCTGGTGCCTCATATTTGCTACTCTTAGGCCAATACACATCCAGTTCATCACCCGGTCTCAGATGGCTGAAGTTAGTATACGGCATTTCTTCCGACACATCTTCAGCTTTACGACGGGGTCGCTTATCTATCACAACACACTGATGCAAATCGTCAAGGTTGTCCATCATATCGTCCCAATTATCAAATTCGAGAAATTTTGGAATTTGTATGAGAAGTTTACCCTTACACTCACTTCCTTTACCTAAGTCATTGTGTCCAAACGCACGTTTCCATGAATTTATATCCACACGCTGATAATCCGAAGGCCTATCTTCATTAGCCCTTATTTCACCACTCGCGTATTCATACGCACCTCGCGACACTTTCTCGCGAATTATTTCATAAGTTGAACCTAGAGCTTTAGAAGAATTTTTGAAATCAACCAAGTCATCAGTCTCAGTCAGAGTTGTAATAAGTTCCAAGATTTTTTGGTCGAATGGATAAGTAGGATTTGCCATAATATATATAGGTACTAAGATTAGTATAAGATTTTTCGTTACTCGGCTTGCAAATATTATAAAAAATATTCGACATTTCCAAGTACTTCCCAACAAAATCGTCTAAAAATGGGCCGTGTACAGGATTCACGATTTTTCTCATAGATTATATATTACTTTGCGTCATGAAAACTGAGAACACGAGTTTTTCCAACAGTAAAGTTGGTAATAATATCGTAGTTTACCCAGCGTCTTGTGTCATCCTGACGATAGGAAGGATCCCGCGCAGGGACTATGCCAGGGCACTTTGCGAGATTCTTCGCTGCGCTCAGAAAGACACCATCGTGGCGAGAAAGAGCATTCTATATTATTGCCAAGAAACACTTCATTCGAGCGTGTACAAGATTCACAGCCTTTCACAAAAATTATGTATTACTTTGCAGCACGAAAGTTGAAAACACGTATACATTAACCTTAAAGTCTTTACTGCTATGACACAGAAGAACAAAGCCCTCCCCACCAGTGAGATCATCAACAAGTTCACCACCTACAACGCAGAGATGAACGCAGCTATGCGCAACGGTGACTTCAACCTCGCCAACGAGTACATCGAGAAGATGGAGGCGCTCTGCGAGGAGTACGACCTCTTCGACCAGGAGTTCACCGAGAATGGTCTCACGGGCCTCAAGGATATCACCGGCCAGGTGCGCATCCCCGCCCTGTACAAGGCCATCGGTGACCGCTACCGCTACGATCATTGGCGCGAGCTTCCCGTACCTGTCATGAATAGCGAGGACAAGTATGCCATCGTCAAGGCCGACGGCAGCGGCACACCCCTGTGCGAGTTCGCCTACGACTACATCACCTGCTTCCCGTGGACCAATCACTTCAGAGCGCATGTCGGAGGTAAGACCACACTCCTCCGCCCAAACGGCACCGAGCTCCTCCCCACCAAGGTAGACACCATCTACGAGCCGTTCAACCACATCATCATCCTCGAGGACGAGGGCAAGTATGGCCTCTGCACCTTAGGTGGCGACTTCGTGGCCCCTATCTACGACGAGATTGAGCCCGACGAGAACGAAAAGGTACAGGTACGTCTCGGTGACACCTGGGGCTACCTCAGCTACGAGGGCGAGTTTCTCCCCAAGCCCCTCAGCGACGAAGACTGGGACAAGTGTCACTATAGTTTCGACCCATTCTGAGAAGATTAAAGTGGTGAGCGTACTCAACGATAACCAAGGCTATAACGATAACTCCTAATTAACAACTTTGTTGTTGGCTTCGGATTCACTCGCAGTAAGAGTTTCAAGCAGCTTGACTCTCGCTCGCTTGCACGAAGCTTCCTAACTCCTAATTCCTAATTTCTAATTCTTAATTCTTAACTATGGGACTAAGAAGATTACGAACCACCAAGCCCACCACCGACATTGCAGCCACAGAGGTTGTCAGCGGTAAGGACACCCTCATCGCAGCACTGGAGACAGTACTTATCGAGTCTCGAGGCTGCAACCTCGACCCCGAGTCGCTGACCAATGCACAGGAGGCTTTCGCTCTCCTCGAGGAGCGTCTGCAATTCACCCCCTTGCAATCGATGGTCATAGCCATGCTCATCGACCATGCCGGTCCGCTCAGCACGAAGAACATGGCCCACTACCTCGACACGCGCAACATGCACATGATCACCCACATGCCCGAGATAGGCGAGTTGGTCGATCGCCGCATTGTCCGCAAGGTCAAGGACATCGATGGCGAGATCCAATACGTCGTCATTCCCGCAGCCGCACAGGCCTATATGAAGAATGTCGAGTATGCCGCCCCCACCGACGAGGGTCTCTCCCTCGAGGAGTTCTTCGAACGCATCGACGACCTCTTCACTCAGTGCGACGACAAACTGATGGAGGCCAACGACCTCCATGGCGAGCTAGGCAACCTCATCCAGAAGAACGCCACCCTGAGCGTGTGCAAGTGTATCGCTCAGCACAATCCCAACAATCAGGCCCTCTTCCTCTACTGCTGCAGAGAGTATGTCAACAGTGGCGACACCCGCATTCTGAGCAACCAATACCGCTTCCTCTTCGATCGTAAGTCGTGGGGACACATCAGCTCTGGCATCAGTTCGGGCAGCAACCCCCTACTCAAGGAGCAGCTCCTCGAATATCACAGCAAGTCCGACCTTATGGGCAACACCACCTCCCTGTCACCCTCCTCCGAAGTGCGCCAGCAGCTCTCCGAAGAGCTCGGCCTCGCTTGGGAGACCGACGACACGCTCGATCACTGTGCCGGTCTGCTGAGCCATAAGGAAATCACCAGCAAGACCATGTACTACAACCCCACCGAGCGCACCGCCATCGACAAGCTGAGCCAGCTACTCCAGCCCGAGCAGTTCGAGGCTATACAGCGCCGCCTCGCCGAGAGCGGCATGCGCAAGGGCTTCGCCTGCCTCTTCTTCGGAGCCCCCGGCACCGGCAAGACCGAGACCGCCCTCCAGCTGGCCCGAGCCACGGGGCGCGACATCATGCAGGTCAACATCACCGACATCAAGAGCAAGTGGGTGGGCGAGTCGGAGCAGAACGTCAAGAAGCTCTTCCAACGCTACCGCAAGCTGTGCGCCAAGAGCAGCAAGGCCCCCATCCTGCTGTTCAACGAGGCCGATGCCATCATCGGCACCCGCCTGGAACATGTTGCCCGCAGTGTCGACAAGATGGAGAACGCCCTGCAAAACATCATCCTCGAAGAGATGGAGCAGCTCGACGGCATCCTCATCGCCACCACCAACCTCACCTGCAACATGGACAAAGCCTTCGAGCGCCGCTTCCTCTACAAAGTCGAGTTTACCCGCCCCAGCCTCGAAGCACGTCAGAGCATTTGGCAATCCATGATACCCACCCTCAGCACCGACGAGGCCTACTCCCTCGCCTCGGAGTACAGCCTCAGCGGTGGCCAGATCGAGAACATCGCCCGCAAGCGAATGGTCGACTACATCCTCTACGACCAGTCCACCTCACTCGACACCCTGCGCACCTATTGTGATAGCGAGTCCCTCGAGCACATCCAGCGCAAGCACCCCGTCGTAGGGTTTAGATGAACGATGCTAACGATTACAGACTAACGTTTTAAGATGAAAGGATGCAGCAAACAAACATTCGCCCTAACTCCTAATTCCTAACTCCTAATTATCTCCCCCTATGCCCCACGACATGTTTGGCAACCCTATCGAGGAGTTGCGTTCACTTACCCGCGAGAGTCTCAACGAACTGATGAACAAGTTTGAAACCTCTGAGCACGATGACACCACACTCATCCAACTCGAGAACGAAGCATGGCACTATCACAACATCACTTCATACGCCGAAGTGTTTGAGCACGACGGACGCTACGGTGTGTACCACGACCTATTCGACGTAGAGTTGATTCCACCCCTCTACGACGAGCTCCGCCTCCTTGACATCGTAGGTACCACTATGATCTACATCGCCCGCAGTGGCAACAAGTACGGTATCGTCAAGGCCGATGGTCTAGGCACGGAGATGTACCCCTTCGTCTGCGATGCCATCGAGCCCTATGCCGAGATCATCGACCTCTGCTCCTTCCGTCGCGATGGCAAGGTAGGCCTGCTCACACTCAATGGTAACGAGAGGTACACAGAGCTCCTCGCCCCCATATACGACAGCCTCGACGCACATCCTGGCACCCCCTATATCGAGCTACGCAAAGACGGTAAGGTAGGACTACACGGAGCCGCCCTAACCCTTCCCCCCATCTACGAGGAGATACGCATTCCCCAGTACCTCGGCTGGATCAAGGTCAACCTTCACGGTCAGTGGGGTTACATCAACCATAAGGGTCAGTTCACCGAAGACATCAACCAAGCCTTTCTTTACCACTCAAGCATATTCTTATAGGTGGTGTACAAGATTCACGACCTATGTTAAATCTTTTCACTACCTTTGCATCCGCACACACTAAACACACGCATATGAAAACCTGTCTTTTGAGTGGCAACTTCGCCCTCGACACCATCGTCACACGCGACTATCCCGAAGGCTTTGTCCCTGGGAGGCGCAACACGTTTACCGAGACCATCGTCACCGAATGCGTCGGCAACACCTGTGGCAACGTAGCCTGCATACTGCCCCATCTTGGAGTACAGACCTACCCCATCGCTCACCTCGACCTCTCCGCGCAGGGATTGAAGATTACGTCTGATCTCGCTCGATATGGTGCCGACACCCGTTTTGTGAAGAACTCCGAGAAGGGAGGCACCACCCTCATGCGCTGCACTCACAAGCGCGACAACAACACAGGCGAGCACATAGCATCATTCCGAGCCACCTCGCCCGGTAGTCGCTTCCCCAAGCGCCGCCACATCAGAGGAAGAGACGAGGCGCCAGCCTTTATCGAAACACTGACCTTCGTCCCCGACATCTACTTTTTCGATGTGTCACAAGCAGGTCTTCGCTTCATTGCCCAACGATTGAGAGAGCAAGGTACT